>JAVEUP010000042.1:0-47678 GCA_034005525.1 Thermoguttaceae bacterium | reverse complement strand
CCGTGCCCGCTTAGCTCATTGACCACGGCTCCATGCGGGGCGAGCCCGCAGGTGGCCCTGCGCTGCCACTGAACGTGCCAGAAAATCTTGCCGCACACCGTTGCGGGTGGCCACATTGCAGGCCCCCCCACCTCTGTGGCCTGTTCCGGCAAGGTATTTGGCAAGTTACTCGCCGTCGATGCGCTGCGGCATGGGCAGCACCCGGCTTTGCAGTCCGATCTTGGCCAGGATGAAGTACAGCAGGAATCCGACGACGAAGGCGGACAGCGGCGGAACGGGCACGAGTCCCACGAACGGCGAGTTGGGCGCCGCGATGCCGATCAGGCCATTGAAGGCGCCCACGCAGAAGCCGGCCACCCAGGAAATCCAGCCGGCCAGGTTGAACCCGGCCCGCGGACCAGCCCATTTCCGGCCTGCCAGCATGTAGTCGGCGAACATGGCCCCGCACACCGGCCCGAACGACGCGCCGATGATCCCAAAGACAAACTCCACCTTAGCAGCCCATCCAGTGACGGCCAGTACGATACTTGCCACCGTGCCAATACCGACGGTAATGAACGGATTCACCTTCGGCAGCGTCGTCTTGAAGCTGTTCGCGGCAATAAACGCCGAGAAGCATGCGGGCGGGAACGCGGCAATTGCCAGCAGGTACATGAACGTCGCACCGACCTTGGCGCCCAGCACGCCGCCCATCAACTCCGTGGGGTTCATCTGAGCGAGGTCGCCGGACTTCCCGGCGCCGTGGGCGCCGGCCACGATCAGCAGGGCTAAGCCGCCCGCGAAAATGGTGGCCCCGGCAATGCCGGCCAGGCCGCCAAGCTGCACGTCCTTCAAGTGGCGGTTGTTCATGCCGAAGTCGCACCCGGCGGCGCCGGCAGTCGCAAAAAAGCCGAGAACGTAGGTCAGCATCAGGCCGAAGATCGCCTCGCGCGAAAGAGGCATGACGTTCGAGCCCGTCGCATCAATCGATTGCTGCACGTCGAACGAACCCACGCCGCCAACCGTGGACACGAACAGAACAATCAAGATGACTAAGGGAATGAGCGGCAGGAAGCTGGCCACCTTGGCCACATAGTGGATGCCCTTCAGCCCCATAAACGCCGCCAGCGCTGCCCAAAGGATGGCAACCGCAATGTGGGGTGGAGTGGAGATCACTCCCAGCAGATCCTTATCGGCATAAAAAGGCAGAACTAGAAACGCGGCAGAGAAGCACGCGTTGACGCCCAGCCAGCCGAACTGCAACAGACCCATCAGAAAGCCCGGCATGAAGAAGCCACCTTGCACGCCGTAGGTCGACGTGCCGACGATGTACAGCGGCAATCCGGTCTTCATGCCCAGCAAGCCGGGCACCAGGTAGTACAGGAAGTGTGCCAGAAGGGCCGCGACCACAAGAGCGCCAAACGCCACGCCCAACCCAGCCGCCAGGGTGCCACCTGGGGTGTCCCCCGCTGCCGGAACCTTCTGCCAGAACACGAACCAGAGCATGATTCCCGCATAGGTTTGCGCCGTGCTGGCGAACCACGGGACGCGGTTGGTCGTGGGGTTAGGCTGGGCGGAAGCAACGTATCCGGGCAGGTTCGACGCCATGTTGGACTCCTTTTGCACCGTGGTGACCCATGCGAAATCCAGGCCCAGTTGCCCGGAATAGATCGGAATTTACCGCGGCAGGAATCCGCCGTCAAGCGTCTTATGACCGGGAAAGGGCCGATCTTGGCAATATAGGCGAATGCAAAGCCCCCTATCTTGCCAGTACCTGCGTCTTTCCCGGTTTTTTGGCGGCGCGTAACAGATAATGTTGCATTGACCCTTACGGCGTGTGCAGAGTACCATTTGCCGCCTGTCTTTCTCATTGGGGATGTTATGCGCATGCCTGACCGGGGAAGCTCGATCCAATACGAGGGGGGCGGACCCCCTGAAATGCCTATGGTGGGGGTTATGGACCGACACGCATGGAAGCAAGTCGGGTGTGTTCTGCTGGTCGCGCTGGCGGTGCGGCTGGGGGCCGCTGCGCTGTGGCATCATTGGGCGGAAGGCCGGTTCTTCTTCGGCGATAGCGAAAGCTACTGGCAGCTCGGCCGCGCGATTGCCCGGTGTGACGACTACCGGTTCGCGCCCGACGGCCTCGACGCGCGGGTCTTCCGTACACCGGGGTACCCGCTGCTGCTGGCGCCGCTGTTTCTTATCGGTGGAGACGAGCCGCCGCTGTTCTGGGCACGGATTCAGGGTGCGGTTGTTGGAACACTCGTCGTGGGCGCCGCTTGCTGTCTGGCCTGGAAGCTGTTTGGCCGGTGGGCCGGACTGGCCGCCGGGCTGGCCGCGGCCGTCTATCCGGGCGCGGTGGCAACCAGCCCCATGGTACTCACCGAAACACCGTTCTCGCTGTTGATGGTGCTCCAGCTTTGCGCCTGGTGCGCCGCATGGCGCGGCACCTCCGGAACCAGGGCGGTCTGGCTGGGGCTCGCCACCGGCGCGGCCGCCGGTGCGGCAGTGCTGGTCCGACCGAGTTGGCTGCTGTTCACGCCGGGAGTTGTCGCCCTGGTGTGGGCAGCACAGTGCCTGGGGCTCGGCCGAAAAAGCGGGAGTGGCCGCGTCAAGAGTACGGTCCCCGGTGAACGTTCACGATGGAACGAACCGGCGGTCGGAATGGCGGTCCTGGCGGCAATGCTGGTAGTGCTTGCCCCGTGGTGGATCCGCAACTGGCGAGTGACGGGATATTTCGTGCCGACAACGCTCCAGGTGGGGGCCAGCCTGTATGACGGAATCAGCCCGCAGGCCACCGGCGCCAGCGACATGGTCTTCGTCGAAGGGTTCGTCGACGAAGAACGGCGGCGCGATGCTGACCCCGTGCCGTTCGAGGTGCGGTTGGACCGGCGGATGCGGCGCGAGGCCGTCGAGTGGGCAAAGCAGCATCCCGGCCGCGTGGCGCATTTGGCGGCGGTCAAGTTTGTCCGCATGTGGAACGTCTGGCCGAACGAGCCGCAACTGTCGAGTTGGCCCGTCCGGCTGATCGTGGCCGGTACTTACGTGCCCATCATGGTGTTGGCGCTGGCCGGGGCGTGGCGAACGTTTCGCCTCGGTTGGCCGTATGTACTGTGTTGGCTGCCGGCCGTGTATTTCACACTGCTTCACATGGTGTTCGTCAGTTCCATTCGCTACCGGGAGCCCGCCATGCTGGCGTTGATCGTGCTGGCGGCGGGAGCGGTGTTCCCCTGCACAACAGAACCACAACCGGAGCAGGAGGCTCGGAAACCATTTTCGTCCGGGTGATCAATCTCTGCTGGTTCTGCTTCAAATGGGGCGGGCTGATCGGTCTGGTCGGCGCGGCGGCGGTCGCGCTGCACTTCTACCAAAGACGCCACGACGAGGTGCGCGCGCGAATCGAAACGGCGATGGCGGCCCACTACCCAGGCTTGCAGGTTCGAGTGGGATCGGCCCAGATCGTCGAAGGCGAGGGAATCCGGGTACGGCGCGTGCGCATTATCGAACCGGGCGCCGAAGGACCTCACGCGGAATTGCTGGTCGTAGACGAAATGACGCTGGTTTGCGGGACCGACGTGCGCCGCCTGTTGGCCGGCGACGTAAAGGTGCAACGCCTCGTGGTGCGCCGGCCGGTGCTCCGGGTGACGCGGCGGCGGGATGGCTCGTACAGCGCCGCGAAGCTCTTGCCGCTTCCCCACGTCAGTGATGACCGGCCGGAGGTTCGCATCGAGGGCGGCACCATCGAGTTGTTCGACCCCACGCGCAACCCGTCGAGCACGCTCACCCTCCGCGACGTGAACATGGTCCTCCACCCGCCCGAAGGCGACGCGGCGCCCCATCCCAATGCGCGATGGCTTGAGGGGACGCTCGGCGGCGATCATTTCCAGCGCATGGCCCTGAAGGGCTCGATGGACGCCCACGACGGAGCGTGGGACCTCAGTGGCGTCGTCGAGGGACTGACGCTCTCGCCGCAACTGCGCGACGCCCTGCCCGGACCGGTTTCCACGCACCTGTACGCGGTCGACGACGTGCGGGGCCAGGCCAGCTTGACGTTCCGGGTCAGCCGCAACCCCGGCGATCCGCAGCCCGACCGGTTTGCCGTATCCGGCCGCCTCAGCCACGGGCGGATCGACGACCGCCGGTTGCCGTATCCGCTGACCGATGCGCGGGCGACTTTCCGGCTGAGCGAGGACGGCTTTGCGATCGACAACCTGACGGCCCGGGCCAACGAGGCCACCGTGCGGCTTTCGAGCGGGCACAGCGGGTTCGGCAGCCGCGCCCCGGTGCAGCTCACGGCCGAAATCCGCCAGTTGGAGCTGAGCCGCCCACTGATCGAGGTTCTGCCCGAGCCCTTGAAGCAGCAATGGTACCGGTATCGGCCGGCCGGGCAGATCGACGTCGACCTGCAACTGGCGTTCGATGGCCACACCTGGACGCCGACGGTCGAGGCGCGCCTGCTCGACGTATCGTTTACCCACATTCGGTTTCCGTATCGGCTGGAGCACGGGGTGGGCACCGTGCAACTGGCCGACGGGCGCGTTCAGATCAACGTGCGGGCGCACAGCGGCAACGAACCGGTGCGGATCGACGCAGAACTCGCCGATGCGCTGGGCAGTCCCCACGGCTGGCTCCGCCTGCAAAGCAATGCGATTCCGCTGGACGAGAAGCTGCTGGTGGCACTGCCGGGCGACAGCCAGGAGGTCGTCCGCTCGCTTCAGCCGCGCGGGACGATCCGGGTCGACTATCGCATGTGGCGCGAACTGCCGGAAGGGCCCATGCACAAGCATCTGCTCGTCGAGTTGAACCGGTGCGCCTTGCGCTATGATAAGTTTCCCTACCCGGTGCACGATATCCGCGGCACCATCGAGATGCGCGACGACCACTGGCAGTTCCGCGACCTGGAGGGCCGCAACGACGCGGGCCGGGTTGTTTGCCACGGGCATCTTCAGTCGCGGCCGGAGGGGCGCGAGTTCCGGCTGTCGCTGCAGGCGAGCGATATCCCGCTGGAAGGCGAACTGCGCGACGCGCTCACGCCGAACGTGCGGAGCCTGTGGGAAGACCTCCGGCCGCGGGGCATGGTCGACCTCTCGGCCGAAATCCGTTATCTGGCCGAGAAGCGGCATCTGAGCGTGTCGACCCGAATCCATCCTCAGGCCGACACCACCTCGATCGACCCCGTTCGCTTCCCCTACCGCATGGAAAAGCTGCAAGGCGAGATCGTGTACCGCGACGGGCACGTCTCGTTCGACCGGCTCGAAGCCGAGCACGGCGGGGTCCAGATCAGTACGGCGGGCGATTGCGAAATCCTGCCGGACGGCCGATGGCTGCTGCGGCTTAGCGGGCTCTCGGTGGACCGCCTCCGTTTCGATCGCGACCTGGTTCAAGCACTGCCCGACGGGTTGCGCAGATCGCTCACCGGGCTGAACCCGGCCGGCTTGTTCAACCTGCGCGGCTCGGTCGATCTGGAGGGCGGCGTCCGGGCCGACGACAGGATGCAAGCGGCGTGGAACGTGCGGGTAGGCTTCCACCAGGCGAGCATCGACTGCGGCGTGAAACTCGAAAACATGCACGGCGGCCTGACCCTCTCCGGCCGGTTCGACGGGGTGCGCATGGCCTCCGGCGGCGAACTCGATATCGATTCGCTCACCTACAAGGACTTTCAGTTCACGCAGGTGACCGGCCCGTTGTGGATCGACGACCAGCAGGTACTGCTCGGTTCGTGGGTCGAGCGGCGCCGTCCGGCCGAGGAGCGCAGCTCGGTGCGTGCCCGCCCCGTGGCTGCCTCGCTGTTCGGCGGCGTGATCAACGGCGATGCCTGGATTACGCTCGGCCCCGTGCCCCGCTGGGGACTGCACGCCACGTTGAACCAGGCCGACCTGGCCCGCTGCGCCCAGGAAGTACTGACCGGAGAACACCGCCTGCAAGGCAAGTTGCACGGGGCCCTGGACCTCCGGGGCGCGGGATCAAGCACCAACGCCATGGTCGGGCACGGCGCGATCCGGTTGGACGGCGCCGACGTGTACGAACTGCCGCTGATGATCGCCCTGCTGAAAATCCTCAGCGTGCGAACTCCCGACCGGAACGCGTTCAGCAAGAGCGACATCCGGTTCCGCGTCGAGGGGCAGCACATCTACTTCGACCAGATCGACTTCAGCGGCGACGCCATCAGCCTGCTGGGCAAGGGGGAAATGGACTTCCAGCAGAACGTGCGCATGACGTTCCATGCCATCGTCGGCCGCGGCGAGTTGGACCTGCCGGTGCTCAAGCAGGTTGTGGGCGGCGCCAGCCAGCAGATCATGCTCATCCACGTAACCGGCACCATGCAGCAGCCGGAAACGCGCCGCGAGGCGTTTCCGGTCGTGAACAAGGCCCTCCAGCACTTGCAAACCGATCTGCACGGCAAGCCGGAACCGACCGGCTGGTTTCCGAAGAACCTGTTTCGGTGGCGGTGAGGGCGCGCACCGCTATTCCCTGTCCAACGGAAGTAAGCTACAATTAACGTACTCTGAAGTCGCTCCCGGCACCAAGGACGGCAGCAACGCGCACGGCGGCGTGAGAACCTGGAACTTCGGCGAGTGCGGCCTGCCGCGGCGGCCGCACGCGCAACCGGAAGGAGGTTGCTCATGAGTGTTGGTCCTTTGGGCGGACTTGCGGCCAGTGCGGCGGGCTCGCCCCTGGCGCAAGCCCACGGTTCCGAGGTCGACCGGGCGCGGCAGGACGCCGCCGCCCAGCAACGGAAGGCGCACAGCGATCAGAAGGCGGAGGACGCCGCTGGAATCGGCCAAACGGACGGCGACGATCACGAAGCCGAAGACCGCGACGCCGACGGCCGCCGCCTCTGGGAAGAGGCGCCCGGGTCCCATAAGGACGAGACCGATGCCGCTTCGCCCGATACGCCCCGCTCCAAGGACCCCAGCGGTGCAAGCGGGAACCTGCTCGACCTGTCGGGTTAGCCTTGCCGTGCACCCGCCGCTTGTCTAAAATACCCGTTGCCATGCAATTCACCAAAATGCACGGGGCCGGCAACGACTACGTCTACGTCGATTGCTTCCGGCAGCCCGTTCCCGATAATCCCGCTGAGCTTGCCCGGAAGGCGTCCGACCGGCACTTCGGCATCGGCGCCGACGGACTGATCCTGATCGTTCCGAGCGGCCGGGCCGCCGCACGCATGCGCATGTTCAATGCCGACGGCTCCGAGGCCGAAATGTGCGGCAACGGTGTCCGCTGCGTGGCCAAGTACGTGTATGATCATGGCATCTGCCGGCAGCCGGCACTCACCATCGAAACCGGCGCCGGCGTGCTCAGCCTGGAACTCGAAACGCACGAGGCGCGGGTGGTCCGTGTCCGGGTCGATATGGGCGAGCCGATCCTTCGGCCGGAACGCATTCCCACCACGCTCCCGGTCAACCCGCTGGCCGATCATCCCGCCGTGGTCGACGTGGACCTGCCGTTGCGCGACGCATCCTTAGAGGTAACCTGCGTATCCATGGGCAATCCGCACTGCGTTACCTTCGTCGAGACTCTGACCGACCACTGGGTGCTCGACGTGGGGCCGCAAGTGGAGCGGGACCAACATTTTCCCAATCGTGTGAACGCCGAGTTCGTTGAGGTCCTCTCACCTGCGGAAGTGCGAATGCGCGTTTGGGAACGCGGCTCCGGCGAGACGCTTGCGTGTGGCACCGGCGCCTGTGCCGTGTGCGTGGCGGGCGTGTTGGCCGGGCGGACGGCCAGAAAGATTCTCGCCCACCTGCCCGGCGGCGACCTGGAACTTCACTGGGCCGACGACAATCACGTGTACCTGACCGGCCCGGCCGTGGAAGTGTTCTCCGGCGAATGGACCGGACCGAGTTAGCGTGTCGATGGGACGAGCGTGTAGGGTGGGTCGAGGTACGAGACCCACCACGGAAACTGGAACTGGAACATATCGAACACGGCGGGACTCGTACCTCGGCCCACCCGGCTCTTCCGCGAAAGACCGTACCGCACGAAGCACGGAAGCGAAGCATGAAGATCGATGCTCCTTGGATTCACCGCATTGGCGGGCTGTTGGGTTCGGCGGCGGTGCGCGCCTGGATGGGTACGCTCAATTACAAGGTAGCGTACTACGATCCGGCGGTTGATCCCATCTTCCCCGAATGCCGGGGCCAGAAAATCTACATCTTCTGGCACGAGTACATCCTGTTCCCGCTCTTCCTGCGCGGGCACTGCAATCTGGCGATGCTCCTGTCGCGTCATCGCGATGCCGAGATACTCTCCCACGCGGCCTACCACTTGGGCTTCGAGTTCGTGCGCGGCTCGACGAACCGGGGCGGCGTGGCGGCCATCCGGGAGCTGCTGCGCAAGAGCGGGCAGATGCACCTGACCATTACGCCGGACGGCCCCCGCGGTCCCCGGCGGCGGTTGGCGCCGGGCGCGGTATTCCTGGCCTCGAAGCTGGGTCTGCCCCTGGTAGTAATGGGTTACGGCTACGACCGGCCCTGGCGCGCGCGAAGCTGGGACCGGTTTGCCATCCCGCGCCCCTTCTCGCGTGCCCGCGCCGTTTCCAGCGGCGAGGTCTTCATCCCGCCCAATCTGGACCGGAGCGGGCTGGAGCATTTCCGCGGCAAGATCGAGGCACTGCTGAACGCTCTCACCCTGGAGGCCGAAGCCTGGGCCGCTTCCGGCGCGCCCAAGCTCGGGCAGAGCCCTCTCTTTCGGTGCGGCGCGCCACTCCGCTGCGAACGGGACAACCTGCCCATCACCCTCACCGGCCCGCATTGGGCCAGACCCGAGGCGGGCGGCTTATGTGAACGGTTATCCCCCTTCCACTTGCTTGCTCGCGCCGGGGGTCGTACAATCGACGGTAGGTAACTGTTCACAGGGTAGCGGCGCGGGCAGTTCTCCCCGCTGCATGCAAAGGCAAAGGGGACAGTCCCATTTTCGCGGCGGATCGGTTGGCCGATTGGGCAGATTGCCCTTTATGCCGCGAAAATTGCGACAGTCCCCTGTGAACGGTTACGACAGTAGTTCGCCATTTCGGCTTGGCTGACCGCATCCATCTGATTTAGGGGGTGAGTATCATGTACGTGCGAATGACTATGGCGGCAGTTGGTCTTCTCGTTGGCTTGGTGGGTGGTGTACAGGCACAGGAGGCGGCGACATCGCCACAGCAGCAACTCAAGGCGCTGGCGACGGTTCAATGGGCCGGTCCCGCGGTTACGCCCGAGATGCTTCGCGGCAAGACAACCGTGGTGCTCGTGTACGCCACGTGGTGCCCGAAGTGCAACGAGTGGTCGGGTGAGCTGTTCCAGCAACTCAAGGCGGTCATCAGCGACAAACCGGTCGTTATCCTGGCCGTCAACGCCGATAAGAGCCCGGCCGGCGTGCAGCAGTATCTCGCTGCGCGCGGCTTCTTCGCGCCGAACATCTTCCACGGCTACGACCCGGCGATGCATACGAAGCTGGGATTCGACAGCAACCTGTACTACTACGTGATGGTGGGCCCGGACGGTGCGGTTGCGGGCAAGGGCCAAGGCGGAGGGTTCTTCGACTCGCCGCAGGGCAAGCAATTCGCGCTGCCGAAGATGTTGGCCGAGGCAAAGAACCTGGGCAGCTTCAAGTTCATTGCGCCAGGTATGCCGGTTGAACTGACCGCGCTGCTTTGGCCGCTGGAGTTGGGCGGCGTTTCCGAGGCAACCCTGCGGCCCATTATGAGCAAGCTCAACCCCGAGCAACGCAAGATGGTCGAGGCGGCATCCGCCCGATTCCTCGATGGCCGTCTGGACTTCATTCGCGAGCGATACAAGGGCGAGGTGCCCGAACGCATCGAAGCCTACGAGGCGGCTGCCGAACTGGCCGGCGCCTTTCGCGGCACGCCGCAGAACCAGACGGCCCGGCAGGTGATCCAGTTCATGGAGGCCGACGGCGATTTCAAACGCGAGGTCGATGCCAAAAAAGCCTACGATACCGCAATGCAGGCCGTTGCCGCCAACCCGCGCCGCCGGACGCCGCTGTTGAAGTCGATTGCCCAACGGTTCGAGGCCACCCATTACGGCGCGCTGGCCGCCGAGACGCTGGCCGACGGCGGGCAGTAGCGTCCTATCCTGCGACGTGAGCAACGCATAGGATCGAGGAATGACCACCCGCCTGCTTTGTACCGGCGACGTGCATCTGGGCCGGCGGCCTACCCGGCTGCCGGACGGGGTTGATCCGCGCGACCTCGGCCCGGCCGAGGCGTTCCGGCGGTTCGTCGACCTGGCACTCCAGCGCCGGGTCCATGCTGCCGTGCTCACCGGCGACGTGGTCGACGCCGGCAACCGATTCTACGAGGCGTATGCCGTATTGCAGGCCGGCGTGAGAAAGTTGCTCGACGGCGGCGTGCCCGTGTTCGCCGTGGCCGGCAACCACGACCACGACGTACTCGCCCGGTTGGCCGACGAAGTGGAGGGTTTCCGGTTGCTCGGACGCGATGGACAATGGGAGGAAGCGGAAGTTCCCGGCACCGAGGGCGATCCGGTGCGCCTGGTCGGCTGGTCGTTCCCCGCCCGGCACGTGCATGGCAACCCGCTCGACCTGGGCTTTCCCGCCGTCGCAAGCGGCGGTCTTACCGTCGGGCTTCTCCACTGCGACTGCGACGTTGGTGCGAGCACCTACGCGCCCGTTTCGCTGGCGGAATTGCGGGCGCGCCCGGTAGCGGCCTGGCTGCTGGGGCACATTCACCGGCCGACGCTGCTCAGCGAGAACCTGCCGCTGGTGCTGTACCCGGGCTCGCCACAAGGGCTCGACCCCGGCGAACCCGGGCCGCATGGCGCATGGCTCGTTGAGTTTGCCCGCGGTGCGTCGCCGCGGGCTGAACTGGTGCCGCTCGCCCCGTTGCGCTATGAGCCGCTCGACGTTTCGCTGGACGGCGTGCATGATAGCGACGGGTTCGACCGTGCCGTATTGGGCGCTCTGCGCAGCCTGCACGATGCCATCGGCGGTGAGTCGGCCGCGACGCGGTGGATGGCGTGCCGGATGCGGTTGACGGGGCGCACCGCCCTGCACCGGATGCTGCCGGCGCTGACCCGGCCGATACTCGCCGACCTGCGCATCTCGCAGGACTCGGTGGAGTATTTCGTCGAAAAGGTCGATGATGCAACGCGCCCGGACCATTCGCTGGACGATCTGGCTCGCTCGACCGACTCGGTCGGTCTGCTGGCCCGGCGGCTGCTGGCCCTGGAACGCCGCACTCCGGTCGAGTTGTACGACCCGCTGATCCGGCGCGGCCGCGCGGCGATCGAGGCGGAACGAAAGTCGTCCACCTATCTCGCGCTGGATGACGCCATGCAGCCGGCCGATGACGAGCAGGTGCGCCAGGTACTGCTTCGCGCCGGCTTCGCCATGCTGGACGAGTTGATGGCGCAAAAGGAGGCCGCCGCGTGAGACTCCGGGAGCTTCACATTCGCACGATGCCCGGGTTCGAGCGCGAAGGGTTTGCACTTACGGCCCTCGACGCCGGGCTGAACGTGGTGGTGGGGCCGAATGGGTCGGGGAAGACGACGACCTGCCGCGCGATCCGCGGTTTGATCTGGCCCGACACGCTCGACAAGGTGCGGCCGGTTTCGATCGAGTCGATCTGGGACGACGACGGCCAGGTGCTGCGCATCGAACGCCAGGCGGAGCGAACCGCCTACCAGCGCGACGGGGCGACGGCCGCGGCGCCGCCGGCGCCCGGCTCGCACCTGGCCGAGTGTTTTACCGTAACCGTCGATGACCTCTTCGACGGCAGCCGCGCCGACCAAAAGTTGGCAGAGCGGGTTGCGCGACAGATGGCCGGCGGCTACGACCTGGGCGCGATCCGGCAGGGCGCCCGTCTGAAACTACCGGCCCGGTACGGCCGTACGGAGTCGGACTCGCTTCGGCAAGCGAAGGAAGCGGTTCGGCAAATCACCGCCCAGCAGGAACACCTTCGCGCCGAGGAGGCGACGCTTGCCGAACTCGAACAGCGCGAACAAGCAACGCGAGGCGCCGAAGCCCGCCATAAGCGGCTGGACACGGTCCGCGAATTGAATCGGCTCAAGGGACAACTAGCCGAGATCAACCGCGAATTGGAGGACTTTCCGCCGGGTATGGACCGGCTCCAGGGCGACGAGCCGGCACGGCTGAGACAGCTTGCCGCCGATTTGGCGAACGAGGAAACCGCCAGCCACAACGCCGAAGACATCTTGCAGCAGGCCGGGCACCAGCTTGCCGAGGCCGCGTTGCCCGAGGAAGGCGTGCCCCAGCACCTGCTCGACGAGTTGGACACTCGGCTCGATCGCCTTACCGGCCTTGAGCATCGCATTGCCGAACGGGAGCGCGCTCTCGACGCATCGGAGTTGAAATGCGAGCAGGCGCTGCGCGTGCTCAGCCCCGCAGGCACTCCCGAGACGCTTGACAATCTCGATTTGGCCGGGCTGGACCGGCTCGACGCGTTCCACCGCGAAGCGGACCGGGTGGCGGCGGACCGCCGGGCCGCCGAGGCGCAGCTCGATCTGCTGGGCGAACCGGCCGAGGCGGCCGACATGGAGTCGATCACCGAAGGACTCCATCTGCTGCGCCAGTGGTTCGAGGTCGGCCCGCCATCCGCGCCGGCCGACGACGGACGCCGCCGGATACTCTTGTGGGCACTCATCGGCGGGCTGGCGCTGCTGAGTATCGTGCTGGCAGTGGCTGTGAACCCGTGGTGGATCCTGCTGCTGTTGGCGGCGGGCAGCGCGGCGTGGCTTGCCGCGCAACCCGCGGCGGCGCCCCCGCGCGACGAGCGAGCCGTCCTCCGCGAGCGTTTCGCCCGGCTGCCGCTGCCGCCGCCGGCGGCCTGGGATCAGGAGGCCGTCGGGCGACGCGTGAATGAACTGGAGCGATCGCTGGCCGACGCCCGCGCCGCCGAGTCGCGCGAGGAGCGGCGGCGCAGTCTGCTCGCCCAGATGCGCCGCATTGAACAGGCGGAGCAGGCAATTGACGTGAAACGCCGGGAGCTGATCGCCCGCTTTGGCGTGGCCCCGGAAACGAGTGATTTGGCCTTGACCACCCTGGCCGGGCAGCTTAAGGAATACCAGCAATCGCGCGCCGCCGCGCGGGAGGCGGCGGGCGAATTGGCCCGCCTGCACACCGAGTACAGGACCGAGTTGCAGGCTATCAACGAGCGGCTGAGCCGATTCGGCTTCGAGCCGGCCAGTGAGTTGGCCGAAGCGCGGCCGCGTAAGGTCGAGCTTGCCCGGCGAGCCGCCCAGCATCGCGAAGCGTGCGCGAACCGCACTACCGCTGAAACGCAGCTTGCCGACACCCGGCGGCGCATCGGCGAATTGCAGGACCGCCAACGGGAACTCTTCCTCGCCGCCGGCCTCGACGCGCCCGACGCCGCCGAACTTCAGCGGCGGGTCCAACGCCTGCCGGAGTATCGCCGGCTTTGCGAGGAACGCCTGAAGGCGTCGGCCCAGCGCGACGGGCGGGTGGCGGAGTTGGCTGATGAGCCCGAGTTGTTGGACATGAGCCTTGACCAGGTGGAGCAGTGGTCGGATGAACTGAAGCTTCAGGCTGAAGGCTACCGGGCCTTGGTAGAGCAGATCAATGAAATCCGCAGTCGGATAGCGGCTACCCAGGCCGCCAACACGCTGGAAGACGCCGTGGCTGCCGCCGACCGTGCAACCGACGCCCTGTACGAATGCCGCGAGCGGGCGGAAACGGCCGCCGCGGCGCGGCTCCTGCTCGACGACGTCGAAGGCGAGTACCGCATCGAAAGCCAGCCGCCGGTCATCCGCCGCGCGGCCGAGTGGTTCAACGGCTTCACTCGCGGGCGGTACGAGTTGCGCGTGGCCGAAACGGACCAGGGCGCGCCGCCGTCGTTCCGGGCGCTCGATACCGCCGCCCAGATCGGCCTGGCGCCCGACGAACTTTCGCGCGGCACGCGCATGCAGCTCCTGCTGGCGGTGCGCCTGGCGTTCGCCGTCGAGGCCGAGCATGGGACCCGTCTACCCATCCTGCTCGACGAAGTGCTCAGCAGCAGCGATCCGGAACGGTTCGCCGCCATTGCCGAGTGCGTATTGACACTGGTTGAGCGCGGGCGGCAGGTGTTCTACTTCACGTGCCAGCCGAGCGACGCCGCGGCCTGGCGCGAGATGGCCGAGCGCCGCGGCATGGCGCTCAGGCCGCCGATCGACCTGGCCGCCATCCGCCGCATGCCGCCCGGCGAAACGGAGCTTCTGAGCCGGTCGACCGTGGCCGTTGAACCGGTCCCCGCCCCCGAAGGCCGGTTGCTGGCCGACTACGCCGTGGCGCTCGGCGTGCCGCGGCTGGACCCGTCGCTCGGGGCCGCCCCGGCGCACCTTGCCCACCTGGTCGACGATGCCGAAACACTGCATCGGCTGCTCCGGGCGTCGGTGACAAACTACGGCAGCTTGCGAGCGATGGCCTCGCACGGCCAGGTTGACGCACTGATCGACCCGGCCGAGCTTGCGCGGGTTGACGCCCGTGGGCGAGTGCTCGACGCGTTTGCCGCCGCCTGGCGAATCGGCCGCGGCAAGCCGCTTTCGCGCGAAGTACTGACCGACGCCGGGGTGACGGCGACGTTCATCGACCCGATATGCTCGCTGGCTGCCGACCTTCGTTGGGACGCCGCGCGGCTGATTGCCGCCATCGACGCCCGCGAAGACGAGCGCACCCGCGGCTTCCAGAAACGCACCCGCGACCGCATGGTCGAGCATCTGACCGGCACCGGGCACCTCGCGTCCGACGAGCCGCTGAGCAAGGAAAGCCTGCGCGCCCGCGTGCTGAGTGCCGCAAACGACGACGTCCGGCACGGCGTTCTTACGTGGGAGGAAGCCGCGGCCCTGGTTGACCGGTTCTGGACGTCGGCCGAAAATGCACTATAATCGACCTGCTTCTGGTAACCGACATCGAGGTCCAGAACGGGAGGATTTCGAAGTCTCGCGGGCAATAGACCGCGTCTATTCCGGCGAGTTCGCCTGGGTTCGCAGGTTCTCGCCCAGCGGTACGATGTAGCGCTGGCCGTCGAACTCGACTTCCGCCTCACGCTGTCCAATCCGCAACACCTTGCCCCGGGTATCGCCGATCCGGAATGCGTCGCCTTCGAACAATTCAAACTTCTCGCCCGAGGTGCGGGCAAGAATCCACGCTTGCGGGCGATCGTCTACAGAAACGATTGCCGTCAGATAGGCGTGCCTGGCCGGATCGAAGCGCGGCGGCGACGGCGGGGGTGGCGACGCGACGCGCGCCGGCTCGGCGGGCGGGCGGGCCGGCGGCTGATACGCGGCGAAAAGGTTCCGGCGCGCTATCGAATTGCGGTAGGCGTCCAGTGCGTCGAGCTTGTGAGGGGACGCTGCCGCGGATAACGAATCGGTGCGATCGGTAGCAGGCAGCGATAATGCCTCGACCGTCATTTGAAGCGAAAGCTTGCTCCCGCGACTCTCCGGCACCAGGCCGAGCGCGAGAATCTGGTGCAGGTGGCCCGCCTGGTAGAACCGGTGCAAGAACAAGGTCAGCTCTTCAAGACTTGCCGCCGCCTGGAGGTTCAGACGCAACGCCTGAAAAACCCCGGGCCGCCGCCGACCCTGCGCGGCGTCGATGGTAATGCCGGAGAAACCGGCGTCGCGGGCGGTCTTCAGCAGCCAGTTCTGATAGAGCGACAGCGCCGTTTCGGAATTGGCGGGAAGCGACCGTTCCTGCCATTCGGCCAGTTGTTCACTGGCCTTGATGGCAAGGTCCAGGCGGTTCTGCTTGCGCTCCAGCTCAGCCGCGGCATTGGTTTTCTGTGCCAGCAGCGCGCCGCGCGGTCCCTGCCAGGCCGTGAACAGGAAATAGAGCAACACAACGGCCAACACCACCGCGGTAGTGATGGCAAGTATCCGTTCGCGTTTGTTCAATGCGATGCTCACTGCGGCCGCTCAATCTGCACGGTGGAACGGAACTGAATGCGATACTGGCTGTCGGAGCGGTCCTCGCTCTTGGTCTGGCCGAGCAGCCGGTGGGTTTCATCCTGGAGCTTGCGGTCGAGTTGGCTTGCGGCGTCCACGCTGCGTGCCAGGCCGTCCAAACGGATCTCCGTGCGCCCGGCGGCCGCGGCGGCGACCAGCTTCGTGAGCATGGCATCCTGCGCCGGGGTGAAGTTCTCGGACAACCAGCGCAGCTCGTCGAGCCACACCACCTCGCCCTCGACCCATTTGCCGATCTCGTCGGCGTGACCAATCATCTTGTCGGCCTCGGCAACCTGGCGGTCCAGCGACCTCGATTCCTGCTGAAGATCGCGGATCGACGCGCGAAGCCGGTTGCTTTGAATCCAGTTGGCCGTCAGGAGTGTCAGCACGACCGCGGCGGCGGCCAGGCCGCCCAGCACGTATGCTCTGCGGCGGCTGGGCGGCTGGGGGCGTTTCCTCGGATGCAGGAAGTCCAGCGCCGGCGCACGCTCCCCCGCCTCGTCCTCCAGGGCGCCCATCAACCCGGCAAACCTCGCCCGCACGCCGGGTGCGAGGTCGTCGGCCGCTTCCCGGCCGCGCGCCCCGGCAAACGGATCGACAAGCTCCACACCCACGCCGAGTTGTCCTGCCAGTCGCTGTGCCAGGGCCGACCACTCGGCCCCGTGGCCGAACAGGACCGCCGGCTCCGGCATTGGCGCCGCCTCCTGATTGGCGGCGGCTGCCCGAGTGCGGCGAACTTCGATGCTAAGCGCCTCGGCCGCTTCGTCGCCGGCCGGCAGGCCGTCCGGCAGGAACACCTGGCGCGAGAACGCCGCGCCGCCGCGGAGGATCGCCGTAAGCTCGGCCTGCCCGTCAAGAACGTCGATCAGCAGGCACCAGCCGCTTGCCAATTCGGCGCTGCGGCGGACCGCCAGTGCCGCGGCCGCGGCGGGATGGAGCACAAGCCGGCCAAGCGATAGTTTCGCCGCGCCGCAAATGCGCCGGAAGCGTTCTGCCAGGTCGGGCTTCAACGCCGCGGCGAGCACGCGCCGCGGCTGGTCGCCCCCGCCGTCCAGCGGCAGGAAATCGAGCGCCGCGTCGGCCTCAAGGTTCGGGAACTCCTGGTCGGCCTGGAAGCGTACCAGGTCGGGCAACTCGTCATCCGGCGCCGGGGGCAGATGCAGCAGGCGCAGCTCGACGTCGGCGCGCCCCACCACGCCAACCGCAGGCAGCCGCGAAATACCGCGTTCGGCCAGCGCCGCAACCACCGCCTTTTCGAGCGCCTCGGCCCGGTTCGCGTCGTCGTCCAATTCCGCCGGCACGCAGAACGCCTGCTCAACGGTAACCTCCGCGCCCGCGGTGCGCACAAGCAGCACTCGCGCTTCGGACCGGCTCAGTTCGATGGCAATTTGGCGAGGCATGATTGCCTACCCTACGGCTGCGAAGGGGACAGTATTCAGGACAAACCAAGTTTCTCAAAGGCCTTTGTGACCCTCCGATTTGGCGCGTCCACCGGGAACTTGGGCATCAGGTTGGAACTCCAGTCTCCGCAACGAAGGCCTCGAGGATGGGTGGATCCACCACCAAAGTGTCGGCCCCAAACGTCTGCAAATGGAAGTGCAACGCCGATTTCAGATCGGCAACCGCCGCTTCATACGTATCACCCGGTCCAACAACGACCCCCCTTATCCCAAGCGGATAGGCCACGTAGGTATCGGGGTGCCGTTCAACAACAATCTTCATCGATCTCATCCTATGCTGTCCTCCCTTGGCCGCTCGGCCGCGAAAATGCCGCTCAGTCTACTGCCCCCCCCGCGAAGCCGGCAATGTCTAGGACCCCGGGTTCGAAGCCGCGGCCCAACGAGGTCATGTCTCTTAATGATATCACGCGAACCGGCAAGGTGGTAGCGTCGAGGATAGCTTCCAGCCGGACGGCGGGCCCGCCTTCGTCGAAGTACCCGATCACTTGGGCCCAGTACACGCTGCCGCCGGTGGTCAGCCGAGGCAGCATTTCCTTCATTTCGTCGAGCGTCACCAGGCCCTCGATCAGCAGCCACGTGGGGTTCTGCTGCTCGGAAGCTGCCCCGGCTGTGTCTGCCGGGCGCCGGGCGACGATCTGGGCGGCCAGGTCGGCGTCGATGCCCGGCACGCCGGCGAGCACGGCAGCCGGCGCAAGGTTCACATTGACCCGGCCCGCCGGGGTGTCGGTTTCATCGGTCGTCACGCATTCGAGCAGCTTGGGCAGGTAGTCGCGCATGGCGTCCCGATCGTCCGGAAAAAGCGGCGCGACCACGACCGGCTTGTCGCGGCCCTCGTACTCTACCTTAATGCTCTGGCCAATGAGGTCCAGGACGCTGTCGAGCGTTTGAGCCGCCGGCTTCGACAGGTCGAGTTCCCCCGTGACCTGGTCCTCGTATTCGACTTCGTCCTCCTCCATTTCCTCCTCTTCCCTCCGTTCGCCACCCTGGCTCTCTGAACCCGGGCCCTCATTCCCGGCGTCGTCCAGCGGGTTGGCAGGTGGCGTTTCACTGGCGGCATTGTCGCGAGACGAACCGGTACTGTCGCGAGACGACTCGGCATCGTCGCCCTCGCCGTAGAGTTCCTCTTGCTGGCGGTAGCCGACGATGAACGTGGCCCACTCCGCCCCCAGCGCTTCCTCCAACTCGGCATGGAGGCTCTCAAGGTCGTCCTGGTTGAGATTGATCTTCGGCTGGCCGTCGGCGCGGCGGTCCAACTCGCGGCTGTGGAGCGTAAGATAGGCCGACCAGCCGCGCTCGGCGGTCGTGGCAAACGCGGTTGCCTCCTCCGGGTCGATCCAGCCGCTCTGGTTCGCGTCGGCCCCGAACAGATGCTCGCGCGTTACCCCGCGGACGTGAAGCAACTCCTCAAGGCGGCGCAACGGCCCATTGGCCGGCTGGTAGGGAGCGGCAAGCGCCTGGTAATACTGGGATTCGGCGCCGAACTCGCGAGTCTCGTCGTCCTCGTCGAGCCAATCGAGGATGGCGTCGGCGATCTCCTCGGTCATCTCCGGCAGGCCCATGAGGCACTGGCGGGCCTCCGCCGCGTCGCTTCCACCGGTGGCCAGTGTGTTCAGGTTCAGTTTCGCCGACTCGCACTCCAGGCCGAAACGCATTTCACCCTGCAACTCCGTGGGCAACGCAGGCGCGACGATACTGAACCGCCCGCGGCCGCGCTCCGTGCCATCGTCGACCACTACGACGCCGCGGAACCACTCGGCGTTGTCCTGCCAGGAGCCGTCGGCGTATCGGACGTCGGGCTGTTCGGTCAACAGGAGTTTCGCGACCTCCAGACCCGATTCGGCCAACGCCGCCGCCTGGACCTGCCGCTCTGTCAGGTGGACGATCTCGCGACGGTTGATCATCAGTTCCGAGAACGCCAACGCTCCGAGGCTTAGCGCCGCGACGACGACCAGCACCAGGATCAGCACCATGCCGCTCCGCGGGTTGGCGCGGCGCCGCAGAACGGTAGGGTGGGTGGTTCCGGCTGTCTCAGCAGCCGGGTTCACCCACGCGCGACGGCGTTCTGTGCCCGAAAGAGGAAAGGGCCGCTCGATCGGCGCGGCACGGTGCCGTTCGCTCATAGCTCCTCTCCCCATTCCGGATCGACGTAGCCCGGTTCGGCCGTTTCTGAACCGCTGCCGGCATCGGCCGTGGAACTGTCCTTTGTTTCGATGGGCAGGTGTACGACCAGGCGATACCGGCGCATGTCCGTTTCGGCGCCGGTTGTCGAAAGCCCAAGCCCGACCGACCACGCGGCGATATCCGACGCCGACATATCCTCGGGGGCCAACAGCAGCGTGATCTCGACCGCCCGGGGCAACGTGCCCGAAGACGACGAGTCCCAGGTATCGGACCAATCGGTGCCGTTGTGGTATCGAAACTCAACGGCGACGACCTCCGGCGCAAGCGGCAGCACCGCCGGATTCGAGTCGTCGATCGCGCCCAACTGCGCTGCCCACAACGCGACCGGCTCGACCATTTCTCGTCGCATCAAGCCCCTGGCGGCCGTGTTCGGCTGTCCGGCATCGGCCGCAACGTACGACTCGTCGGGCGAGACCACAAAATACTCGATGGTGCGAATGCCGCTGTCGGCCGGCGTCGGGGTACTGTCCAGCCAGAATGCCGCGCCAAGGGTTGCCGCATCGGCCGGCACCGCCCGGACCACGTCGATCCGCAGCCGATCGGCCTCGCCCCTGAGCCCGGCCGGTCCGGATATCGTGTCGTCAAGGGTCAAGGCCCAGGCAATGTCGGTTTCCTCGGCGAAGAGGTCGAGCATATCCTCGTCGCTTGAACCGCTGTCCAGGCTGCCGGCTGTCGCGTCCGGGCTCAGCGTGGCCGGATTCACGGCACTGCGCAAATCGGCGGCCATGCGCCGCAGCAACACGTAGGCAACCCGGTCCTGCTCCGTCTTCCTGGATGCCCTGTCGAACGCCCGCAACTGCGCCTCGACCGCAGTGAAAATGGCGACCACCACCATGGCGCTAAGGGCCGTGGCCAGGAGCAACTCAACCAGCGTCAATCCGCGGCGCGTGCGCGGGGCGGGGGCCCGCCCTCGTTGTTGCGCATAAGTTCGGAGCCGCACAAAGGGCCACCTGCGGGCTCGCCCCGCTGGAGCCGTGGCCAGCGAGCTAAGCGGCCACCGCTCCCCCGAATATGTCCCCTGCACGTCGTTGCCACCGGAGGCGGCAACGACGTGCAGGGGACATAGGGAGCGTGGGCACCGCGGTAGCGGGCTGACCACCGCTCCAGGCCGGGCAAGCCGGCCGGTGGCGGCCACGAGGTGATGCGCAGGCTGTGGCAACATGCGGGTGGCTTCGTGATGTACCATGACATTCCCTCCGACCGTCTCCCGGACGGTTCTACCACTCCTGCACAGCTTCCTGGTTCGGGTCCATCCGCCATCGCACCAGGGTCGATTCGGCGGCACGGCCGGTGGGCGTGGCGTCGCGCACGGTCACCGCAACGTGCAGCAATCCGTCCAACGCCGCCGGCGAGACCTCGACGGTTGCGACCCAGCGGCCCAAATCGTCGCTTGCCTCCAGAACCTCATGCCAATCGAGGCTGAGGTGCTCGACGGGCTGATCGGACACGGGTTGGAGCGGCAGGATTCCGGTCGTCAGTTCGGCCATAATGCTTTCGGCCATGAGCTGCGCGGCAATCACCTCGCCGGCAAGCCGCGCATTCTCCAGCCCACTCCAGGATACCTGGGACAGTACAGCCACGGCACCTGCAAGAATAGCCAGAGCGAGGATCACCTCCAGTAGCGTCAGCCCGCGGCGGTTGGAAGCCCTTCTCATGGCAGGACCTCCTCGACGGGGACCACTTCGCCCACCGTAGCCACGGCGGTCAGTCCACGGAGCGATACGGTCACGCACCGGTCATAAGCGTTTCGCAGCACCAGGCGTGCCGCGGAACAGGTGCCGTCGGGATAGAACGTAACGGTGTCTTCAGGTTGCAGGCTCTCGGCCACTGCAAAGGCACTGTCGTCCTGGTGGCCCATCGGCCAGGACACCTCGGTCCGAGAGGGCGGTTCGACCTTCAGTTCGGTGAACATCAGATCGTCCGGCAGGAGACGCTGCCCGGTCGAGGATTGGCCGATGCCGGGAATGGACGCTGTGCCGGCGGCCGGCAGGGTTGCTGCACCCTCGCTTCCACAATCGGCCGGTTCGATCCAGTAGCGGCGTCCGTTCAGTTCAACGCGGAAGTGGTATTGCGTTCCGGTACCGACAGCGCGAACGTGCGCCTGCGCCCACTGGGCGCGGACCATGTCGGCAGCATGGCGCAAGCGTTGGTCGGCCAACGAACGGTCCAGCGACGGCCACGCCACGGCGGCCAGCATTACGAGCACGGCCAGCACGAGGATCACCTCGAGCAGCGTGACCGCCCGCCGGCCTGGGGAATGGCAAAGAATCCCCGGCCCCTTCGCGCTGGAAGCTGCCATTGCGGCTACCCCTCAACGGTCCAGTTGCCGATGTCGTCTTCGGTGCCGTCGATACCGTCGGGACCGTACGACCAGATGTCGGGCCCGTCGGCCTCGTACCGGCCGGGATACTCGTAACGGTAGGGGTTTCCCCAGGGGTCCAGCGGGACCGGGCTTTCCAGGTACGGGCCTCGCCACTTGGTCGGCGATGCGAGGTCGGACGGCGGATTGCGGAGGGCTTCGAGCCCCTGGGACGTGTTCGGAAAGGTTCCGACGTCGATCCGGTACGCTTGCAGCGGCGTCTTGAACGCCTTGATCTGCGTCTCGGCCGCCCGCATGTACGCGCTCCGCTGCATTGGAATGACGGCCACTACGGTGAGCGATGCGATCATTACCAGGATCACCAGGACCAGGAGCACTTCAATCAGGGTGAGGCCTCGCCGGGCATTCCTTCGTTTTGGAAGCATGGGTTTTCGCACGGGTACTTCTCCAATAAGCGTGTGACGTGTTGTGTGTTATCCGATGGCCATACTCATCCTGAACATCGGGAGCAACAGGGCGATGACCAGCAGCAGCACCATGCTGGCGATCAGCACGAGCATGGCTGGCTCCAGCAGCCGCACGGCAAGGTCCAGCCGGCGGAAGGTGCGCCGCTGCAAGCCGTCGGCAATGTCGATCAGAACGCGGTCCAGGCGGTTCGATTCTTCGGCCACGGCAATCATCTCGACAATAGTCTCGGGGAAATGCTCGCAGCGTGAAAGGGGCTGGGCCAGGGTCTGGCCGGCCGAGATGTTCTTGGTGGCCGCAACCACGGCAGCCGCCAGGACGCGGTTGCCCGCCGCCTCGCTGGAAATCTGCAGCGCCCGCAGGATGGGCACGCCGTGGGAAAGCAGCATTCCGAGCACCCGGCAGAAGCGGGAGATGGCCAGGTTGCGGAAGATCGGCCCCACGATCGGCAGCCGCAGTTTCAGCAAGTCGCTCCAGGTTTCCCCCTGCTCGGTCTTCAACCATTTCCAGGCCGCCGATCCGGCCATGGCCAGGGGGAGGGCAAGCCACAGGCCCCAGTTCCAGACGAACCGGCTGGTGCCCAGCAGCCACTCGGTCAGCAGCGGCAGGTCGCCCCGCTGTCGCATGATGGCGAAAATGGACTCAAACCGCGGTACGAGGAACACCAAGATGCCGACCAGTACGGCGGCGAAGATTCCGGCCAATACGAAGGGGTAGGCCAGTGCCCCGACGGTGCGGCTCTTGAGGTCCTCCTGCGCCTCGATGAAGGCCGAAACCCGGGAGAGCGACTCCTCCAGAAACCCGCCCTCGCCGCCGGCCTGCACCATGCTGACGGTAATTTGCCCGAGCACGCGCTGGTGGCGCTGCATGGCCTCGGCCAGCGAGGCGCCGTCCTCGACCTGGCGGTGCAGGTCGCTGATGATCTCGCGCATGCCGGGGTGCGAGGTCTGCCGGCGGAGCACCTCCAGAGAACGCAGCAGGGGCACGCCGCTTTGCAGCAGGTCGGACATCTGCCCGAGCGTGGTGGACAGCAGCGAGGCGGGTACGCGGCGCCGCACGCCCTGCACGGCCTGCCGGCTCCCAATCTCGACCGGAAACAACGAGCGGCCGGCGATGGCAGCCAGCACCTCCTGCTGCGAGGCGGCTTCAATCGTTCCGGTCACCTGGTTCCCGCTGGCATCGCGGGCGACGTAGCTATAGTGCGGCATCGCTGGTTATGTCGTTTCCCTTGGACACTCGAACTACTTCCTCGACGGTTGTCCGGCCGGCAAGGACCTTGGCCCAACCGTCCTGTCGCAACGAGAGCATTCCGTCCTCGAGAGCCGCTTGGTGGATCATCCAACTACTGGAGCGGTCGTGGGCGATCTGGCGGATACGGTCGGTCGTAACAAGGAGTTCAAACAATCCGATCCGCCCCTTGTAGCCCACCTGGCGGCAGGCCCGGCATCCCTGCGCCCGGTACAGCCCCCCGGAAATCTGCTCGAACGGGAAATCGGGAGGCAAGTCCTCCCTGGCCGGATGGTAAAGCTCTCGGCACTGCTTGCAGAGCATCCGGACCAGGCGCTGGGCCATGACGGCCTCGACGGTGCTGGACACCAAGAACGGCTCCACTCCCATGTCCGTTAGCCGCGTGTAAGCGCCTGCCGCGTCGTTGGTATGCAGGGTGCTGAACACCAGGTGGCCGGTCAGCGACGCCTGAATCGCGTTTTCGGCGGTTTCGAGGTCGCGGATTTCGCCGACGAGCACAATGTCGGGGTCGTGCCGCAGGATGCTTCGCAACGAGTCGGCGAACGTCAGGCCGATCTTGCTGTGAACTTGGATTTGGTTGATCCCGGCCAGCTTGTATTCCACCGGGTCCTCGGTGGTAATGATCTTCGTCTGATCGTTGCGGATTTCCAGTAGCGCGCTGTACAACGTTGTCGTCTTGCCGGACCCGGTAGGGCCGGTCACCAGGATGATGCCGTGGGGCAGCGTGATCAGTTGCCGGAACGTCGCGCACATGCCCGCATCCATGCCCAGGTTCGTCAGCGAGAACGTCATGCGGCTCTTGTCGAGCAACCGCAGCACGATCCCCTCGCCGTGGATCATCGGAATGACCGACACGCGGACGTCCACTTCCCGCCCGCCGGCCTTCAGTTCGATGCGGCCGTCTTGCGGGAGCCGGCGCTCGGCGATGTTCAACCGAGCCATGATCTTCACCCGGCTGATGATCGCCGCGCGAAAACGGTGGATTTCCGGCGGCATGGGTTGCGCGTGCAAGACGCCGTCGAGCCGGTAGCGCACGCGCAGCGAGTGCTCCTCTGATTCGATGTGGACGTCGCTGGCGCCCATCTCGATGGCTTCGAGCAGGATTTCGTTGACCAGCCGGACCACCGACGGTTCCTGGGCCATTTGCGACAATTCGGACCCGTCGGCCTCGCCTTCGTCGACGACGGTGATCATGCTCTCGTCGCTCTGGGCGAGCAGCCGGTCCACCGTCTGGCTGCCGACGCCGAGATGGGCCTTGATCAGCTTGGCGATTTCCGAGCGCGGGGCCAGCACCGACTGAATCGGCTTGCCCAGCGTCGCGCTAAGTTCATCAATGGCGTAGAAGTTGAACGGATCGGCCGTGGCGACCACCAGGGCGCCGTTCTGCTGCCGGACGGGGAATATCCACTCGTGGTGGATCACCCCTGGCGGCACGTTGGCCAGGAGCGACAGGTCGATGTCTGCCTCGGACAGATCGATATACGGCAACCCGACCGCTTCGCCGATGGCCCGCAGCGCCTGCTCCTCGGTAACCAGCCCCAACTCGACCGCCGCCTCGTCGAGACGCTGTCCGCCGGCTTGGGCTTGGCGCGCCATCTCCACTTGCTGCTCATCGAGCAGTCCGGCGGAGCGAAGTACTTCAGCCAAATCCATGATGCGCGGCCTTTCAGCACGGCCGGTGCCGACCGCGGCTGGGCGGTCACCGGGTTGGGAGGAAAAAAAACGCCGGAGCGGGCGGCCCCGCTCCGGCAGGTTGTCGGCGTCGGTACATGCGTGCGGGGAATAATCCGATCCCTCAGATCTCCATTGTACCCTCAACCGCGTGCAATGCCAATGTGTCCACGAATAGCGGCGTGCAATCCGTGCCACGGACGCGATACGGATGGGGCACTACTGGTTTGCGCCGCCGCGCTGACCGCGCTGGCCGCGCTGACCTCGTTCGCCCTCGCGCCGGCCACCCTCGCCCTCGCGCTGCCGTTGGCCGCGCTCACCTTCGGGGCGGGGTCCGAACAGTGCCGAGCGATCGAAGTCGATCGGGTCACCCATGAGCTTGGGCAGCGCTTCGCGCTGATCGGCAGTGAGCACGGCCATGCTCTTCTTACGAGCCTCTTCGCCGATTTGCCGCATCTTCTCGCGAGCTTGCTCACGAGCAGCCTCGTCGCCTCGGCCGGCCTGGAAGAGTTCCCGACGCTGCTGCTGCATTTCGGTGTCGATCTTCTCAAGCTGCCCCTTCTGATCCTCCGTCAGCTTCAGGCGTGCCTGAAGCGCCGGATTGCGTAGAACCGCGGGGCCCTGCAACTGCCAGGCAACCTGGTTCAAGCGTTCGAACTGTTTCTCGTTGAGCACTTCCTTCAGCTTCTTCTCCATTGCCTCCGTGCGTTCGGCGATCATCTGCTGGAATCGCTCGCGGCGTTGTTCCTGCGTCAGGTCGCCAGCTCCTTCCGGGCGTTGAAACCCAGCCCGCTGGGCCTCAAAGAATTCGTCCAGTTGCTTCTTCTGCCCTTCTTCCAGACCGATCTCCTTCTGAACCCGCTCTGAACGCACCAACATACCAAGCCCGAAACCACCGCCCATGCGTCCCATCATGACGGGGCCCGCTTCACCCCGCTGCCGGGGTCTCTGCTGTGCTGTAGCCACACTGGCGACAAGCAGCGTCAGGCAAACAGCACCAACACAAAGCGACGAAACCTTCATAACTCGTACTCCTGTGAAAAAGGGGGAAACCGGGAACCTATCCATCCTTGAAACCCCGCGGGAGGCCAAGAGTATCGCGGGCGGGGAACTTTTTTGGGTGCACGGGGTTCAATGAGGTATAGGGGTCGCTTTGCGCGCGTCTTTCAATCATAATGGGGGTTGTACTCACGACTTCGGATTCTCTAAGGGTACCGGCGATGTATCGAGCTGTTGGACTGGTCCTGTCTTTGTGCGTTCTGGCGAATGCCGCCGAGGCGTTTGCACAGTTCCGTGGTCGAGGCGGCGACCGTCAGCAAGGTGAGAACGGCGGCGAGGGAAGTCGGGAGGGAAGTCGGGAGGGGGGGCGTGATCGCGGCGCATATGGCGGCCCGCAGGGTGGCCCCGGAACCGGAGGCCCTACAGTGGGTGGTCCTGGAGGCGGAGGGCCTGCCATGGGTGGTCCCGGAGCCAGAGGCCCCGGCGGCGGCGGAGACCGTGCCTCGCGACTGGAGGGGTTCCTGCGCAGCATGGATGCCAACGGCGATGGGATTATCCATGAAAGCGAGGTCCCCGAAGAACGCCGCCGAATGTTCCGGTTCATGGCGGACCGGGCTGGTTTGGATCCGTCGCAGGGCGTCCCGATTGCCAAGATAGTTGAAGGAATGGCGAACCGAGGTGGCGGGGGACCTCCGCGAGGCGATGGCGGCGACCGGCCTGCAACGGAAGCCGCATCGGGCCAGCCCGCCCCCACGTCGCGGGATGCTGCGGAGCAGCGCACGGCGCCCGCCGAGCCGCCACTTGTGCCCGGTTTCGGTGTCGAACGCAGTCCGCAACCGGTTCCCGGCTTTGGCACGCGAATTCAGCCGCCGTCGCGCATGGTCCTTGGTGGAGCTTCCGCCGCCACAAGCGACCGGCGTTCCGACCAGCAACGTGAGACAGAGCAGGACGGCCGCTCCGCGCCTGCCGAGGAAACAGCCCGCGAATCCTCTGGTGCAAGGCAACGGGGTTCCTATCGTTTCCGCGCACCGCACGAACGGCTTCCGGAAGGGCTGCCCGACTGGTTCCTCGAACGCGACGTCAACATGGACGGGCAGGTGAGCATGTGGGAATTCGCCGATGAGTGGACCGACGAGAAGGTCCACAAGTTCTTCCGGTACGACGGAAACAACGACGGGGTGATTACCGTCGAGGAGGCCCTCAACCCGCTCGACGAGCCTGCGGGACCGCCTGCCGATTATCGGCAACCGTCCACCGTAACGCCCGCCGCCAGTCCATCCGTTGAAGGCGAACAGAAACCGGCCGAGGGCGATCAGAAACCGGCGGACAGCGAGCAGAAACCTGCTGACAGCGGGGCGGCGAGACCATGGTGGGTTGAACCGTAAAACCATTGGATGATTGTGCGTAGCGAGACCAACTGATGTTTATGCCGACCAAACTGCACGTGATTGTTGTGTTGACTGCCTCGCTGTTGGCGGCTCCCGGTCTTGCGCGGCCTGAAATGCAGCAGCAACAGGAGCCCTTCTGGGCCGACTTTGACGCATTTCCCCCAGGTGGCGCTGCCCAACCGGCGCCACCCGCGGCTGAGGATGATCGGACGGATCAGCCAGATCGGCCAGATCAAGTGAATCCGTCTGATTCATCCGATCCGGCCAGCCCACCCGGTCCACCCAGTGCCCCGGCGGACGAGGCACGCCTTCGATTCAGCTTCCGGTTTCAGCCCTGGTCGGAGGTGCTCAATTGGTTTGCCGATCAGGCGGGTTATTCGCTGGTGCTCGACATCGCGCCCACCGGGACCTTCAACTACACCGACAGCCGCGAGTACACCGCCGCCGAGGCAATCGATCTGCTCAACAGCGTGCTGGTGACCAAGGGCTATACGCTGGTGCTCCGCAACCGGATGCTGCTGCTGGTGAACCTGGAGGACGACATTCCGCCTTCGCTGATTGCCGAGGTGCCCCCCACGGAATTGGAGGATCGCGGCAAATTCGAGTTGCTGAGCACGCGGTTTCAACTGAAGAACCTTTCTGTGGACGAGGCGCAGGACGAAATCGAAGAGCTTCTCGGCCCGCAAGGCTCGATGATTGCCCTGCCGAAGGCGCGGCAACTCGTTATCACTGAGACCGGCGGACGGTTGCGCACCATCTGTGACGTGCTCGAACAGGCGGAGCGGTCCCGCGATCCCGCAGAACACGCCCTGCAATGGTTTCAATTGCACTCGGTCGCGCCGGACGAGGTGGTTGGCCTGCTCCGCCAGATGTTTGACATTCCCGACAACGGAAACGCGATCCCCGACGGCTCGCTGCAGTTCGCCACCGACCCGGTTGGACTGCGGCTGCTGGCCGCCGGACGCCCCGAGCGGCTCGCGCAGGTTGCCCGCATGCTGGAGACCATCGACCGGCCGGCCTTCGGCGAGGCGCCCGGCGCCGGCCCCCAAGCGGCGCCTCAGATCGAGGTGTACAGTGTGGCTCCGGCCGACCCGGAGTCTGCCCTGAAAGTCATGCAAACCCTGCTGGCCGAATCGCCCGGGGCGCGGCTTGCGCTGGACCCGAGGACCAACAACCTGGTGGCACTGGCGCGCCCTTCGGAGCACGCCACGATCCGCGCCACGCTGGAGCAGATGCAGCGCGACGCGGGCTCCGTCGAGGTCATTCGCCTGCGGACGGTTGACCCGCACATCGCGGTACTGGCGATCAACAAGCTATTTGCGGAAGAAGGCGGGAAACCGCCCAGTGTCGATGCCGATCCCGGCAGCCGGCAACTGCTGATTCGCGGCAGCGAAGGCCAGATTGCTCAGATCCGGTCGTTGCTGGAGAAGATGGGAGAATCGCGGCACGCTTCCGGAGCGCTCTCCGGCGGCAGGTTGCGTCTGGTGCCCGTCGAGGGCGGCGATGCCAAGGAACTGCTGCAACGACTTCAGCAGCTCTGGCCGAACATGCACGAGAACGATTTGCGCGTCGTACCGGCGCCCCGTGCCGCGGGTGGACAGTGGATCGACGAGCGGACTCCGGTTCCGCCCGCACCTGCTGCACAACCGCCGGCTGTTCGATTGCCGCCAGTCGAACGGGATACTCCGTCATTCCATGCCCCGACTACCCCGGCTGCGCCAGTCCAGACTCCACGGCTTCCCTCTCTAGCGGAACCCTCTCCGCCAACTCAAACTCCACTGTCTCCCTCTCCGCCGGAGTTCTCCTTGCCGGGCCCACCCGAACTGGTCCCGGCCGAGCCGGACGAGCAGTTGCCGGCACTCCCGCCTCCGGTGTTCCAGATGCCGCCGGCTGGGCAGCCTTCGCCCGATCCGGCTTCAGAGGCCGAGTCCCCGGCAGTTCCAGCTCCGCCGGCCGAGCATCTCTTTCCGCCCGTCCCGCCGCCTTCCGAGAACCTGTCTCCGCCGGATGAGCCGGTCGAACCGGCCGGTGGTGGCCAGAGACAGCCTGCAGGGCGGCCAGGCAAGCCGGCTATTTTCGCAGTTCCTAGTTCGGAAGGACTCTACATCTCGTCTGACGACATGGAAGCGCTGGACCACCTTGAATCGCTCATCGACGTCTTGACCGGAGGCACCTCCGGCCAACCGAAACTCACGGTGTTCTATCTCCGTCATATTCAGGCGGCTCCCGCGGCGGAGAGACTGAATCAACTCCTGACTAATTCCGCGAGCCCAGCGGCGGAAACTGCCGAGGGTGCGCCCCAGGCCTTGGGCATTCTAGGAACACTCGGCGCGGCGGGTGCCGCGGGGCGTATTACACTCGCCGGGCCGGTCTCGATTACACCCGACGCCCGGCTGAACGCGCTGCTCGTACAAGGTTTGCCCGCCGACGTGAAAACGGTCGAGCAGTTGCTCACGGTCTTGGACCGGCCGGGCAGCCCGGAGGAAGTTGCGGCTGAATCGAAGCCGCGGCTGATACCCGTCATCCATACGACGGCTGCCGAGATTGCCGAAGTGGTCAAGGAGGTCTACCAGGATCGGCTTGTGGTCGCAGCCGGGCGGATGACGCCGCAACAAGCAATGGTGATGCAGATGTTCCGCGGCAGCCGACAGGGTGGCGGAATGCCTGGCGGAGCGCCCGGCGGCGCAGCGGCCGCGATGCAGATGAGGCAGTCGACCGAGCCCGAGGTGAAGTTATCCATTGGCGTCGATGCGCGAACCAACTCGGTGATCGTTGCCGCTCCGGAACCGTTGTTCGAGGAGGTTCGCAGCCTGGTGATGGCCCTGGACCAGGCCGCCTCCGAGGAAAACCAAACGGTCCAGGTCATGACGCTGCGGAACTCGAATCCCGAGACCGTTCGGGCGGCGCTGGGAACGATCTTGGGCGATTCGGTGCAGTACGGCAGCGGGTCGGGCGCGCAACGAACCGGGACCGGCACAACCCGCACCTGGACCGGCGGGACAAGCACGCGCACCGGCACCAGCACTCGGCAGTATCCCAGTGGAACCTACCGCCGAAGCAGCGGCCAGCGATCTTCAGGACGCTAGGCGGTATTCTTTATTCTTTGGCAACGCCAATTCTTTGCCGAATCTAGGGTTGGCACGTCGATTCCCGGGTGGCATAGAGTCTTGTCGCACACTCGTAGATGATCCCTTCTCTTGCACGTCCCGAACGCTCTTGCCACAATACGTTATGCACAATCCGGCCCCGCGGAATGGTGTGCGTGAATGTCGTTCCGGGGCTTAGAGTTGGCTGCGACCCGTGAGAAGCGCAATGTGCGCGGAGGGCTGGTTTACCGAAACGCTGCAAGCCGACAGGCGAGCGGGAGCCGTGAGGCCCCTGTTTCTGGCTTGAATTCCACGCTGGTCCATCAATTGTATCCACAGGCGGAAGAATACCATGCCCAATCGAAATATCCTGCCGTGGGGCGCTGTTTCCATTCTCCTCCTTATCTGGCTTCCACTGATTGTCGCCGCTGCTTCAGCGAGCCAGCACGAACCCGGTGCGCCGCCCATGTACGTGCGCGACGCGACGCTACCAGAAACCCTTCTGGCCACTCGCCAATGCTATGCAACGTGGCTGGCCGAGCAGCCGATCGCGAGGCAGGCCGTCGAGGTCGCCCCGTGGCTGGCGACGCCCGTCATGCTGGCCGATGTACTCGATGGATTGGTGCAACCGGCAACCGGACTCGATCTCGATGCTTCGATCTCCGATGGGCAGCCGCTCTGGACGCCGCAAGACAAACTGCCCGACGCCACGGTCGTGCCGCTGCCGGACAACTCGCCGGGCAAGACGCTCTGTTTGACAAGAATCATCACTGCCAAACAGCCGGTGACCCTTACCGTCGGCGTTGGCGGCGGCGATCGCTTGGACCTGTGGCTGAACGGCCGGAAGATTGCCTCGGCCGGCACGCACCTGAACGTCGGCCGCTACGGTTGCGGCCGATGGGTCGACGGTACCCGCGTTGACCAGCTTCTGGCCGATCTTGATCTTCAGGCCGGCGAGAACCGGCTGGTGGTCCGGGTGGCGACTGCCGAGGAACCGTCGTGGTTCTTCTCGCCATCGCCCAATCCTGCACCGCGCCTGTGGGAGCAGTTCCGCCGCGACTTCCCGCCCACCGAGAATCCTCTGCTCGACCTGGTTCCCGCCGACTGGTTCGAACCGGCCGGCTGGCTGGCCGCCGGCGGCACGCAGTCCGAGGAGCAACTGGTCGATCGCCTCGCCTTCGATTGCGGCGACGATGAGGCCGCGATCCGCAACGAATTGGACCGGCTGCGCCGCGAACCCGCCGGCCGCAACGACCGCCGCTGGCTCGATCTGTGTGTGAAGGCATCAGTAGCGGCCCGGCTCCACGTCGATCTTGCCCGACTACGCGCGGCGGTCGCCGCGTTGGGGCACGCGCATCCGGACGAGTACCCGGCGGCCGAACTGCTCGGCGAACTCGACCGGTACCGGCAGCGCGTATCGGCCGGGGTTGCCGCGACTCTCGATCCGGCCAACCCGGACACCGGGGCGCTCATGGCCGAAATGCCCCGCATGCAGCGGCGCATGTTGGTTGAACTCAGTCCGCTGCTGCGGGGGCGCGAGATTCTGTTCGGCAAGCGATATACGTACAACAGCATGCACTATTACGACGACTTCCAACACATCGCCCGCTTCGGCGGCAACCTGTGCGTGCTGTCGATGGCCGACGGCAGCGTGCGCGAGCTGGTTCCGCAACTCGAAGGCGGCGTGTTCGACCGTTACGACCTGTCGTTCGACGGCAAACGCATCGCGTTCGGCTACCGCCGGCCCCGGCCGGAGGGATATCGCATTTGGGAGGTCGGCGTCGACGGCAGCGGGCTGCGGCAAGTGACCCACCCGCCGGACGATGAGGAGGAGCGGATTGCGAAATACGGCCAGACGAGCTTCGGCGACGGGCACTACGGTTTGATGGGCTACCGGTTCTGGACCGACGACGTCCACCCCTGCTACTTGCCCGACGGCGGTCTGTGCTTCGCTTCGACCCGGGGCGAGCGCGGCGTCTTGTGTACGCCCGCCCATTACCTTGCCTGCACGAACCTGTTCCGCATCGATGCCGGCGGTGGCGGCCTGCGCCCGCTCTCCTACGGCGCGCTCAGCGAGTTCACGCCTACCATGATGGAGGACGGGCGGATTCTCTACAACCGCTGGGAATACGTGTACAAGGGAATCGCGGCCGTTCAACCGCTGTGGACCATGCGGCCCGACGGGTCGGGCAGCGAGGAGTTCTACGGCAACAACATCGCCAACCCCGGCGTGTTCTGGCAGGCGCGGCTGTTGCCCGGCCATCCACGCAAGGCGGTGTGCATCGGGTGCGGACACGAACCGATGGGCGTCGGGCCGGTGCTGCTGGTCGACCTCGACCGCGGCAAACGCGAGCCTGCGGCCATGACCAGCCTGACGCCCAACGTGCGAACCGAGGGCTTGCGCGGCTTGTACCAGCTTCGCAACGGTGCGTGGCGCGAGGACATTTTCGGCCCCTTCTACGCCGATCCATACCCGCTTTCCGACCAGTTCTTCCTCGTTTCCTGCAATCCCGAGGGGCGGTACAACGACCAAGCCGCCTACGGGCTGTACCTGCTCGACGTGTTCGGCAACCGTGTGCCGGTTTATCACGACCCGGAAATCTCGTCGTGGCAGCCGATGCTGCTCGGCCCGCGGCCAAGGCCGCCCGTCCTTCCGGCGCTTTCCAGGCCGGCCGAGCCCGAGCAATTGACGGTCGATGGCGAGGCGATTCCCGCAGTTCCCGGAAAAGCCGTGGTCTTCCTGGCCGACGTCTACCGCGGGCTCGACGGCGTGGAGCCGGGCGCGGTGAAGTACGTGCGCGTCATGGAGCAAGTTCCCAAGACCTGGGTGGCCGAGGTCGATTCGCGCCGCGGCGAGGACCGCAGCGCCGACGGCTTTGGCGGGCATCTGGTCGTCAGCCACAACACCCATATTTGGGTCGCGGTGCTCTGGGGTATCGTACCCGTCGAAGAGGACGGCTCAGCCTGCTTCGAGGTGCCGGCCGGCCGGAACCTGTTCTTCCAGGCGCTCGACGAGAACTTCATGGAGGTGCAGCGGATGCGCACGTTCGTGAGTTTCGAGCCGGGCGAAGCACGCTCGTGCGTCGGTTGCCATGAGCATCGCACGCAGGCTCCGGAGGCGCGCCTGGCGATGGCCTTCGGACGGCCGCCTGCCGCGCTGGCCGCGCAGCCGGGCGAGGTTGCGCCGCGCCCCCTGCATTACCCCTGCGATATCCAGCCAATCTTCGACCGGCACTGCGTCGACTGCCACGACGGCAAGAACCCGCAGGTGGACCTCGACCTGCGCAGCGACCTGACCACGCTATTCAGTGTCTCCTACGAGAGCATCTTCAAGTCCAAATTGGTCCACGCGATCCAGGAGTGGGCCGGCCACACCTATTCGATGGCGAACGCCGAGGCCGTCGCTCCGTACAGCCTCGGGTCGCACCGCAGCCATCTGGTCGACGTGCTCAGGGTCGGCCATCACGACGTCGTCTTGTCGCGCAATGAGTGGATCCGGCTGGTCACGTGGATCGATTGCGGCGCGCCGTATTACGGTTCGTACTTCGGGCGGCGACACCTGAAGTACCGCGGTCAGGACGACTTCCGGCCGGTCCCGACGGTGGAGTCGGCCATGGGCATTCCGCCCGCCCTGCCCGAGTTGCCCACGCCGGAGCCCCTGCCCGCCCGCCTGCTGGCCCACTGGCCGCTTGACGGGGAGGGCGACACCGAGAGCGACGTTTCAGGCGAGGCTTCCGCACTGAAAGTGGTCGCGGCCCCGCCGGCGCCCGGCCAGGAAGGCCGCGGTGGACGGCGTTTTGAGGGCAACGGCTACCTCGAAGCTGGGGGCCTCGGCGGCCACGAGGCCGTGTCCATCGCCCTTTGGGTGAAGTTCCATTCACTGAAGAGCCGCTGGAGCCCCCTGCTATTCTGCCACGACGCCAAACCCGGCACATTGCACCTGAGCCTGCTGCCCGATGGTACACCCAACGTGGCTGTGAACACCGATGGCGCCAACTGGACGCACGCGAAGGCGAACACTCCGCTGAAGCCCGGCCAATGGCACCACGTAACGCTGGTTTGCGACGGCCGGCACGGCGGGCACATACGCTTCTACCTCGACGGAAAGCCTGCCAAAACCCATCGTCCCGGCCTGGGACTCCCGCTGGACCTCTACGGTTTTCGCGTAGGGGCCTACAATCGTTGGGAGAACGATCCTTCTGAAAACTTCCACGGTGAGCTGGCCGACCTGCGCATCTACAGTGGAATGCTCACCGATGAAGAGGTTGCGCGACTGCCCGACGCGACGGGCAAAGGTCTTTGACCGCAAATGGTCAAGGCAACCGTCTGCTGGCCGACACCGACCAATTGCAGCCCGAATCATCAGTGGAGCGGAGGAGATTCGAACTCCCGACCTCTTGAGTGCGATTCAAGCGCTCTCCCAGCTGAGCTACCGCCCCGGGCAACACTCGTGTATTATCGTCTGTCGCCAACCGCGTGTGCCAAGATTTTGATTCTAGACGGGCCGTGCCGGATTGTCAAATGGGGCTCGCGCAGGTGGGGCCGAATGACACTATAGCCTGAAATACCGGCAAAATGATGAATCGGAGAACTGCGGCCGCTACCCAAATTACCTGGATTGGCTTCTTTGCCAACCTGGTCCTGACCGCGCTGAAGCTCGTTGCTGGGGTTGTCGGGCATAGTGGGGCAATGATTGCCGATGCTGCGCACTCACTTTCCGATATCGGCACCGACATTGTCGTGCTGGCCGGTTTCCAATTCGCCGACAAGCCTGCCGACCAGAACCACGATTACGGCCACGGCAAATACGAGACTCTGGCTGCGGCTGTCATCGGTGGTTCTCTTCTACTCGTCGGCGGCGGGATATTCTGGAACGCTGCCACCACGATTTGGTCGAATCTGAGGGGAGAACCGCTCAGAGCGCCCGGGATGATCGCGCTGGCGGCTGCAATCGTCTCCATCGCCATCAAGGAATTGCTGTACCGCTATACCGCAAGTGTCGGAAAGCGCATCAACAGCTACGCCGTCATAGCCAACGCCTGGCATCACCGTTCCGATGCCCTTTCGTCAGTCGGTGCGATGCTCGGGATCGGCGGGGCCATCTTGCTGGGTGAACAATGGCGACTGCTTGACCCGCTTGCCGCCATCGTTGTTAGTCTCTTCATTATCAGGGTGGCGATTCGAATCTCGTCCAGGAGCATTGGCGAATTGACCGAAGAATCGCTCGACGAAACCGTGGAGGCCGAGATTATCCGGATTGCATCGGGCGTTGACGGCGTCACGGAACCGCACAATCTTCGAACGCGCCGGATCGGCGGCGATATTGCCGTCGACCTCCACATTTGCGTCGACGCCGATATGCGCGTGTCGGAAGCTCACGCGCTTGCGTCGCAGGTCGAGGCGGATCTCTGCAAACGGTTCGGGCAATCGACCTTCATCTCTATTCACGTCGAGCCGCTGTCGGAACGCGATCCCGAAAGGCAACGCGAGTAAGCCCTGGGCCGCAACCGCTGAGTCCCTCCCGGCTTCATTCTCCCGAAACCGGCTGCCACTGCCGCGGGCTGGCGACCACGCGGATGCGGTCGGCCGTGCCGAGCTTTTCGTATGCCTGCCGGGTATACTCGTACGCAGGTGGCATGGCGCCGATGAACGTGATGGGCCGCGGCCACATCAGTGCCAGGTTGTGCGGCAGGTCGCCAATGCGGAGGATGCCCAGGAACTCGGGCGTCTCGGGGTCTTCGTGGCTCTCGGGCAATTCGGCCAGGACCACTTCGGTCACCTCGGGGTCGAGCAGGGCGGCGTAAACGGCCAGCGGCGCCGTGTGCCCCTGACCGAACAGCACCACCGGCCCGGTGGCCGGGTCGCGCCGCAGCAGGGCAATCCCCGCCAGCAGGTCGTACACCTGCCGCTCCGGCAGCGTCTGGCCCAGCAGAGGATAGGTTCGGCGCAGCGTCCACAGGTAGCCGGGGCCGACCGACGTGACGCCCGTGTTGCGCACTTCGACGCCGGCGGTGGCCAGCGGCGGGCTGACGGCCGGCCGCGAGGCCCCGCCGCCGGCGAACGTGCTGCGCGCCTCCGGCTGAATTGCGTAGGCCACCGTGGGCGTCGGCCGCGTCGCCTCGGCATTGCGCATGGTCTTCATACGCAAGGTAAGCCCGTCGAGGGTGTCAAACTCGTACGTGGCGAAGCTTACCCCGTCACGCGAACCACCGTCCTGGCGGACGTTGCCGGGGCTAGGCGTGCAATCGGCTGGAATGTGGCGGAAGGTCAGTTCGCGCATGCGGGCGAGCGTCGCTTCCTGGTGGGCGCGCCACTGGGCCGCGTCGGTTACCGCGGGCAATTCCGCCTGCTTGACCAGCAGGGTGTCGATGTGCCGCATCCGGTCGTCCTCCGGCAGCGTGCCGCCGAACACCAGCAGGTTCTCTTCCGGCTCGACAAAGTCGGTCACGTCGTCCTCGACCGGCGTCGGGTCGCCCTTCAAGTGCGTATTGAAGAACGTGAAGATGGCCTTCCGCAGCTTGGGCGTATAGCCGTGCGGCGCGAGGTCCTCGACCAGCTCGAATTGGTCCGTTGCATCGAGCGCGACGTACTGGTGGCGAATGCGGTGCGACACGTCGCGGAAGCCCGACGGCCGCCACAAAACGTCCTCCGTGCCCGAGGCGATCAAGAAAGCCCGCGGGGCGATCAGCGAGCCCAGGTCGGACCAGCACCAGCGGTAGTAGTTGATCCAAAATGCGCAGTCGCAATGGCCGTCGGTGGAACGGTCCACAACCACGTCTTCGATACTCCCGCTCTGACACACCGGCACAACGACTTTCACTCGCTCGTCGGCCGCGCCGAGGCACCAGGAAACGACTCCGCCGCCGCTGAGTCCGGTAACGCCCATCCGCTCGGGATCGACGTCGGGCCGGCTTTCCAGGTAATCGAGCGCTCGCATGCCGTTCCACACCTCCGTACCCACCGGCGTATAGCCCCGGCTGGGCCAATCCCAGCGCCCTTCGCGGTACGTCCCGTGGTGCAGCCCTTGCGACTCGCCCAATTGGATCGGGTCCACGACCAGCGCGACATAACCATGCTGTCCGAACCATCGCGGGTTTGCCTGGTACGGCACGTTGACCTTTCCTTTCGTATGCCCGCACACATAGAGCACGGCAGGCAGTCGGCCGGTGACGTTCGCCGGGCGGTAGAGGTTGCCCACCACGTAGGCGCCGGGCACGCATTGGAAGTGGACCTTTTCAACCACGTAGTCGCCGCGCTCCAGCACGCCCGTCACGCTGGCGTTCAGCGGCGTGCGTTCCGGCAAGGGCGACAGGCCCAGCATCTCGCGCCACATTTCTCGCCGCTGGGCGACCGTCGCCTCCCATTGCTCCCGCGGCATGGGTTCGACCAATGAACTGCGCGAGATGTGCCTCGCTTCCCGGCACACGCTTTCATAGATTGTCTCGGCTGACGAGTTCGGGGCAAACCCGATGACCGCGCAGAACAACAGGCAAGCGGGTGGAACAAGTGCAGTGCTTCTCATGGTAACCTCGTTGGATCAGGCGAGTGATTGCTTGGCACCGGCGGGTTGGCTTCGTTACTGGACGTCGGCGAGTCTCTCCGAGGCTCGCATCTTCCTGCGCAGCCAAGTCTCTCCGAGACTTGACCCAAGCGTTTCGGAGAAACGCTCCTACGGTCAATCCATCCGATCGCCCGGCCTTTCCGCCAGTCAATCAGTGTAGCGTGGCAGAAGGCGGTGTTCAAGCTTTCCCGCCTGACACCGGCGGGCTGGCCCGGATCATTGATATGCGTAGGGTGGGTCAAGGTCGCGTGGATCGTTGGTGGGTCCGCACAAGCCGCAACCAGCCTGATTTGCAGCCCGCCACTGGATGCACGCCGGCAGTAGCGGCCGATGGCCCACCACAGAAGCGGCTTGTTTGACCCACCCTACCTATCGTGAACAGTCCGGGCTAGCATACCAGCATATGGGCATCGCATCTTTGCGCAGGAATCGCAAGGTCATCCGAAATGAGAACCCCACGAGCTACCATGAAACGCCGCAATCTCTCTCCCTTGATCCGTTCCATCCCCTTGACCCGGCGCCGGTGGATGACGGCCGTTGGCGGCACCGGGCTGGCCGCGATGCTTGCCCGGCCTTCTGCTGCCCAGAAGACCACCACCGGCGTGCTGCACGTACTGCTGCTTCTGGACGGAGCCCCGGAACGGAAGCCGGAAGACGACCTGCTGACCGGCTTCCTCGATTTCGGCTGGCGGTCGTTCGCAGTGGGCGAACCCGGGGCGCCGCCGAGCGTGCTCGGCGGCCTCGGCGCGGCTGCACCCGAGGTGCCTGACGGTGCCGAGTGCCGGCTGCGCCTGACGAACTCGATCGACGTGCGCGACGCGTTCGCCATCGAAGTTGCCACGCCGGACGGCCAGGCGATCGGTACGTTCGATCTGCGGTTTGCCGGCCTTTACCAGGTGCAGGAAATCCCGCTCACCGCAAGCCAGGCCCGCGCGGTCCTGGCCCGGGGCGCCGTATTGCGCATGGCGTCGGGGCCGAAGCCGGTGTGGTTCTTCGCGCCGTCGGCCGGCGCCAACCCGGCGCCCGATCCCGTGCAGCTTCCGCACGTGCTCATCGCGGGCGGCAGTGAGGCCGAGAAGGAGTTCGAGCGGCGATTGCAGGGCCTAGTGATGCTGCAAGGGTTCGGCTGGCAAAGCGGCTGCGTTTCGGAAGGGTTGCTCGACCTGGCCGAGGCCCGCAAGGACGGCGCGTTCTTGAAGGCGGTCGACCGGTATCAGGCCATGTACTTCACGCGCGACGGCGTGTTCTTTGAAAGCCCTCGCAGCAACCCCGTGCGAAACCGCGTGGGCGGCATCGAGGAGCCGCTGCCTTGGGCGACGCTGGCACGGCGGAATCCGCAGCACCCGGCCGTCAAGCTGGCGCTGGACTTCCTGCCCTCGCGCGCCGACCCCGCGCCGGTCATTGCCAAGGGCGGCCACCTGACCACGGAGGGCAACTACACGGCCGCCTACCCGACGGCCGTGCTTGCCCGCGCATTCGGCCGCGCCGATCTGGCAGCGCTGGCCCTGCGGCAACTCGACGCGCGGCGCCAGGTGAACGTGATCGACGGCGACGTCTACCAGCGCGCGAACCCGGCCGGCCAACGGCGCTTGCGGAACTGGTGCCGCGGCGTCTGCTGGTATTACTTGGGCATTGTGCGCACCCTGCAGGCGCTGGGCGATGCGCGGGCGCAAGCCGAGTGGCTGCCCGAGGTGCGGCGCATGGCCGATTTCCTCCTGAAAACCCAGCGTCCCGATGGCCTGTGGGGCAATTTCCTGCACGATGCCGAGGCGCTGCCCGATACCTCAGGCTCCGCCGGCCTGGCCGCCGCGCTGGCCCGGGCGCATCGGGCGGGGTGGCTGAAGGACGACGCCCGGGCGGCAGCACAACACGCCCTCGGGGGTCTCGCCGTGCATCTGACGCCCGACGGTTTGCTCGGCGGCGCCGCCCAATCGAACAAAGGGGGCGACGGCCTGCAACAGGGCAGCTACCGAGTCATCTACCAGATGGGAATGGGCTTGAAAGCCCAGTTGATGGCGGCACTCGAAGGGTAGCCCCTACCGAGGAGAAGCTGACATGCCTCGTCCCTTGTGAACGCGCTGCAACCGAGTTGCCGGGAGTTCCGCTCGGCTTTTCTCGCCGTGGCTTGACCCAGGTCAAGGGCGAGCGGCGGGGGAAGGGTTAGGATTATAGAAACACGGGTTTCAACCGACCAACATCCACTTTCCAAGGAGCAATGCGATGTTCTGTTACCAATGCGAGCAAACTAAGGGTGGTAAGGCATGCACTGAAATGGGTATTTGCGGGAAAGACGACCAGACGGCCGTCCTGCAAGACCTGCTGGTTTGGGCCACAAAGGGGGTGGCCATGTACGCCCACCGGGCTCGCGAGTTCGGCCGCCGCGACCGGGACGTCGACGTGTTCGTCATCAGGGCCCTGTTTGCCACCGTGACCAACGTGGACTTCGATCCCGAGCGGCTTGAAGACCACTTGCGCGAAGCGGCCGAGATGAAACAGCGCGCCCAGGCACTCTACCACGAGGCCTGCGCGGAGGCTGGCCGGCAGCCCGAAGCATTGAACGGGCCCGCTGCCTGGACGCCCGCCGCCGACCGCGACGGCCTATTGCAGCAGGGCCGGGCGGTCGGAATCGAGAGCCGCCAGCTTATCCTCGGCACCGACGTGGCCGGACTCCAGGAGTTGATCCTGTACGGTCTGAAGGGGGCCGCAGCTTATGCCGACCATGCCCAACTGCTCGGTCACGAAGACTCGGCCGTGTACGCCACGTTCCACGAGGCGCTCGACTTTCTGACCAAGGACCAACCCGACTCCGACTCGCTGCTGGGCTGGGCGTTGAAGACCGGCGAGCTGAACCTGCGCGTGATGGAACTGCTCGACAAGGCCAATACGGGCGCCTACGGCGATCCCGAACCCACCACCGTACGCGTGACGCCGGTCGCCGGAAAGGCCATTTGCGTTTCCGGCCACGACTTGAAAGACCTCGAGGAACTGCTCAAGCAAACCGAGGGCAAGGGGATCAACATTTACACCCACGGGGAGATGCTGCCGGCGCACGGGTATCCGGGCCTGAAAAAGTACAAGCACCTCGTGGGCAACTACGGTGGTGCGTGGCAGGATCAACGGCGCGAGTTCGACCAGTTCCCCGGCGCCGTGCTGATGACGACCAACTGTATCCAGCGCCCGAAGGAGAGCTACCAGGGCCGCATTTTCACCAGCGGGCTGGTTGCCTGGCCGGGTGTGACACACATCGGGCCCGACAGGGACTTCACTCCGGTCATCGAGGCCGCGCTCGCGGCGCCCGGCTTCGATGCCGATGCCCCGGAGCAGAGCATCATGGTCGGTTTCGGGCATGCAGCCGTCATGAGCGTGGCCGACAAGGTGGTCGATGCGGTGAAGCAGGGCAAGATCCGCCGGTTCTTCCTGGTGGGCGGCTGCGACGGGGCCAAGCCGGGCCGCAACTACTACACCGACTTCGCGCAAAAAGTGCCCGACGATTGCGTCATTCTCACCCTGGCGTGCGGCAAGTACCGGTTCAACAAGCTGCAGTTCGGCGCGATCGACGGCATTCCACGGCTGCTGGACATTGGCCAGTGCAACGACGCCTATTCCGCCATTCAGATCGCGGTGGCCCTGGCCGGCGCCTTCAACTGCGGCGTGAATGACCTGCCGCTGTCGTTTATCCTGAGTTGGTACGAGCAGAAGGCCGTGGCTATCCTGCTGACACTGCTTTATCTGGGGGTGACGAACATCCGCTTGGGTCCGACCCTTCCGGCGTTCGTCACGCCTGCCGTGCTCGACATCCTCGTGGAGAAGTTCGGCATCCAGCCAATCGGCACTCCCGAGGCCGACTTGCAGGCGATCCTCGCGTAAGCATAGAGCTTACCCTCGGAAACGGAAGAGCCAAGAAAGACGCCCGGGGGCCGATGCCCCCGGGCGCTTTACGCACGATAGTAGTAACGTACCTGCCCCGTTCAGCATGGCGAGCACGTCACCGGCCGGCAGGTGCGCGGGCGGCACGTAGCGGGCCGGCAAGGCCGCGGGCGGCATGTCCTGGGCGCACACGTGGCCGGTGCACACGTAGCCGGTGCGCAGGTTACCGGGGCACACGTGGCCGGCACGCTTGTGACGGGCTCGGCCTCATCTGCCTCGACGGCCTCAACAGGGGCGCAAGTGGCCGGGGCGCAAGTAGCTGGTGCGCAGGTTACTGCGACCGAGCAGGTCATCGGCATGCAGGTCCGACGTCGGATCGCGCGCGGCCGGCAAGTCCTAGGCAGGCATGTCGCCGGCGCACAGGTAACCGGAGCGCAAGTAACCGGAGCGCAGGTAACCGGAGCGCAGGTAACGGGTGCGCAAGTTGCCGGCTCGGTGGTGACCACAACCGAGCAGGTAACCGGCCTGCACGTGAGCCGTCGAGCCGTTCGCGGCGCACATGTGACCGGAGCCGACGTAACCGGCATGGCCGTCACAGGGGCGCAGGTAACCGGCGCGCACGTGACGGGAGCGCACGTAACGGGGGCGCAGGTGACGGGGGCGCAGGTGACCGGGGCACACGTGCGTGCCCGGACGGCCCAGCCGGCTTCGGCCGAGACCGCCATGGTCAACATAGCCAAAGCGACGAAGCACACAATAACGATGCGGTTCATAGAACAACCCTCCTGTAGCAAAAAGGTACCGTAACGCCAATCCGCGATCATCGCGGGACTACCCGACGTGTTGCGGCTACTAGGCCAGCCTGCCATCACTGTACACCGAACAAGACACTCATGCAGTCGGCGCCATACTCTCCGCAACTTGCCTAAGTGTACCACACGCAGAGTGGAAAGGGAAGCTATACCATATCCCACAAGAGAACCCACCGCCCGGGGCATAACCGATCACGAAAGCCAGTCCAAATTCGGCCGACACAAGGCCCGATGGATCGTCCGTCTTTCCACGAAATTGGTACGATACCTTTCTGATACATCGGGGAAACTCCCGCAGGCTGCCACCCCATGAACGGGCGGATCGCCGCAGATCGTAAATGCCACCACGGAGGGGGCCCCTCTCGTCTGGCGGCTTTTCATTGACACTTGGTCCGGTTGCGACTAAAATCGAGATTAGGCATTCAGTCGGATTTACCCAGGCGGGACGTGTGCGAACGAACTGCGGCGTCCGTGGGCAGGCTGGATCGACGCGGGTTTGTGAAGGGCCCTCCGGAACCGGTGGAACTCAGGTAACGCCGAACGGCGACGTTCCACCGGGGGCTCGAAGAAGAGGTTTCTCTTGGAACGTGCTTGCGATGTGGGGTCCTGCCGCATCGGGGCGATCAAGGAGCGGGTCATGGCTCGTGAAAATCAAGGTCTGCAAATCGCGCTGATTATCTTCGTCATCCTGACGATCGTTCTCGGGGTGACCACGTTCATCTTCTTCAAGCAGGGAGAAGATGCCGACATTCGGGGGCGGCAGGCGGAAGACTCGGCGCGACAGAAGGACGATCTCGCCAGAAACGTACTCGAAGAGAACAGCCGTCTGAAAGCGCTCATGGGCATTGCCGATACGCTCAAAATCGACGAAGTCAGCGATGAGGTGAATAAAGACCTCAATACGTACGCTGCGAACTTCCGCGGCGAGCCAAGGGGTTACCGGCAGGCCCTGGCTTACTTGTTCCAGACCATCCAGGACAGGGCCGTTGAGCTTGAAGTGGCCAAGGTCGAAATCCAAGAGCTTAAGGACAGAATCCCGCTCTTGGAGGCCGCCAAGGCCAAGCAGGTTGCCCAGCACGATCAGAGGGCGCAAGGAATCCAGAAGGAACTGACGACCGTGCAGGATACGGCCCGAAAGGAACGCGACCGCATTATGTCGGACGCCGCGACCGCCAAAGACGTCGTGAAGCAAACGCGCGAACAGTCGGCTCAGAACGTGCAACAGGTCAACCGCAAGCTGGACGATACCAACAAACGGGTACAAGCTCTGGTGACGGTTGTCCAGGATCAGGCCAAGAAACTCGGCGACTTGCAGCGGGGCACGTTCGACGTGGCCGATGGCGAAATCCGGTGGGTCAATCAGCGGAATCGGACCGTGTGGATCAATCGCGGCCGGGCCGACTCACTGCCCCGCCAAACAACCTTCGCCGTCTACCCGGCCGACGCCACCGCCTTGGGCCACGACGTGGTCAAGGCAAGCATCGAAGTGACGCAAATCCTTGGCGACCATCTGGCTGAGGCCCGGATTGTCGACGACAGCAGCACGAACCCCATCATGCCCGGCGACAAGATTCACACCCCGGTATGGTCGCCGGGAGCCCAGCGCCGTTTCGCCCTGGCAGGTTTCCTCGACGCCACCGGCGACGGGCGCGACGACCTGCAATTGGTCAAGAACCTGATTTCCGCCAATGGCGGCGTCGTCGATGCTTTCGCCGACTCCGAAGGCAAACGCGAAGGCCAGGTTACCGTGAATACGCGTTACCTGGTTCTGGGCGCGACGCCGGACGAGAAGGGCAACCCGCGGGCCATCCAAGCTTATACCAATTTGGTCCGCGAGTGTGAGCGCGTGGGTATTCAGACCATTCCATTGAGCCAGTTCCTGGAAATGATGGGATGGAAAAACCGCTCGCCCGTGGAGCGATTGGGTGACGGCGCCACGCCGCCTGCGCTCCGCCCCCGCTCCGACGACGGCGTCCCCCGGACCTCGACCGGCAGCGTGAGTGAACTATTCCGCCCACGCACGCCGCCACGCGCCGTCTCCGGCGGTGGTGCCTATTGAAACGCCGGCGGGCTGTCAATCCGGTTGATTGCGGCTTGTGCGGGCCCACCAATGATGTGCGCGACCCTGTCTCACCCTACACGGATAATCCGGGCTATAGACTCAGCCGAGGAGTGGGGGTGATGGGCGCAAGCGGCGTGCCTTGCCGTTGTTCAGCCGGGAGTTGCCAGGTGGGGTCGCGGCCATCGTCCGGTGGACCATCGTCCGGGTGCGCGAAGAGCTTCTGCCGTAACTCTGCCAAACGATCCGCGCTGCGGCGGAGCGTACCGGTCAGGTGAACTTGCTCGAAGCGGTCCGGCTCCAGGAACACACGAGCCGGGTCGCTCAACCGTTGGGAGCGAGCAAGCCGCCACAGAAGCCACACGTCGGCCCATGCAAGTTGGTGGGCCCGGCCGAGAGCGAGAAACAACCGCATAGGGGACGGCCGGCGCTGACCCTGCTCCTGCCAATTCATCAGAACCGAAAGAAGCCAAATGAACAGGATCAGACCGCCCAGACCCACCAGCATGAGCAAGGCGTCGTTGGTGCTAAGCTGCACGCGCGGCCCGCGGAAGTAGTCCGACAGATCCTCCATCGGGTTCCGTCTTGCAAACAGGATATACGAGACGGCGAACGGGCGCATTCTGATTCTCCGCGTCTTGGGTGCAGGCTATCAATCCCTCGGATCGGACAGCGTCTCGCGCCACGTGCCGAACTCGGCCCGCTCGTGAAGGCTGTGCATTGCCGCTTCGCGCACCGTCCCGCTGCTGTCGGATCGGGCCGTCTTCAGGGCCTCAAGGCTGCCCGACGACATGCTCTTGGCCAGCGCCGCGGCCGCCTCACTGCGGATGATATGGTCGGAATCGTCCATCAGCTCGACGATGACGTCTTCAAGACTCTCGACCAGGTCCATGGAGCGGGCAACCGAAAGCCCGCGAAGACGCCGCGATCGGACACTCGATTGCAGTTCCTCGCGCAACTCCGGGATCGTGCGGGGATCGGTCTTCTTCACCAGCAGGGCCGTGCTGGTGCGAACTTCCTCGTTCAACAGATCGAACGCGGCAAGAAACCGCTGAATGGTGAACTCTCCCAGGTTCTCCCGGGCCGCCCCGCGAACTTCCGCATGAGGGCTGTCCAGCAACTCCACCAGGCGCGTCAGGACGCCGGGAATGCCTCGCTGGCGGAGTTGCCGCACGATGCTTGCCTGAACCCGCGGATCGGGGTCGTCCAGTGCGCGCATGGCCAGGGCGTTGGCGTCGGCTCCATTGAACTCGGCCAGAGCGGTCGCGGCCGCCCGTCGCCCGTCCGGCTTCCCATGCAGCAGCAACCGTTGGATTGTGGTGAACGCATGCAACCGCGGAATGCCGGAACCCATGACCAGCCGCACGACACCCTGCTGGGCGGTCCCGTCCAGTTGTCCCAAGAAGCTAATACCCTCGTGAAGCCAGGTCACCGATTGTATCTTCCGGAGGTTCTGTGCAACCGCCTGTGACGGCCCGGCGGCGAGCTTACCGAGAAGATGCTGCACGAACTTCAAGTCGCTCCGCCTGGCAATCACATTCAGTACGCTCGACGGAACATGGGGGTCGTCCAGGAAGCTCAGCAACAGGCGAACGACGCCGTTTGAATCGCTTTGGGTTAGCAACTCGATGATGGGCAGAAACGCCGGGTGATGGGGGTTGATGAGGATCTTCTTCAACGCGGCGTTCTCGCGCCCCGTCAACAGCAGGAAGGCCTCAAGCACCTCATGCCGGCGGTGGTTCGCATACCGCGCGACGGCTTCCTCGAAACTCACCAAGATGTGCTGCCGCACCGACTGCGGGTCGCGCCGGATCTTGTAGTCGCGCGGGGCGCCAAGCTCTTCGTACAAAGCCAACGCGAGCTTCAGCACCGTACCGGCCAGAACGTCGATCGGCCCGCGGCCCCGGTCGTCGAGTGCATTGAGCAACGTGGGAATCAAGTCGTATTCGCGGAAGGAAACCGCGGCCTCGCAGGCGGTCAGACAAGCCTGGGAATCGACGCCCAGCACCGCGTCGCGCAATGCGCCGGTCAACCGGCCCTGGTGTTGACGCAAAATCGCCTTCCAGCGGGTTGGCATGCGGGGAAGGCGGCGGAGAATCTCACGATGGCCCGCCCGGCTCCGACGCAGCAGCAGGGCCCTCAGCGCGCCGTCTTGGATGACGGGGTCCGGCGAATCGAGGGCGGGTACGAGGACGCTCACGGCAGCCTCGTTGTCGGTCTTCTGCAGCACTGCCAGCGTTGTCGCCAACCCGTCATTCACTGCGCGCATACCCTCCACGAAATGGACAATCCCATCTCTACCATCGTCCAGCGCAAACGGAATCTTCAGTCCAAGCCGGAATATCTGCGCAGTCTGCCCAGACCTCCATGCGGTGATCGCAGGGTCCATGGATAGGGCCTTTCCTTTGTTTCGTTTGCTTCCTTCGCGACTTCGCGTTTCTGCGGCTTTGCGCGTAATTCAGAGCCGGGCATACCTGAACGCAAAGACACCAAGCCGCAAAGACGCTAATCCGGATTATTCATCAGCCGCTGGGTGCTAGCCCAATGCCCTTTACTTTGTAGCGGCACGGCGCGAGCCGTCCTTTGCTTTGTAGCGGCACGGCGCGAGCCGTCCTTTGCTTTGTAGCGGCACGGCGCGAGCCGTCCTTTGCTT
>JAVEUP010000220.1:0-12223 GCA_034005525.1 Thermoguttaceae bacterium | reverse complement strand
CTCGAATGGCGCAAGCGACCAGCTAATATGAGGGGGGCGCTGGGGCGAGGCTAATGAATAGGCCCCAAAAAATCGCTGCTGCCGGGGCTATGGGGCGACGGGCCCGGGAACCACGGGTTGCGTTTGGCCCGACTGTCGTCGAACCGCGCTCCACCCGTGGCTACAGCCCGCCGCCCCTCCGGGGCTAAACGGTCAAAACCTGTTCATAACAGCGAGGGACGTTGTCCCGTGCTGGGCAACCCAGCACCATCGGGGCACTTTCCAACCTGGCCGGGAAAGCCCCATCAAGCGGCATCCTTTCATTACGCAAGTGTTTACTAGGAAATGAGTTACGGAAGATGTGTCATGTGGGACGCTGGTTAATTGACAACCAGTCGTCCTCTCTGGTATACTAGATGCCAGTCCTGGATTCCATCAAGCTGGGCTACACCCACTGACTCGATGCCACGAGGTATGGAGCCGACGGGCAGCGTCCTCTCCAACGCAAAGGAGTTTGGCCTGGAATGCCGAAAAACGATTCGTTGAGCCAACTGGCCTACGAGGCCATTTACCGCCGGCTGCTGGCCGGACAGATTCGGCCTCGGCAGCGCGTGTCGGAAAACGGCATTGCGCGCGAGTTGGGCATGAGCCGTACCCCCGTGCGCGAGGCCATCCGCCGGCTCACCCGCGAAGGCATGTTGTACCAGGTGCCCCGCAGCGGGACCTACGTGGCCCAACCCGACCGCCGGCGCATCGTCGAAGCCTACGAACTGCGAATCTACCTCGAAGCCCTGGCCGTGGCGAAAGCGGCACGCAGCATGCCGGCTTCCGACATTGCCCAGCTCGCGCAAATGGTCGAACAGATGCGCCGCGCCGCCCGCGCTTTTCGCGAGTCCGGCGCGAGGGTCATCTCCGGCGACCTGCTGCACGAGTTCGCCTCGGCCGACATGCAGTTCCACCTGCTCATCCTGCGGGCGGCCGACAACCGGCTGTTGTTCCGCACGGTGGCCGAGATCCTGATGCAGAAGCAAACGCTCACCTTCCGCGGCCGTGAGCACGACCTGCGGCTGCTGGCCCGCGTCTGGCTGTTCCATGCTCGCATCGCCCGCGCCGTCCGCCGACGCGACCCGAGGGCGGCCCGGTACTGGATGCGAGAGCACCTTCGCAATAGCCGCCGCGACGCCCTGGCCGCGTTCGACCGGCAACTCTCCCAGCTCGGCGCCGCCACCAGCGGTCCGGCCGACCTGACCGGCGTGGTCGAGCGGCTGATCCAGCGAGTCGCGCATGGCGAAAACGCAGGTGAGCAATCGCTAACGGCTGTGCCTGCGGTATTGGAGCCTGAGAACGAACAGAAATGAAGGACGTACAGCCGTTGACTTGAGAATGGGAAGAAGGGACACGTTTAAGACCGTCCTCATGGAGATGGGGGCGGGCGATTCGCTAAACCGATTCACCCACAACAGTGCATACGGAGTGGAAGAGACCATGCTCTCAAGGATCTGTCTCACCTGTGCGATTGCAGTCCATGGTAGTCTGATGGGAGCGGCGGAAACGCGGCAGACCCCGTTAGAAGGCGGTGAACCGACTATCGAATACCGTGGCGAGGGTGAGTCCGATCTCTTCAAACCGGGCGCGGTCCTCTTCACAAACCGCGACTACACCGTCGCCGAGTGCCCAGAGTGGCTCAACGGGAAGCGATTCCTGCGAGGCAGTATCGATCGTGGCAGCTTCCGCGTGACGGGCGAGGGCGTGCTCACGCTGCTCACGCCGGAACCGGGCCATCCGCGAGCATGCACGCTGGACAAAGTGCTTGAGGCGCGCGGTTTCGTCTGGATCGCCCAACCGGAACGGTTCCAACTCTTCGGCGAGCAACCGTTCGACCTGGTGCGCGTGTACCAGAGACATGTGGAGCCCGGCGAGCAGTTCCGGCTGCGGAAATGGGCCGTTGTGGTGGGCTTTGCGGCTGCCAGTCAGCAGTCTGCGGCTTCCTGGCGCGACAACCGGGGCGAGCGGCTGTACAACGGCATCGTGCTGCCCGAGAAGTGGCCGCCGCAGGAGATCGACCCGGGCGACACCGCGCCCATGCCGGTGCCCTACCTCGACGCGCGCCCGGCCGTGGTACCCATCGACGTCGGGCGGCAGTTGTTCGTCGACGATTTCCTGATCGAGAAGAGCAGCCTCACCCGCAGGTTCCATATGCCGGTCAAGTACGAGGGCAATCCGGTGCTGAAGCCGGAGACCGAGTTGGAATTGAACCCGGGCCGCAACGCAGCCGCCGTGCCCAAGAGCGGCGGCGTCTGGTGGGACCCGGCCGAGCAGGTGTTCAAGATGTGGTACGAGGCCGGCTGGATTCACACCATCTGCTACGCCACGAGCAAAGACGGACTGACATGGGACCGGCCGGCGCTGGAGGTGAACCCGGGCACGAACCAGGTGCTGCCGCCCGACCTGACACCCGATTCGTGGACCGTGGTGCCTGACTGGGATGCCCAGGACCCGGAGCAGAAGTACAAGATGTTCATGCGTCCGCCCGGCGGCAACATGCCTGGCTGGAGCATGACGTCGGCGGACGGCGTCCACTGGATCAACCGGACCGAAACGGGCGTGACGGGCGACCGGAGCACGATGTTCTACAACCCGTTCCGCAAGAAGTGGGTGTACAGCCTTCGCTCGGGCTTCCGCGGACGGTCGCGACACTACTGGGAGGCTGACGATTTCCTGGCCGGCGCTACGTGGCAGCCGTGGGAGCCGGTTGTGTGGGCCGCGGCCGATCGCGACGATCCGCCGGATCCGGAAATCGGAGCCACGGCCCAACTGTACAATCTTGACGCCGTTGCTTACGAGAGCATCATGCTGGGCATCTACGAGATTCACCGCGGGCCGCCCAACGATGTCTGCGAGAAGATGGGACTCCCCAAGATCACCGAGTTGAACTTTGCCTACAGCCGCGATGGATTCCACTGGCATCGTCCCGATCGCCGCACGCACATCCCGGCGGAACGCCGTGACGTTTGGGATCGGGGGTATGTGCAGTCGCTCGGGAATATCTGCACGGTGCGCGGGGACAAGCTCTGGATCTACTACACGGGCTTTCAAGGCGACAAGAGCAAGACGGGATCGCACTGGCTGAGCAACGGCATGTACGATCGCGGTGCAACCGGCATCGCCTTTCTGCGGCGCGACGGCTTCGCCTCGTTGGACGCCGGGGTGGACGGTGGCACGCTGACAACCCGCCCGGTCACCTTCGAGGGCAAGCACCTGTTCGTCAACGCGGCGGTAACCGGCGGGCGTCTCCGCGCGGCCGTGCTGGACGAGGGCGGAAAACCGATCGCGCCGTTCACTTTGGAAAACAGCGTTCCGTTTTCGGGCGACGGCACGTTGGAAATGCTGCAATGGACCGGCGGCGACGACCTTTCCGCCCTACGCACCAAGCCGGTGCGATTCCTGTTTGAACTGACCGGCGGCTCCCTCTACGCGTTCTGGGTCAGCCGCGACGCAACCGGGCGCAGCGACGGTTACGTAGCCGGCGGCGGCCCCGGGTTCACCGGTCCGACCGACACCTTGGGCAGGGCGTCGCTGGCGGACAGAGTGATTCCCGGCAACCTGTCCGATTTGCATAACGCCGGCCCTTGAGCAGCGGAGGACACTATCGGAAGCTACCCTCTGGGTGGCATATATAAAACATCGGAAGGGGCTGGTTCACCCCCCCTTTTTTGTTCAATGAACCATGATAGACGAAATTTTTGCCACTCAGCGGCAGCAACTGGTACACTACATTCGCTCCCGTAGGTTGCGTGTATTTCCTTCTCCGTTTTTGCACTTCGCTCTTGGGAGGATAGTGCCATGAAAACCCGTAAGCACATGCGGTCCGGTTCGACATTTGTCTTTCTCGCAGTCCTGGTGAGTTGGATCGGCACGCCAAGACAGGTCGATGGAGCCCTTATCGCCTCCTGGGATTTCTCCGAGGGAGCCGGAACTTCGGCGGCTGCCAATGAGGCCGGAATCGGCGATGCCGTTTTTGGAAGCTTCGGTTCCGGCAGTGTACCGACTTGGGTTTCGGGCGCGCCGATTCCGGGCGCAATCGACAATTCCGCACTCCAGTTCGTCCGCCCGAACTCTGGCATTACCGACGGGGGCTACGCCAGGGTAACGACCGACGCCGTTTTCAATTTCGACGTCGAAGGCGATTTCTCCGTTGCCGCGTGGCTGAAGATGCCCCAGCCGGCGGGCACGACGGGCTTGGTCAATACACTGGGTACAAGCGCGATTACCGGTTGGGGGCTGGTCGCGTTTTCCAATGGCAACGTCCAACTGGAGGTTGCGCCGGGCAGTGGCGCAACCACGGGGAAACTCGCCTACAATGCCGCGTCGTTGATGAACAATACCGAGTGGTTCCACTTGGCCGCCACGTACCAAGGTGGCAACACGTCTGGAAACTCGACGGCGGCGCTGACGCTCTACCTCAACGGCCAACAAGTCGCGACGAACACCGTCAATTTCGGGGGCAACTACTCCAGCGCCGCCTTTCCAGATAATGACTTGCACTTTGGCGCCTACGCGAATCTTACCCGCGGCTTGCAGGGTTCGTTGGATGGAGTGAGGATCTATGATCACGTTTTGCAGCTAGCCGACGTGAGGGAATTGATTCCTTCCGTGTGGAACGGCGGCGCCGGCGACTGGCACGACGCCGCCAAGTGGAGCCCTTCATGGGTGCCGGGAGCGGGCGCCACGGCCACGATTCCCACGGGCACCCCGACCATCTCGGACACCAGGTCCGTGGGCCACGTGACGGTGGCAGGAGGCGCGTCCCTGCGTTTGCAGGGTGGTGTTACCGTTACGGGCGATTCGCTCACGCTGGTCGGCGGGTCAGGGGCAACCAGGGGAGAGCTGCGCAATGTGAGCGGCAACAACATGTGGGTCGGCCCAATCGCCGTGCTACCGGGCCAAGTCATTGTCCATGCCGATGGCGGAACTTCCCTGACCCTCTCGGGCCCCGTTACACTCGCCGACACAACTCACGGCAAACTGCTTGCCCTGGGTAACGGGAATGTTGACATCAGCGGGAACATTTCCGGCGGCGCCAACGCTAACGATGAAGCCGTTGCGACAAGTAGCGGTTTCTACGGCATAATGACCCTCGGCGGCACGAATACTTACGTGGGCCACACGCGCATCAACAACGGCACCCTCTCCGTCGCCGGCGGTTCGGCCATTCCCGACACGAGCCGGGTTTGGCTGTTCAACAGCGGAAGATTGGCTCTCCAGGCCAATGAAACGGTCGGGTCTTTGGAAAGTGCTGACACGACAACCCGAGTTACGCTGAACGCGAACACGCTCACCGTTGGTGGCGACGGCACCAACCGGTCGTTTGCCGGGGCCATCAGCGGCGAGGGCGGAGGACTGACGAAGATCGGTTCCGGCATTCAAACACTCAGCGGCGTCAACACGTACACCGGTCACACCCAAATCAACAATGGCGTCATCTCCGTCGCCGGCGGTTCGGCCATTCCCGACGCCGTTCGAGTTTCGCTAACTAATGATGGGACGTTGAACCTTCAGGCCAACGAAACAGTAGGGTCTCTCGACAGCGCGGCAACAACAACCCGCGTTACCCTGAACGCAAACACTCTCACGGTCGGCGGCGATAACACAAATCAATCGTTCGCGGGAGTGATCAGCGGCACGGGTGGACTGACCAAAATCGGCTCGGGCGCGCAGATGCTCACGGGGGCCAACACATACGAGGGTACGACGACGGTGTCGGCAGGTGTTCTCCGCATCGAAAACAACGCCGCCCTTGGTACAACGGCCGGCAGTACGACGGTAGCATCCGGAGCAAGCCTGCAGTTTTCCGGCGGAATCACCGTGACCGGCGAATCGCTCACCTTGGCGGGTGAGGGGGCCGGGAGTAGCGGGGCGCTACGCAACCTGAGTCACAACAACGAGTGGGCGGGGCCGATCACTGTGCAAGCGGGGCAGACGGGCCGTATCGGCGTCGATAGTGGATCGCTAACCCTTTCCGGCCCCATCACGTTCTCGGGGACCCAAATGGGCGGCTTTCTCGTCGTCCACGGGGCCGGTGTTCTCAACATCACCGGAGACATCTCCGGCGGGACGGCGGGTGGCGAATCAGTTGCCACCAGCGGCAATCTTTCCGGCACGCTGAACCTCAGCGGGGCCAATACCTACGCTGGCCACACTCGCATTAACGCCGGCACGCTCTCCGTCGCCGGCGGTTCGGCCATTCCAGACGCGAGCCGGGTTTGGCTTTTTGGCACCGGGAAACTGGCCCTCCAGGCCAATGAAACGATCGGGTCTTTGGACAGCGATGCAGCGGGCTCCCAAGTTGTGCTGAACGCGAACACGCTCACTGTTGGCGGAGACGATACCAACCGATCATTCGCCGGGTCCATCAGCGGCGCGGGCGGAGTGACGAAGATCGGTGCGGGCGTCCAGACGCTGAAGGGGAGCGGCATCGCATATCAAGGCAATACTGCCGTGAGCGGCGGCCGGTTGGTGTTCGAGGATGCCACCAGCTTCGGCAACAACCAGCCTGGACCGACGACCATGGCCGTGAGCAACGGCAGTACGCTCGAGTTCAAAGTAGGCGCGGGCAAGCAGCAGAACGTCGGTCTGGCCGGCCAGGTCACGATCAGCGGCAATGGCTCGCTGGTGAAGAGCGGCGACGGTACGCTCGCGCTCGGCGGGCAACATTCCTACTCCGGCGATACGATCCTCGAGGGCGGCACCCTCACTCTGGGTGTGGCCGCCGATCCCGGCGTGACCGGCGCCGCACTCTGGCTCGACGCTTCCGACAGCGCCAGCCTCACTCTTACCGGGAATACGGTCGCCCAATGGAACGACCGCTCCGGGAACAACCGCCACGCAGTGGCGGCCGGCTCGACGCAGCCGCTCGCTACGACCAGCGCCCTCGTCCACGATCTTGGAGTGGTTCGTTTCGACGGTACCAGTCAATGGTTGAGCGTCGACCTGACATTTCTGGCTGACAGCGAATACACTATTTTCGCGGTGGAAGGCCACACCAACAATCGCAACCAGAATTACTTTCTCGGGACCGCGCCGCCAGAGACAAACAAGGGCCTGCACACCGGCTACCGCAACAACACAAACTACACCCTGGCGCAACATGCCAATGACTTGGACCATCCCGTGCCGGGATACACGACCCAGGAGTTCCGGGTCTGGACCGCCCTGCTCGATTATGATTTCGGGCATGCCATTCACCTCAACGGCGCTGATCCAGTCGCCAACACGAACAAAGTTCCGCTCATCACCGCCGGCGACGGTCGTATCGGCCGGGGGCAGCGCGACCAGATGTTCCACGGCGATCTAGGTGAGATCGTGATCTTCGATCGCGCGCTCACGACCGACGAGCGCCAAGCAGTAGAAGGCTATTTGCGAGGCAAATGGCTCAACGGCTTGTTGCCCCTAAACGTGTTGCCTACGGATACTAACCTGCGCATCGCCAGCGGCGCCACCTTGGACTTGGCGGGCGTCAGCCAGACCGTTGCCTCACTGGCCGACCACGGCGGTGGGGGCGGGACGGTAATCAACAGCGGCATCTCGATGGCTACCCTGAACGTCGCCGGAAGTGCCACGACCGAGTTCAGCGGCACGTTGGCGGACGGCGCCGCAGGCGGCAGCCTGGGCCTGACGCATAGCGGCTCCGGCACGCTCACGCTCAGCGGCAACAACACCTATACCGGCGCCACGGCAGTCCTGGGCGGTACGCTTGCGGTCAATGGCGCCCTGTCCGGCACCTCCGGCGTTGCGATCGGTCCCGACGGCACGCTGGGCGGCTCAGGGGCCATCGTTGCCGCCGTGACCGGAGCCGGCCTGGTCAGCCCGGGCAACAGCGCAGGCATCCTTGCCGTCAGCGCGATCGATCCGAGTGACGGGATGAGCTTTGCCTTCGAGTTTGGCCGGCAGGGCAGCCCCGCCTACGCCAATGCGGCCGACAGCATCAACGACGTGCTCCGATTGACTGATTCGACGGGTCCCTTCGAGTCTGATCTGGGAGTCGGCAATACGGTGGACGTTTACCTTGGAGTGGAAGACCTTGCATGGGGGCGCGAGTTCCGCGGCGGGTTCTATACCGATCGCGATCAGGACTTCCTTGGTTCCATCGAAGACGCGACGTTCAACTACTATATCGTGGGCGATGGCGATGGTGCTTATGAGTTCAACGGTCAGGCCTACTACTCCATGACCGAGTCGTGGCCGACTTGGAGTTTTGAATTGGCCACCGTTCCCGAATTTGCAGCATTTGCCGGGGGGAGCGCGGGCGGCTACGTCATGCAACTCACGGCGGTGCCGGAGCCGGGCACTTTGGCGCTGTTGGCCTGCGGCCTGCTGGGCCTGTTGGCGCTTTGTGGGCGGCGAAGTCGCCGCTAAACGAAGCTCGGAAGAGCCGTACGCTTGGATCCGCTTGGAAGGAGTCTCGATCATGCAACGAACCACCCGACGCGCTTTCCTTCGTGCCACGGCGGGCGCCGCCGCGGCCACCAGCGCGGCGCCTTACTTCTTCACGGCGCAGGCTGAGGAGGCCGGCAAGCCGCGGTCGAAGAACGACCGATTTGTCATCGGCACCATCGGCATGCGATACCAGGGCACGGTGAACACCGATCACGCGGTCCCCTACGGCGATATCGTGGCCATTTGCGACGTGGACCGGCAGATTGGCGAGAAGGCCGTCGAGCATTACGGCGGCAAGGCCACGCTGTACGAAGACTACCGCAAAGTGCTCGACCGCAAGGACATCGACGTCGTCTACATCGGTACGCCCGACCACTGGCACACGCAGATGCTCATGGACGCTGTCCGGGCGGGCAAGGACGTGTACGCCGAGAAGCCGCTGACGCTTACCGTCGACGAGGGGAAGCAACTCCTGCCCGTGGTGCGCGACTCGGGCCGGGTGGTCCAAGTGAATACGCGGCTGCGCAGCAACATGCTGCATCGGCTCGCTGCGGAAACGGTAGCGGCGGGGCGCATCGGCAAATTGCGGCGCGTCGTGGTGGGCGTGGGCAAGAACCCGACAGGCGGACCGTTTGCCGTTGAAGACCCGCCGTCGCACCTGAACTGGGAGCTGTGGCTGGGCCAGGCCCCGCTGGTGCCCTATATCAAGGAGCGATGCCACTTCACCTTCCGGTGGTGGTACGAATACGCCGGTGGGAAGCAGGCCGACATCGGCGCACACCAGCTCGACCTTGCACAGTGGGGAATGGGTGTTCAGCACACCGGCCCGGTTGAACTCGAAGGCACCGCCGCCTTCCCAGACGTCGAGAACGGCTATAACGTGGCCACGTCCTTCGAGGTGCGTATGAAGTACGCCGACGGGGTCGAGTTGATTACCGGCGACGGCGTGCCCGGCGGGGTGCGCTACGAAGGGGAACTGGGATGGATCCACGGCCGCCGCGGCGAGATCAACGGCCAGCCGTTCGACCTGCTCGACGACGATCCCATCCCGCGGGAGAAGTTCCGCCTCTACGCCCACGATAACCTGGACCGGCCGCTGGGGACCGGAAAGGAGTCGGAACAGGACCATCACGCGGGCAACTTCTTCGACTGCGTGCGGTCCCGGCAGACGCCCATCTCCGACATCCTCAGCCAGAATCGCGCGGCAAACCTGTGCCACATTGCCAACATTGCCCAGCGCCTCGGCCGAAAACTGCGGTGGGACCCCGAGCAAGAGGTCTTTGCGGGCGACGACGAGGCCAACGCCCTGCTGAGGCGCCCGCAGCGCAAAGGCTTTGAAATCGCATGAACGGCGTGCAAGAACGCAGGGAGGACTCTATGTCCATCGGGAACTCGGAATGCGGAATCCGGAATCGGAAACGTGCTTTTACCCTCGTTGAACTCCTGGTGGTTATTACGATCATCGGCATTCTGATTGGGTTGCTGCTGCCGGCCGTGCAGTCCGCTCGCGAGGCGGCCCGGCGCATGCAGTGCTCCAATAACCTGAAACAGTTGGGGCTGGCCGTTCTCAATTACGAATCGGCCTTCAAGATACTCCCGCCGGCGTCCCATTGGCGAAAGGCATCCGACGTCGAAATTGCGAACAATACGAATCTGTGTGAAACATGGGTCATCTTGGTGTTGCCGTATCTGGAACAGCAAGGCGTCTACGACGGCTTCAACTTGACCCGCTACATTACCGACCCGGTCAACCGCGAAGCGCGGGGGGCGGAGCTTTCGGTGATGAAGTGCCCGAGCGATCCGAACAATCGAACCAAGTACAACGGTCAAGCCGGCGGCACGAGCAATCACGGCGACAATTGGGCGCGTGGCAACTACGCCGCCAACGGAGGCATGGGGTTCCAGGCGGTAACCTGGCACTGCACGACGGGCGGAAGCGCCGGGTCCGGTTGCGCCGCGATGGCCACCTCCAAGGGCTGGCAAGACCGTCGCATTCGCGGCGTCATGGGCGCCAACGCTTCCTCCAGCATGGCCGAGATTCGCGACGGCACGAGCAATACGATCCTCCTGGCGGAGATTCGCGCCGGCGTGGTTGAGCACGACATTCGCGGCGTGTGGGCGCTCAGCGGCGCGGGGCCGAGCAGCGTTTGGGCTCACGGCTTCATTGGTGACGCGAACGGCCCCAACCCGGCCGGCCTTCTCATTGACGACACCGATGGTTGCAGTGAGGTGGTTGCGACCGTTGGCAGCCCCGAAGCACTCGCGTCGATGGACATGGGGTGTTGCTGCAACTACGGCACCTCGCGCGTCAACTGGCAGGCTGCGGTGCGAAGCACGCATCCGGGAGGCGTCATGACCTGCTTCGCCGACGGGAGCGTCCATTTCATCAGCAATTCGATCGAGACGAACAACTCGATCAACCGGCTCTCGGCCTGGGATAAGTTGAACCTTTCGATGTCCGGCGAGGTAGTGACCTCGCAAAGCTATTGAGGAACGAGGAAAACATTTATGGCAAACATCACGCAACGTTATTCAATGGGCATCCGTATCGCTTTCCTGGCCTTGGCGACGGTCGTACTGCTGGCGATAACCCGGGCCGAGGCGGCCGAACCGCCTTTCAAGATCGTTCCCGGCGACATTCCCAACCGCGGTATCCTCTTCGCCAACCATGAGAAGATCGGCCGTTCGGGGCATGGCGGTGCCTGCCTCACCGAGTGCGCCAACGGTGACATCATCGCCTTCTACAGCAACGTGGACGGCGAAGCCTTGGGCGGGCACGGCACGGGCGGCTGGTCGGAATACAAGCGGTCGACCGACGGCGGCAAAACGTGGAGCGAGCCCATCGTGGTGGAGTACACCAAGAAGCTGTGGGAGGGCGACGAAGTCTTTTCGGGAATCGTCTTCTGCGCAACCACCGCTCCCAACGGCACGATCATCGCCACCGTGGTGCGTTTTGCGAACGAGCGATGGGTGAAGCAACTCAAGCCGGTGTACCTGCTTAGTCGCGACCACGGACATACGTGGAGCGAGCCCTATGAGTTCGACAAGGAAGCCACGATCGAAGACATCTCCATGACGTTCAACGCCTCGTTCGTACTCAACGGCGAGATATTCATTATGTTCATGGGCGGCGCGCTCGACTACTGCCCCGGCCTCTATACGCTCTACGTTTCAACCGACAACGGCCAGTCGTTCACCAAGAGAAGCACCCTGCCGTTCGACGCCAGAAACTACTACGGTACCGCGTCGGTATTGGACGGCGGCAAGATCATCGCCTATTCGTATCCATTCCGCGGGCGAGACACGGAAGAACACGACATCCCCTACGCCACCAGCACCGACGGCGGGCGCACCTGGTCGGAAGTGAAAACGACCCACTTCGCCAAGGCGATACGCAACCCGCAGATGTCGGGCAAGATCGGCGACTATTACTTCATCCACGGCCGCAGTGGCAGCTACAGCAAGAACGCCGGCAACCTGGTCCTCTATTCATCGAAGGACGGCATCCACTGGGACGAAGGCGTGCTGCTCATGTCGCGGGCGAAGGTTCGCGGCGGCGGCGACTGCTATTCGGCCAACGAGGTCATCGGGAAGTACGATCCGAAGACGCCGAACCGGCTGCTGATCCAGTCGGACGTCAGCTACTCCGGCGCGAAAGTGAACATTTGCCACTGGTGGATCGAAGACATCGCCGGAGCTGAGGTTGGAAAGAGCCGGTTGCGTTGTGGGATTTGTGGGCGGGGGGTGGGGGCTGGGGTAGTAGTTGCGTAGCGATCCGCAACGCCCCAGAGGGTCCGTAAGGGAAGCG
>JAVEUP010000219.1:0-12289 GCA_034005525.1 Thermoguttaceae bacterium | reverse complement strand
AAAAGGGGGCCCAAACCCCCAGTCGCCGCCAGTTTGACGGGCCGAATGCCAGTAGCACCGTACGGCCACGGAAACCTAGCCCTTGCTGGAATGCCCCAACACCTTGCCCTACCTCAACTTAAGTCAACTCCAACCAAATCTCGGAACGATGGGGGCAAGCCGGCCGGTGGCGGCCACGAGTTGTGTACAACAACGAGGGCGTTGCCCTGGGCTGGGTGAACCCAGGGCCTTCGGCCCGCCAGAGGAATAGACACAACGCCCTCCCCGCTGCCGAGTTTTCACCATCCCAGGTCCAGGCGGCGGGCTTCACGCGAGGATTGGAGTTCGCGCATCGCACTTTCCACATCGGACTCGCGCTGCAGGAAGTGCGGGCGGGGCAGGGCAGGGGGGGCGGGGGGAAGATTGTCAAGCAGGTATTCGGCCGCCCGGTTGGAAGCGCCGCCGTGCCCTACGTTCGTCCGCAACGCTTCGAGCGCCTTCACGCGGTCGCGCAGCCGAGCAGGATCGGAAAGCCACTCAATCACGTGCGACGCAACACGCCACGATTTGTCGTCGCAGGTAAGGTACTCGGGGAAGAGGACCTTGTCGGCATCGGGCTGCGCGGGATCGAACGGCGTGAGGTCGTCCGACTCCACCTGGCCGGTCGAGAGCAGGTTCACCAGCGTAATGTACTTCACGGTCCGGAAGTATTCTTGCACCCGGTACGCGAGCCGGCTGATCCAGTACAGGATGACCGTGGGCTTCGCGTGGTAGAGCAGCTCCAGCGATACGCTGCCGGAAACGGCCATGCAGCAGTCGGCCAGGCGCATCAGTTCGGGCGTCTTGCCCACGAACACGTCGGCGTCGAGCCCGGCCGCGGCCAATTCGCGGCGTGCCAATTCGGCCTGCCGCGGCTTGAACGCCGCCACGGCAAACCGGACGCCCGGCACCGCCTCGTCGACCATGCCCGCCGCCTTGACGAACCAGTGCAAGTTGCTCTTCACCTCTTGGGTCCGCGAGCCGGGCAGAATGACGACCAGCGGCCCGGACTGCCCGCCGTAGGCAGCCAGGAATGCTTCGTCGTAGGCATGCCGGCGCACCTCGTCGAAGAACGGGTGGCCGACGAAGGTGGCGTTGCATCCGCGCTGCCGAAACCACGACTCCTCGAACGGCAGGCAGCACAGCACGTGATCCACCAGCCGGCGCATCTTCTTCACGCGCCACGGCGCCCAACCCCATAACTGCGGCGGCGAGTAGTAGAACACCGGAATGCCATGCCGCTTCGCCCGCCAGGCGATCCACCAGTTCATGCCGGGATAGTCGACCAGCACAACGGCGTCGGGCCGATGGTGGCGAAAGTACCGGTCGGCCCGGCTCACCAGTCCCCAGAACCGGTGCAGGTTCAACAGCACGCGCCCGAACCACATCACGGCCAACGCGGTCAGGTCTTCGTGCAGCCGGCAGCCGGCCTCGGCCATGCAGGGACCGCCATACCCCACCGTCTCGATACTCGGGCATCGCTCCTGCAAGGCCCGGATCAGGTTCGCCGCGTGAATATCGCCGCTCGGCTCGCCGACGGAGAAGAAGATTTTGCGGGATCGGCTGGCTGCCATACGGGCTCCTTCCCGATGTTGACTTCCGTACCTGCTTTGCACTCTGATATGATGGCTGTCCGGCCGGACGGGGCAGGGTGGGGAACAGGCAAGTATCGCAAATTGCCGCACAGACACAAAGCCCAATTCTCTCAACGTAACCCTATTCACAGCAATGACTTACGAGAAGCTTGCTAGCCGCGTGGCCTTTGTTCTTGAGCGAGGGCTGCTTCTGTGGCTTCTGCTGCTGAGCCTGGCCGCCCTGTTCTGGCCGTCGTTGGGCGTCTCGGTCCCGGACCCGTTTGTCGGCGCCAAGCCCGCGCTGGATGCAATGATCGCCGTGACTATGCTGGCCATCGGGTCGCTGCTGCCGCGGGACGAGGTGGTGCAAGTTGCCCGGCGTTGGCCGACCGTTCTTGGCGGCACCGCGGTGCAATATGCTGCCATGCCGCTTCTGGCTTTTTCGACCGCCTGGGCGTTCGGCTTCGAGGGGGCCGCCCTGGTGGGCGTGACGGTGGTCGGTTGCGTGCCCGGCGCCATGGCGTCGAACGTGCTCTCGTTGGCCGCGCGGGCGAACGTCAGCTACTCGGTGAGTCTCACGACGACGGCAACCCTGCTTTCGCCCATCCTGGTCCCTTTGACTCTGAAGCTCACCCTCGGCCAGTGGCGGGCTTTCCCTGCCGGGCAGGTGAGCTTCAATCTGCTCCTGACCGTCGTACTGCCCGTGCTGGCCGGTTACGGGCTTTCGCGCTGGTGGCGCGGCTGGCAACAGAGCGCCCGCCTTTGGGGCCCGATTGTTGCCAACCTGGTCATCTTGTGGATTATTGCCGTGGTGGTCGGGCTGAACCGGGAGCGGCTGCTGGTCTTCGATCCGTCCATTCTGACGGCGTTATTGCTGATCAATCTTGGCGGCTACCTGGCGGGCAACCTCGGCGGCCGCGCATTGCGTTTGGACCGGCCCATGCGGCGCGCGCTGACGCTGGAAGTAGGCATGCAGAACGCCGGCCTCGGCACGTACATCGTGCTGACCGTCTTTCCCAACGATCCGGCTGCCGCCATCCCGCCCGCCCTCTACACCTTCGGCTGCATGCTCACCGGCACCATTCTCGCCCGGATATGGGCCGAGTTCGGGGCAGGGCAGGGGGGCGGTCCATTTGAGCCGGAAGGTCAACGGTGAACGTTACGAGTTTGCCTTCGCGCCTCGGTGCGTGCCAGATGGCGAATCCGCCAGCGAATTGACAGCGGTTTGCTCGTGAGTGAAGATAATGGGGTAATCCCTGGATTCGGCACGCATCGCATGGCCGCGTACGTTGGGCATTGTGGAGTGCAGCGGCCTGACGCCGCTTCGGTTTGTGCGGCGGCTCGGATGCGTGCCGGACAGGACTGAGGCGGCAACAATCCGGCAAAAGGTGAACCAAAGCGGCGTCAAGCCGCCGCACTCCAAAATGCCAATCGAACGAGAAGGAAAACGCGTATGAACCGGTCAATCTTTCCTGCCGTGGTTTGTCTCGGTGTGTGCCTGACTGCCTGGGTAGCAGTCGCTTCAGAAACGCGCCCGCCGAATATCGTGCTGATCATGGCGGACGATATCGGCGTGGAGTGCCTCGGGTGCTACGGGAGCGAGGTGTACGAAACTCCGCATCTCGACGCACTGGCCGCAAGCGGCATGCGGTTCGAGCAGGCGCATGCACAACCCCTCTGCACGCCGTCGCGCGTGCAGATTATGACCGGCAAGTACAACAACCGGAACTACATCCGATTTGGCTTGCTCGACCCGGAGGCAGTGACCTTCGCGCACCTGCTGCGCAACGCCGGCTACCGCACGTGCATCGCGGGCAAGTGGCAACTCGAGGGCGGGTTCGAGGGGCCCGGGCATTTCGGGTTCCAGCGTTACTGCCTTTGGCAGTTGACCCGGCGGCCGAGCCGGTATCCGAACCCGGGACTGGAGATCGACGGGCGGGAGAAGGACTTCAAAGAAGGCCAGTTCGGGCCGGACCTGGTGACCGACTATATTTGTGACTTCATGGAGGCGAACCGCCAGCGCCCCTTCCTGGTCTACTACCCGATGATCCTGCCGCACTGGCCCTTCGTGCCCACGCCCGACCACCCCGACTGGGACCCGGCCATGTGGCGCGACGCGAAGGGCGAGCCGGGCGGTTTCCGCGGCCCGAAGTATTGGGACGCCATGGTCCGCTACACCGACAAGATGGTGGGCAAGGTGGTGGCCAAGCTCGACGCATTGGGCATCCGTGAAAATACGCTGGTCATCTGGACGGCCGACAACGGCACCTACACGGGCATCACTTCGCTGTTCCGGGGCCGCCAGTACCAGGGCGGCAAGGGGAGCACGACCGACAGCGGCACGCACGTGGGTTTCATCGCCAGTTGGCCGGGAACCATTGCCGCCGGCAGCGTGAGCGACTCGCTGGTCGATTTTGCAGACGTACTGCCCACCCTGGCCGAGGTGGCCGGGGCGGACGTGCCCGGCGACTTGCACATCGACGGCGTGAGCCTCGGGCCGCTGTTCCGCGGCAAGCCCCGGGAGAAGGATCACATCTACTGCTGGTACCACCGCAACGGCGTGCGCGAGGAGGCGTCGCAGCACGTGCGCACCGCGCGCCACAAGCTCTACGCCGACGGCCGATTCCTCGACGTCGAGGCCGATCCCGGGGAGCAGACCGACCTGGCGACCGGCTTGATTCCCGCGGAGTCGAAGCCGGTTTACGATCGCCTGCGCGAGGCCCTCGCACGGCACATGGAGGTCACCCGCGCCGCCGACGCCCGCCAGAACGCCAAGCGGGCGCTGTACCAACGATGATCGATTTCGGCAGAAGGTGTCAGGTGTCAGGGCGGCGGCCGGCGCCGGCCACGTCCCCACCGCCCCTGCGGCGGTGGATCGCATGATTGGCCACTACACGCAACCGCAAACTTCCACACGCCCCCACCGGCCCCGTGCCGGTGGAGCGCATGATTGGCCACTATGACCGCCCGAATCTACACCATCGAGACCTGCAAGCCCGCGTACCAGTTGAACTGGGCGTTGTCGCTCTTCTGGCACGTCCCCGTGGCCAACGCCGCGTGGCTTCCCGAGCTTCAGGCGGCGACCGAGGCCGACGGCGTTCGTGTTCTGGAGCATCGTTTCATCAAGCCCGGCGTCAGTCAGGTGTTGGTGAGCACTCAGCCGCATGTGGCTCCGCAGCGCGTGGTGTGGTCGGTAAAGGGCCGGCTTCAGCATCTGGTCCGCGGTGAGCACCCGAAGGCTTTTCGCCGGAACTGCTCGCTGCGGAGCGTCGGCTCGGCAAGTCGGGAGGTGATCGAACGGTACATCGCCGGCCAGGTCGACCACCATCCGATGGCCGATCCGAGGGTCCAAGAGCGATTGCAGGGTTATCAGATCCACAATCCGGAGGTCGGTCTGTCCGCCGGACGGCAGAATGCCCATGCGTTATACTGGTACAACCTGCAGGTGTGCTTTGTAAACGATGGTCGCTGGCGAGAAATCCGACACGAAGTGCTTGCGGGTATGCGCGACATGATCATGCGCGCCGCGGGGAAGAAGGGGCATTTGCCCTCGCGCGGAGGCATTGTGGCCGACCACGTGCATTTGGCGCTTGGCTGCAACCTGGACGAATCGCCGGCGCAGGTGGCGCTGTCGTACATGAATAACCTTGCATATGCGTGCGGGCAGAAACGCGTCTTTGCGCTTGGGTTCTACGTGGGGATGTTTGGGGAGTATGACTTGGGGGTCACTTGGCTGTAGTGGTCAATCATACGCTCCACCGGCACGGGGCCGGCGGGGGCGAGGGGAGTGGGGCGGTGGCTGTAGTGGTCAATCATACGCTCCATCGGCACAGGGCCGGCGGGGGCGAGGGGAGTGGTGGCGCGGGTGCGTAGTGGTCAATCATACGCTCCACCGGCGCGGGGCCGGCGGGGGCGAGGGGAGTGGTGGCGCGGGTGCGTAGTGGTCAATCATACGCTCCACCGGCACGGGGCCGGCGGGGGCGAGGGGAGCGGGGCGGGTGGCTGTAGTGGCCAATCATGCGCTCCACCGGCACGGGGCCGGCGGGGGCGAGGGGAGCGGGGCGGTGGGGCTGTAGTGGTCAATCATACGCTCCACCGGCAAAGGGGCCGGCGGGGGCGAAGGGAGTGGGTGGCGGGGGGCTGGGCGGGTATAATGGGTACGGAGCACCTTCCCGGATGAATGGAGAAATGCCATGAGGATTGCGATGAGACTGTTGTTGGCAACGGTCGTGTCGGCCGCCACGGTGGTCCAAGCTAATACCGCCGCCTGGCAGGCGGAACTGGCCAGGGTGCGGGCGCAGCAGGGTATGCTACCGGAGGAGGACGCCGCGGGCGCGGTCGACGGCAACGTAAGCGGTGGGTTCAACTTCCATACCGGGCAGGACGAAAACCCGTTCTGGCAGGTCGATCTGGGTGACGTGCATAGCCTGGGACGCGTGGCGGTGTACAATCCGCACGTGCCCCAACGGCTGGCCGGCTTCAAGCTGCTGCTGTCCGAAGACGGCGCGCAGTGGCACGAAGTGTACCGGCACGACGACACGCCGCCGGTGGGCGAGAGGGCAGGGGAGCCGTTTGTCGTGCCGCTGGCCGCTCAGCGCGGGCGGATGGTGCGCATCCAGGTGCCGGGCCGCATGTGGATGCACCTCGCCGAGGTGCAGGTGTTCGGGCCGGACGGCGAGAAGAATCTCGCGTTGGGCAAGCCGGCCACGCAAAGCAGTACGAGCCAGTGGTCGACCCGATCGATTCGCATCGACGTGGAACAGAGCAGGGCAGGGGAGGCGGCCCTCGCGCGGCAGGCGCTGGAACCGCTGCTGCGAAGGCTCGGGGCGGCGCAAGGGGAGTTCCACGCGGAACTCGACGCGCTGACCGCCGCCGCGACGCCGCTGGACGACCCGCGCTGGGCCGACCTGTACGCCCGGGCCGCGACGGTCCGACGGGAACTCGCCGCAGCCACACGGACGCCCATCGCGCCGGACGCGCTGGGGTTCGACGAGATCGTCTTCGTCAAGCGCCGGCCGTATTCGTCGGATCACTACTATACCGACATCAACAACGGCACCAGTGCCGATCGGTTCGACCCGCGGAACGGCATCTACATCTTCAACGTTCGCACCCGCGCCGAGCGGCCCGTCGTCACGGCGGCCGACATGCCCGGCGGCAAGGGGTTCATCGGCAAGATCAGCCTGTCGTTCGATGCGCGGAAAGTGCTGTTCGATTTCCGCGAGCATCCCGGCGCGGGCTTCCGCGTTTGGGAGGTGTATCTCGACGGGACCGGCTTGCGGCAAGTATCGTTCCCGCCGGCCGATGAAGAGGAGAAGGCCGCCCGGTGGCGCGGTGGGTGGCATACCGACGACATTCACCCCGCCTACCTGCCCGACGGCCGCATCGTATTCTCCTCGACGCGCAGCGAGCATACGGTGCTTTGCGGCGGGTCGTCGGCCCTGGTGGCGCCTACGCTGCACCGGATCAGCGCCGACGGCAGCGGGGTCGAGCAGCTTTCGTGGAGCCCGGTGAGCGAGCTGTGCCCCCTGGTCCTCGACGACGGACGGGTCATGTATCACCGCTGGGAATACATCGACAAGGGCGCCCGCGTGGCCAAGACCATCTGGGCGATGAACTCCGACGGCACCCGCACCCAGGAGCTGTACGGTCTGGCCGACGACACGACCACTGTGTACATGTACCCGCAACCGATACCGGGCAGCAGCCACCGGCTGGTGTGCGTGGGCACGTGCCATTTTCCGCAAGGGGGCTGCCTCGGAGCGATCATGCTGATCGACTTCGGCATGGACCTGCGCGTGCGCGGGCCTGATCCCGACCAGCCCGATTACGTTCAAGGCGATAGCCACTACCCGGTGGCCAATATCACGCCGGAAGTGTTCGTCCATCGCCGCACGGAGCCGGGCTGGCACTTCCTGACCGACGAGGGCACGTACGTCCACGACCGGGAAGGGCGGCAGGGGCACTTGTTCACCCATCCGTTTCCGGTCACTGATCGCGAGTTCCTGGTTTCCTACAAGGAGGACCCTTCGGACCATTACAAGGAAATGCCCAACGCGTATGCGCTGTACCTGATCGACGCCGTCGGGGCCCGGCGTTTCGTCCATGCCGATCCCGACCTCTCGTGCTGGCACGCGACGCCGGTGGTCGCCCGGCCCGTTCCGCCGCACACGAAGCTGCCGCGCGACGGGGAACTGGCGGCCGATGATCAGGCCCTGTGCATTGTGACCAACGTCCACGAGGGCATGGAAGGGATCGCTCCGGGCGAGGTGAAATGGCTGCGGATCAACGAGGCACTGCCTCGCTACTGGTCGACCGGCCGGCGGTGGAGCCCGGCGCTGAGCAGTTCAAGCTGGAAGGCGGCGCTGTGGCCGCGAGTGCAGTGGGGCGTGGTGCCGGTCGAGGAGGACGGCTCCGCCCATTTCGTCGTGCCCGCGAACCGGAGCATCTTCCTGCAGGCGCTCGACGCCGACTTCCAAGAGCTTCAGCGCGAGCGGACCTACGTGAACTACATGCCCGGCGAGGTGCGTTCCTGCACGGGCTGCCACGGGCAGTCGAACCGCACGGCGTCGGTGAGCAGTGGGGCGCCCATGGCGCTGCGGCGGCCGCCCAGCGTCCCCTCGCCGCAGCCGTGCGATCTTCAAACGCACGGCGGCGACGGGCTGGCCGGGCAGGTGATCCACTATCCGACCGACGTCCAGCCGATCCTCGACGCCCGTTGCATCGAGTGCCACGGCGAGAAAGATCCCGCCGGGAGCCTGAGGCTTACGGGCGAGATCACCCAGTTCTACAACACGTCGTACGAGCAGCTTGCGAGCAAGGAACTGGCCGGGCCGATCATATCCGAGTTCACCTCGTTCGGCCGCGGCGACCAGGGCAATTACAACGGTGCGTACCTGCCGCCCAAACAGCTCGGCAGCCACGCGAGCCTGCTGATGGCCATGCTGACCGATCCGAAGCATCCGAAGAACGCCGAGACGGATCATTCACAGTTGCTCACGCCGATGCAGCGGATGGTCCTCAGCCGCTGGGTGGACAGCAACTACCAATTCTACGGCAGCTACTTCGGCCGCCAGCATCCGCAATGGGTCAACCCCGACCCGAACAACCCCGACTACCACCCGCCCGACTTCCGCCGCCGTCCGACCTTCGAGGAGGCCACCGGTTTTCTCGCCCCGGACTGGCATCGGTAGGCGGTGAGAACGCCATAATGCCCACGCCTTGTACGGGTACAACCTGGAGCGAGGCGACGGAGGGGCGCATGATCGTTCGCGGCGCTTCCTGGCGCGACCGTCCCCACCGCGCCGCCGCAAGCTACCGCCTCGACTATCGCCGCTACCACAAGATATTCAACGTCGGTTTTCGAATCATCGCTGAGCAAGAGTGAACTTCTGGAGACAATCATGGCACCCCGGCTCCTTCAAAGGACCTCCACAAAACGGTACGCAGGTCTCTGCCGATGAACTCGGACGGCTGATCCACCTCATCCTGGAGGCCCGGCCGGTCGGCGGGTCTACGCGGCCCGCATGAGATGAGCGTTCACGGGTCGGTGGCGCGGGCTGTTTTCTCCGCTGTATGCGAAGGGGACAGTCCCATTTTCGCGGCCGGACCCGTCGACCGATTGGGCATATCCCTCGGCAGCCGCGAGAATTGGGACAGTCCCCTGTGAACGGTTACACATGAGGCGATATCCCGAAATCGTTGACACGCGAACTCAAAGATGCGCTGGTTCACACCCGCCGGGGTTTTACGCTTCGGCGTACAAATCGACCCCCTACCTGCATACCCGCGGAAACTTCATCCGCATCTCGCGGCAGTCGAGCATCAACTCGGGTGCCAGTTCCGGAATGCGCTCGGCAAGATAGATCATGTGGGCTTCCATGGCTTCGCGGAAGGGCCGCAGCTTGTGGACGAAGGCCGCATCGCTGGCGGCCAGCGCGCCAGCGAACACCTGGTTGACCTCGGAGGATTCAATGCGGATAGTCAGCCGCAGTGCGTCCTCCAGCGAATCGATCCGGCGAGCGTCGGCTTCAACGGCGTCCATCTGCTGCTGAAGCCTGGGCAGATAATCCTGCCACGGGTTGAACAGGTTGGCCCGCCAGTTGCCCCGCAGCGCGGCTGAGCGGCACACCTGCAACAGGTCGGCATGGTACTGTTCCTGCTCGGCCAGCCCCGCGAAGAACGGGCCCGGCAATCCCTGCTCGGCAAATCGCTTTGCGAACGCCGCGTAGACGTGCTTCGCCCGTATCTCCAGGTCGATGCAACGATCCAGAATGGCGGACACTTCCGATCCGGTTTCGCGAAAGAAGCCCGCGTCCTGCAACAGCCCGAGGAACGTCTGTTCGCGCCGCGAAGAGGGTAGAACGGCCCGGAAGAAGACTCGCCATCCGAAACACTGGATGGTTGAAACCGGATGGGCAAAAACGTCCCAACTGGTAATGGCGCCAACCATGCCGCTTTCCTTTCGATAAGATCGCACGGCGAAATCCTACAACCACCCACTCATCTTAGCGTTTCCGCCCGTTGTGTCAACCACCGGCAACCGTCAGATGGGCAGAAGGCGCTGCGCATCGACGGCTTCGATTGCCCGCAGGGTGGCGCCCTCGGAGGCCAGCGCGACCTCGGCAGGACAGGTTAGCTTGCCCCGTCCGCGGATGGCGTCGAGGAAGTTCTCGAGATGATAGTGAAGGGACGATTTGCCCGGTTTCAAAGGCATCTCGTATTCCTCCACAATGCCCGTCTCCGCCACTTGCACCAGGTCCGAGTCGGGCGCCGGCTCCGAAGGCTTCTCTTCAGCGGCGGGCGTCCACGGGACCTTCGCAAGGTAGCCTTTCCGGGTCCATTCGTCCCAAGGAAAAGCCGAGGGTTCGCGGAACACCCTTTCCCACTTACGGTTCTCCGAGGTGCGGATCGAGCCGGCCGTACCCACCAGCAGTTCGTGGCTGCCGGTGGTTCCGTGCGTGGTGGTATGTACCTGGCAGATGGCGCGGATCGTCCGCCCCTCGACCGGATACTCGAAAATGGCCGTCAGGTTGTCCTGACACTCGCGGTCGGGGAAGAAGTCGGCGCCGCCGGCGGCCAGGACCGTCCGGGGCGGCGCACCGAGCAGGCGGTTGAGAACGTCGATCTGGTGGACGGCCGCCGTGGCGAATGGGCCTGCACTGTAACGGCGGAACCAGCGCCAGTTGCGGAACTCGTGCATGCTGGCGTAACCGAACCGTTCCAGGTTGGCGTCCGGAATGGCATGCCGTCGCGGCCAACCCAGTTCCCCAAGTTCCGACTGGTTCCATTGCGCGCTTGCCGCCGTGATGTCTTCAATCAAATCGGCCTCTTGCAGCAGTTTCTCCTCGACGTGCCGATACCGCGGGCTGCTCCGCCGCTGGTAGCCCACCTGCAAGAGGTTGCCGGTCTTGCCGGCCGCTCCGGCCATCGCCTGCGCCGCGGCGAGCGTCGGCGCCATGGGCGCCTCGCAGTAGACGTGCAGCCCGGCGTTGAGGCACGCGATGGTCTGCTCGGCATGGACGAAGTCGGGGGTTGCCACCACCACGGCGTTGAGCCCCTTGACGTTGTCGAGCATCTCGCGGTAGTCCTCATACCCAACCGCCTGCTGGTCGAACGCCTCCAGGTAATTCAGTGCCGCAGTGCGACGGTATTCCCACACGTCGCAAACCGCGCAAATGCGCACTCCGCCGATGGCCAGCAGGCAGTTCGCCAACGTTCGGCCGTGGATTCCGGCGCCGATCAGCGCCACGTTGACCGCGCCGGCGGGGGCCTCATCTGCGCCCGAGGCGCCCGAAAGCAGCAACGCACCCGCCCCGGCTGCCAGGCTGCTCGAAAGAAACTCGCGTCGTTGCACCGGTTCTCTCCTTGTTACGTGGGACATGCTTCCAGCTTGTCAGTCGAAAAGAAAGACAAGCTGGAAGCTTATCCCACGAAGTCTTGCACCACTCCTTCCGCGGGCCAATCGCGGCAGTATTGGGCCACCTGCTCGGGCGTCATCACGAGGAATGCCGTCGAGAGGGCGTCGGCTTCGGCGGCGGTTACCGCGCGGGCCCAGGCCCGCACGTGCTCGCGGGCCGGCTGTCGCGTACGTGGATCGACGACGTGGTATCCCTTCACGGCGATTCCCGATGCGCTCACGGCTTCGCGCCGTAACGGCACGCGGCGTCGCTCGGGCCCGAATGTGACGATCCAGCCCGGCTCGTCCGGCGGGGGATCGAGCGCCAGGATCGTGCTTGTGCTGGCCGCCAGCCGGGCAGTGGTAATGTCCCATTCCGCTAGCAGGGCCGCCATGCGGTCCAGGGCATACCCCTTGCCGATGCCGCCCAGATCGACTTGCACGCCGTCGGCCAGTGCGCGAACGCGGCACCCGGCCGGCGTCAAATGCAGCCGCTGCACCGGTGTTGCGGCGGGCGCAGAGGCATACGCGACGTCGAACGCCCCGCCGGTCTGCTGCTGCATCTTCGAAGCCGTCGCCAGGCAACGGAAGGCATCGAGCGATACGACCGCCGTTTCACCCCGTCGCAGCCGGTTGATCCGCCACACGTCGCTCCCTTCGACGAAGCGGCTCAGTTGATTTTCGAGCATATCCAATTTGGCCTGCACTTTCTGAGAAAATGTTCGTAATTGGTATTTACTGAAAAAGGCTCTTCCATCAAGCTGCTGTTACAAAGCAGACAGCAAGATAGGAGAGCCAA
>JAVEUP010000218.1:0-12294 GCA_034005525.1 Thermoguttaceae bacterium | reverse complement strand
CGGCCGGTCAGCGGCCGCATGGTAGCTTGCGAGGAACCGGGTCCATGCCGCCACGTCGGCGGCCCGCATGCCAACGTAAGAACGGCCGGTCAGGTATGCCAGAAACACCTCCTGCCCGCCGCGCCCGAATTTGCCGTAGCCGTAATCGCGCCTGTCGTGGCCTGTTTCGGTCTCGCCGATGCCGCGCAGCTCGGCTGCCAGAACGAGCCGTCCCCACCTGACGAACTGCTCGATCGGGCCGCCCGGCGCGGCGTCGGCCTTCATGCCCTCGCCGTGCAGGTAGAGAATCGCCGGACCGCTGCGCACTTCGGGGACGAAGGCCAAGGCGGGCAGGTCGATGCCGGGCTCTGGGGTGAGGATGAGCTTCTCGATGGTGTATCCCTTGCGCTGGATTGTGCCCACCGACCGGTGAGGCGCCGTCTCATGACCGGCGGGCTGCGCCGCTGCCTCCGCCGTGCCGTCGATGGTCGCACGGACCAGCGCGCGCCGTTCGTCGTCGCTGAGCTTCTTCCACGCGGCGGCACGCTGCTTGCGCAATTCCTGCTCGTGCCCGGCATTGATCTGGAACGCCGATTTCTCGCCCTCCACGAGCAGCACCTGGCCGTCGGGCGTGCAGTAGAGGTCTTCCTGCGTCCAGTCGCCTTCGTTCAACTCGCGAAACTGTGCGTCGGTCATCGGATCGGGCAAGGAATCCGGATCGACTTCCTGGATCACCTTGTCCCCGCCCAGAAGCCAGCGGTGCAGCCAGCGTGCGGCGGCCTCGCGCTGCTGCAAGTGGAACCCGTGGGGCAGGTCGGCGTCGTTGAGGTCCACGCGCTCCGGAAATCCCAGCCGCGAGTAGAACTCCTTCGACTGGCGGAAGACGTCCCACGTGCCGTCGATGTCGAACGTCGCGTCGCGCCGGCCGGCGCCGATCAGGGTGGGCTTGGGGGCGCGCATCATCACGTAGTCGGCCTGGTCCATGCCGAACGCGATCTGGCCGAAGATGTTCTGCTCGGCGTCCTGGGCGCCGCGCGAGTCGATCAGCTTCCGGAAGGTCGTCAGATAGCAGACCGACGCGGCCGCGACGATGCGGTCGTCCAGCGCCATCAGGTACGCTGTAAGCGTGCCGCCGCCCGAATTGCCCGTGCACCCGATCTGGTCGGAAATGATGTCGTCGCGGCTCTGGAGGTAATCGATTGCCCGCATGCCGTCCCATATCCGATACTGGGCGACATTCGATCCCAGCAGGATGCACCCGAGGCCGATGGCCGTATGCTCCTGCGTACACAGGTACTGCACCCGCGGATGCGGCACCGGAAGCCGGTACGGGACCATCGCGAAGACCTCGTGCTCGTTTTCAAAGTCGAGCATCTGATACCGTTCGCCTTGGCTGATCGGATCGTAGCAGAGGGCGGCCATGCCGTGGGTAGCCAGCAGGATGCAGATGCGCTGGTAGCCGCCCGCCGCCTTGCCGTCGTGGCTGTGGCCGCACGGAACGATCACGCCGGGATACGGCCCTTTCGATTCGGGCAGGTAGAGGTTCGCCGTCACGTGGAAGTTGGGGCGGCTCTCGAAGATCACCTTCTCGATCCGATATCCCTTGCCTTCCAGCCGGCCGACCGTCTGGGCGTTCAATGGCGTGCGTTCGGGCAGCCCGCCAAGCTGGCGCAGGAAGAACTCCCGCCGATCGGCCTGCCATCTCCGGCAGTCGGCCCGGCTTTTGACGGCCTGGAACGCCTCGTTGCGCTTGTCGAGTTGCTGGTAGAACTGCTGCTTCAGGTACAACTCGAGCAGTTTTCCCGGGGCCGCGCCCTCGGGCGTCTCAGTGAGCACCGTCAGGTCGTCATCGGCCAGCAAGGCCAGGTTGAAGGCCGGAAGCGCGGCCAACAGCAAGAGCCCCACGCGGATCGGATTCCAATTCATGGGTCAGCCTCCTCGAGCGTCATCGGCTCGTTGAACACTCCTATTGAGGTTTGCACGGCGATTGAACCGAGGCCGACCAACGGGAGGCCGGAAATGGGCCAAGCAGGTCTGCTTGGCCGGGCCATTCTTCACACAAAGATCAATAGCCGCTTCCAGGGGACTGTCCCCCGTGCTTGTACAAGTTAGGAATTTGCTTCGTTACTTCGACTTCGAAGTGCTTATTCGGGTGTCGCGTAGACGACTTCGCCTTTCTTAAGCACCATCAGCGACGAGGTTGGCAGGGGTGTCCAGTTCTCGGTAGTCAATGGTTTGGTCGAGAAGACCATGCCCTTGGCCGACTCGGGGTAGATCGTGCTCAAGTCAATTTCTTTGTTGATGTGTTTGAAGGTAACCTTCCCGTAGGGTGCCTCGCGCCGCACGCAATAGAGATCGTGTCGGTCTCTCTCGTCCAGATATACGAACAGGTATTCACCGTCGGAAAACATGCAGGTGACCGACCCTAGCGCACTGGTCTCGTGCAACAGTTTGTCGAGCCACGCGAAGGCTTCCCTGTTCCAGTCCTTGATGCCCTCCCGCTCGATGCATCCGGCCAGGTAGCAGGTGAGGAACTCGCTGTCGTTGATACCCAGCGGCCTCGCGCGGCCCAGCTTCAGGTTGTCACGGAAGTCGTAGATGGTGCCTTCATGGGCCAGCACGAAGTCGCGCCCATGGAGTTCGCGCGTGAACGGATGGGAGTTTTGATGCGCCGGGCCGCCGCAGCCGGGTGAGCCGCTTCGCAGGAAAGCGATCAGAATGTCCGACTTCAACCCCTCGTAACGCGTGAGGAACTCCGCCAGGTCGCTCTCCGTGGAATCCTTGCCTTCTTTGAACAACTGCACCGACTTGTCAGGATACAGGGCCACGCCCCAGCCGTCGGGATGACGGTGGCCGCGAAGTCGAAAATCGGCAAAGAGATGTCGTCCCGAAACGGGCTCGTTAAACGAGAACCCCATCACCTCGCAGCCGAAACCCGGGCCGCCGTGAATCGACAACATCAACAATACGAACAGCAGCACTCTCGACAGGAAACGGGTCATTCTGGTACCCCTCTAGCTGGCCTGACTACTGATAACGATTTCCGCGCCAACACGCCCCCGATTGTGTTACAGATTGGGATCGGTGTCAACTCTCCTATCTCTACGGTTCATTGACTCTGCGAAATGCCCAACACGTGAACTGGCACGCATGCCGCCAGGATGGGGCAGGTGCTGGGCGATGTCAAGGGGGCAAGCTTTGGCAGCGTCAAGAGGCGTCAGATGCGCCTTGTATTTGCCGGCATCCGTCAGGCTCCTCAGTCGGGGGCTGGGGGGTGCGGAAATGCCGGATGTCGCGTACACTGGAAGCGTTTACGGTAGTTGGCGCAGACGGTGTTCTCCGCTGTCAACGCAGGGACCGCCCGATGTCCGCGGCACCGCGGTTGACCCATCGGGCAGGTCGCCTGCTGTGCCGCCAAAGTTGTCACAGTGTTCTGTGAATGGCCACCTGGATCGCAAGTGCTCACCGCTGGGAGAGCGGGCATATGCCCGATAAAGCATGCCGCTGAACTGTTGTATTGGATTTGCGAAAGACAAGCCATGAAACAGAATGACCTCTCCCTCAATGTGCCCTTCCGACAGCCGGTCCATCGGCCGCAGGGGGCGATTCGGCAAGCGGACGGCTCGGTCGAGTGGCGCGTGTGGGCGCCGAAGGCCGGGCAGGTGCAGCTTGTGCTCGAACGCGACGGGTGCCGGGAAGTGCATCCGATGGAGGCCGAGCCGTATGGCTATTTCAGCTTCCGCGACAACAACATTCCCGAGGACCTGCGTTATGCGTATCGGCTGGGCAAAGGGTGCGAGGTGCCCGATCCGGCGTCGCGATGGCAGCCGGACGGCGTCCACGATCCGTCGGCCGTGTTCTCCCCCGGCGACTACCAATGGTCCGATACCGACTGGACCGGCGTCAAGCGCGAGGAGTTGGTCATCTACGAATTGCACGTGGGAACGTTCGCGCCCGAGGGCACTCTTGACGCTATCGTGCCGCGGCTCGGGCAACTGAAGGAGTTGGGCATTACGGCCGTCGAGGTTATGCCGGTCGGGCAGTTTCCAGGTGGGCGGAATTGGGGCTATGACGGCGTGTATCCCTATGCGGTGCAGAACAGCTACGGCGGGCCCCGGGCCCTGCAACGGCTGGTCGACGCCGCGCACGCTGAGGGGTTGGCCGTGTTGCTCGACGTGGTGTACAACCATTTTGGCCCGGAAGGATGTTATCTGTCACAGTTCGGCCCGTACTTCACCGACCGCTATCACACGCCGTGGGGCGACGCCGTGAATTACGACGGGCCGGAAAGCGACCCGGTCCGCCGGTTCGTGGTCGAGAACGCCCGAATGTGGGTGCGTGATTTCCACGTGGACGGCTTGCGGCTCGATGCAGTGCACGCCATCTATGACTTCAGCGCGCGGCATATCCTGGCCGAATTGCAGGAAGGGGTGCAGGAGATTGCCCGCGAGCACGGCCGAACGATCCATGTCGTCGCCGAGACCCACCAGAACGACGTTCGGCTAATCGATCCGGTCGAGCGGAACGGCTACGGGTTGGATGCCGTGTGGAGCGACGACTTCCATCACAGCGTGCGCGTCCTCCTGACGGGCAACCGAGAAGGATACTATCGCGACTTTGGCCGCCCGGAGCACTTGGCCAAGGCGCTGGAGCAGGTGTTCGTTTACGACGGCTGTTACAGCCCCTTCCGCCGCCGACGGCACGGCATGCCCGCGGGCGACCGCGACCGGTCGCGGTTCGTCGTGTGCGTTCACAACCACGATCAGGTGGGCAACCGGGCCCTGGGCGATCGCTCCGCGTGCTACCTGCCGGAGCCGGCCCAGCGCCTGGCGTGCGGGTTGCTGATGATATCGCCGTGTGTCCCGCTTCTGTTCATGGGCGAGGAATACGCCGAGCGGCGCCCGTTTCCGTTCTTCTGCTCGTTTGGCAACAACGCATTGATCGAGGCCGTCCGCCGAGGCCGGCGGGAGGAGTTCGCCGGACTGGAGTTCGAATGGGGCGAGGAGATTCCCGATCCGCAGGACCCGGCCACGTTCGAGTCCGCCAGGCTTTCGTGGCAGTGGCCCGAGGGGACGTTTCATGCGAACCTGCGCCGCCTCTACGCCGATTTGCTCACCGCACGGCGAACCTGGCCGGGGCTGGTAGATCGTGGTCGGACTACGGCACAGGTCGTCAGGGCCGACCGCGCGGGCGGTGACATCGAGAAGTCGCCAGTCGCCCTGGTAGTCGAGCGGGGCGGAACACAGGGCGTCTTGATATGTGCAAACCTCACCGACTGTTCCATGCCATTGCCCAACCGGATACCCGGCGGCCGTAATCGGCTGCTGAGCACCGAGGCCGAGAAGTACGGTGGAGACCGCGATGCAAGCGGGCCGGTAGACCAACTGTTGCCGTTTGAGTTGATAGTCTGGAAGGCGGAGGGGTCTGGGGCATAAGACTGAAATGGACGACCTTTCCACACTACAAACCGAGACGGTCGCCGCGGTCCGGGACATTTTGTCGCAGCGCACGCAGCGTCCCCGGGCCACGTACCGGCTACAGTTTCACAGGGACCACCTCACGTTCCGCGATGCGGCGGCCTTGGTGCCGTACCTGAGCCAATTGGGCGTCAGCCATGTGTACGCGTCACCCTACTTGAAGGCACGATCGGGCAGTGAGCACGGTTACGCCATTGTCGATTACACGCGGCTCGATCCGGGACTGGGTACCGAGGAAGATTTCGAGGCATTTGTCGTGACGCTTCGCGAGTACGGTATGGGGCAGATTCTCGACGTGGTGCCCAACCACATGAGCGCGGCGCCGGGTGAGAATCCCTGGTGGACCGACGTTCTGGAGAATGGGCCAGGCTCGCCCTATGCCGATTTCTTCGACATCGACTGGATTCCGGTGAAGGAAGAACTGCGCGGCAAGATCCTGCTTCCAGTGCTCGGGCGGCAGTTTGGCGAGGTCCTGGAGGCCGGCGAGTTGAAGCTCTGCCGCCGCGGCGGCGCGTTCGTCATCGACTACTATGGGCGCACCCTGCCGGTCGATCCGTCAACCTACGGCGCCATTCTGACCTTGGGCTTGGACGAACTGCGCAAGGCCATGCCGGAAGACTCCGACGACCTGCGCGAACTAGAAAGCATCGTCACTGCGATCGAACACCTTCCCAGCCGGAACGATAGGGACCACGAGGCCGTCCGGGAACGGCAGCGCGAAAAGGAGATCATCAAGGGCCGTATTGCGGACATTATCGAGGCCTCGTCTCCGATCGCCGAGTTCATCGAGGGTAATGTCCAACAACTGAACGGAACGCCGGACGACTTCAAGAGCTTTGACCGCCTGGAGCACTTACTCAACGCCCAAGCCTATCGGCTCTCGCACTGGAAGGCGGCGTCCGACGAGATCAACTACCGCCGGTTCTTCGACGTGAACGAACTGGCGGCCGTGTGCATGGAAGACGAAGAGGTGTTCAATGCGAGTCATGCCTTTGTCTTTGAATTGCTGGCCAAAGGAAAGGTTCAAGGGCTGCGGATTGACCATGTCGACGGACTGTTCGATCCGCTCGAGTACCTGTGGCGCTTGCAGCGGGGATACGTACGTGCCCTCGCCCGGCACTGCTTCGAGACCCGCCGGCCGGCCTCCGGCGACGGCGGTACAGCAGGCGGTGCCCACGCCGCGCCGACCTGGAAAGAGGTCGAGCCGGCGGTCATGGAAGCCCTCTGGCCGGAGTTGAAAAGGGAAGCCGGAGCCGAACGGTCCTCCGGCAGCCAACCGTGGCGGGAGTCGCCGCCTCTGTACGTGGTGGTCGAGAAGATCCTCGGCCCCGAGGCGCCGCTGCCTCCGGAGTGGCCAATTGCCGGCACCACCGGGTACGATTTCCTCAACTCGGTCGGCGGCGTCTTCGTCGACCCGGCCGGCCTGGACCCGTTGCTGAAGATGTACCGCCGCTTCACGGGCGAACCGACCAACTTTCACGAAGTGGCCTACCAGTGCAAGTTGCTGATCCTTCGCGTAGCGATGTCCAGCGAGTTGCACTTGTTGGCTCAACGGCTCAACCGCCTCTCGGAGCGGCACCGATTACACCGCGACTTCACGCTCAATTCGCTACTGCGGGTGTTGCGCGAAATCCTGGCGGCGTTTCCAGTGTATCGCACCTACATTGGGGCCGATTCGGTCAGCATGCGCGATCGGGGGGTCGTTGCCCGCGCCGTCGCGCGGGCGAAGCGGCGCAATCCGGCCATGGACGCGGCCGAGTTCGATTTCGTGCGCGACGTGCTCCTCCTGGAGCAGCCGCCCCGCCTGGACAACGCTACCCGGCGCCAGCGCGAGTTCTTCGTCGGCCGGTTTCAGCAAGTGACCAGTCCCGTCATGGCGAAGGGCGTTGAAGATACGGCGTTCTACCGCTACTATCCGCTGGCCTCGGCCAACGAGGTCGGTGGCGAACCTGCCCGCGCCGCGGTCGCGGTCGACGATTTCCACGAAGACAATCGCCAGCGGCACACCCGGCATCCCGGCTCGATGGTCTGCACGTCGACGCACGACACGAAGCGGAGCGAAGACGTGCGAGCCCGAATCGACGTCCTTTCGGAAATCCCGTACCGGTGGCGGGCCAACGTCACCCGCTGGGCTCGAATCAACCGGCGGTTCCGCCGCGAGGTGGATGGGCAGCCGGCGCCCAGCCGCAACGACGAGTATCTGCTGTACCAGACGCTGGCCGGCATATGGCCGCTCGAAACGCCGGACGCCGCCGCGCACCAGGGAGTCATCGACCGCCTGGTGCGATACATGGACAAGGCCACGCACGAGGCCAAGCTGCGCACGAGCTGGATCTCACCCGACGCCGACTACGACGAGGCCGTGGCCCAATTCGTGCACGACGTGCTGCGCAACGAGCCGAAGAACCGGTTCCTTCCTGCCTTGCGCGACTTTCACGATGAAACGATCGGCCGGGGCCTGTACACAGCCCTCTCCCAAATGCTGTTGAAGCTCACCGCCCCCGGCGTGCCCGACATCTACCAGGGACAGGAGCTATGGGCGTTTCACCTGGTCGATCCCGACAACCGAGGTCCCGTGGACTTCGACCGCCGCCGTTGGTTGCTCGGCGAGATCGAGGGCCGGGCTGCCAACCAAGAGAGCCTGGCCGAACTGGCGCAGGAGTTGGGCGCCGCGCCGCGCGACGCACGTTTGAAGCTGTTCGTCACCTGGCGCACGCTCCAGTTCCGCCAGGCCCATGCGGCGCTGTTCGCCGCCGGCGATTATATCCCGCTGCAAGTCGAAGGCGCGAAGGCCGGCCATGTTTGCGCATTTACCCGCCGACTGCCGGATTCTGCGGACGTGAAAGATCAAACGGCCGTCGTCATCGTGCCACGGCTCCTCGCTCAACTGACGCCCCGGCAGGACGACGGCAACGTCCCACCTCCCTTCGGCTCCGTGTGGGAAGATACGCGGGTGGTCCTTCCGGAGGCTGTCCGAGCCTCCCTGCAAAACGTCTTCACCGGCGAGACGTTGCCGGGCGATGCTACCGAACTTCCACTGAGCCGGATACTCGCGATCTTCCCCGTGGCCCTGCTGGGAGGTACGATGTAAGTGTCGTGCATCGGCTTGGACGGTCACGGTTCACGAGAGAAACAAACAAGATCGAAAGGAACCAAGCATGAGCGGGACCATTGGCCACGTGATGTACGCCGTCCTGGGCGCAAAGGCCGCGGAGCACCGCCGGCTGCCGGTGGCGCCTTTGATCGGGCGGCACTGGGCCAGTTACCTGGCCGGCTCCTACCTGGGCTCCGACGTCATGACCATGCCTGCCGCCGTGTGCGTTGACACCGGGCGGGAAGTGGGCTACTGCGCGCAGAAGCTTCAGGCAAGTCCCTTGACCGGCGGCGAGGTGCGACCCTTTCTCTTCCGTTTCGACGGCCGGCAATACACGCCGCGGGAGATCCACGGAATGTTCTACGGCCGCGGGCACCTTACGTTCGGCCACAACCGCGACGAACTGGACCTGACCCTGCCCTGGGATCACCTGCCCGACTACACCGCCGCCGTCGTTGAGGACGCGCTTGACTTGTTCGGCCCTGCCGAGCGGCCGCTGGCCTACGTGCTCGGATGGATGACCCACCTGATCGGCGACGGGCTGATCAAGTCGATTGCGCCGGGCATCACGCTGCACCTGCTCGACGGCAAGTACACTCCGCGGAACCGCCCCATTCAGGACCTGGTCACCTTCCACGAGGTCGGGCGAAAAGAGCTGCAACTCGACTGGCCCGCCATGCTGGCCGACCTGAGCGAGACGCCCGTCGAACCGGTGCAGTTGCACTTCATGCGGGTAGGCTCGCCGCGCGGCCGGTTGGGCCGCAAGTTCCCCGACGGATGGCTGGGCGAAAAGGAAGAACTACTGCGGGCCGTGCTTGCCGAGAACCGCCGCTACCTGCAAATCTATCACAGTTACGAATTGGACCAAATGGAGTTGCACGAAACCGACGACGGTTGGCAGTGCCGCGAGGAACTGAGCCGGACAACCGGCGGGCTCAGCTACGCGCAAATGGTCGACGCGGCCGAGCAGGCCAACTTCCGGCACGCGCTCTGGCAGATGGGCGAGGCCATTGGCGACCTGTTCAGCGAAGTGGTCGGGCTGCTTCCCCAACTTCACGACATCGCCGACAGCGGTAAGCAGCCCACCTGGGCCGAACTGACCGAACGATGGAAAGCGTCGTGATGCGACGTGGAAAGGTAACTGTTCACATGGGGCTGTCCCCTTCGAGTGCTGTGGAGAAGACGCCCCACCCGGCCGCTACCGCGTCCGACCTTCCCAGAGGGGAGGTGAAGAATTAAGGCAGGCTGCGCCCCCTCTGGGGAGGTAGGGCGCTGTAGCGGCCGGGTGGGGCAACCGATAAGCGGAAGCGTAACCAAACCAAACAATCCCCGGAGACAACCATGCAAAACGGCCATCTCGGAAGACGGCAATTCTTACGGGATTCCGCGCTCGGCGTCGCCGGAGCGGCGACGGCCGGTACGGCGCTGGGAGCCGACTCGGCACCACAGCCCGGCAGTGAAGAACCGGCAAGCCCGGACCTGGCCACCAAGGTCGATGTCCTGGTCGTCGGTGGCGGCACCGCAGGCACCGTCGCGGCCATCCAGGCCGCTCGGGCGGGTGCCAAGACCTTGATCGTCGAACGCAACAGCCAGCTTGGCGGCACGATGACGGTCGGCGGTGTCGCTTTCCCCGGCCTTTTTGACGCCTGGGGAAAGCAGATCATCGCCGGCATCGGCTGGGAACTGGTGAAGGACAGCGTCGCGCTCGACGGCGGATCGTTGCCCGATTTTTCCAAAGTCCCCCAGCGGCATTGGCAAAATCAGGTACGGATCAACAAGTTTCTGTATGCCATCCTCGCCGCGGAGAAGTGTGAACAGGCGGACGTTCACATTGCCTACTACGAGTTCCCGCACGCCATCACCGAAACCGCCGAGGGCTGGCAGGTCGATTGCGTCGGGTTCGGGACCCGGCGCCGTGTGGTCTGCAAACAGATCATCGATTGCACGGGCGGTGCCGAGGCGGTGCGGCTGCTGAATCTGCCTCGACTTCGGGAAGACGAAACACAGCCCGGCTCCATGCTGTTCCAGTTGGAAACGGCCAATAGCCCCGGGCGCCGCGGGCTCCAACAGCTTTACGTCCACGGCGCCGATTCGTCGAACTCCCGCACCGTCACCGCGGCCAACCTGACCGGCCGCAAGGCGGTTCTTGAAACGGTCCGCAAAAAGAAAGCGCGACTGATGCACTTGCAGCCGGAAACCAGCTTCCGCGAGAGCTACCGCATCGTCGGCGAGACGATGATCACGGTGAGCGACTACCGATCCGGGCGGCTGTTCGAGGACGCCGTCTGCAACGCTTTCTATCCGGTCGACCTTCATACCCGAACCGGCGTACGACCCGAGCCGCTCCCACCCGGCACCGTGCCGACCGTACCGCTGCGTGCCCTGATTCCGAAGGACAGCCGCAACATTATGGTTGCCGGACGCAGTGTTTCCAGCGACCGACTGGCCAATTCCGGACTGCGGGTGCAAGCCTCCTGCATGGCGATGGGCCAAGCGGCGGGCGCTGCCGCCGCGTTGGCCGTGGCGAAGAATACCACCCCGCTGGAAGTGCCCTTGAACGATATCCGCGAAACGCTTCGCAAGCATGGAGCGATTCTCCCCGGGGACGAAGGGTAAGGACCCGAATGCCGCTCTGAAACTGCCCCCGCGACGTGCTTACGGAACCATCACAGGTCCTTGCCAAAAACCTCAAACTCGGCGATTCCATTGTCGCCCAGCGGGAACTGTTCCTGGAAATCGACCAGTTTCACCCATGTGCAGTTCTGCTTCGGAAACGTGAACTCCTGCGGCTCGGGCGTGCTCTTCAGCTCAATGGCAAGCCTCTCGCCGTTTGAGAACTCCAGCGTCGTACCGGTCCATGTCTTTTGCTGGCCCTCGTGTCGGTGCAGCACAATGACAATTCTGTCAGTCTCCACTTCACGTCCGAACTCCACCATCAACCACAAGTCGGTGCGGCGAGCCGGACGCCAGTACTTTTCTGGCGATCGCTGTCCGTCGATTGCGCCGTTCGGCGAAAACTCCGGCCGATAGCGATAGTGCGAGTTCGACGTCACTCGCGGGTATGAACGGAGATGGTACGTGTAGGCGTCTTCGTTCACAGCCACGTTTCGCACGGGATTGCCGGCCACGTTGGAGCCGCCGCGGGCGTCCCTGCCTTCGGCGAGGCCGTAGATCGGTACCGTGTCGGGAAGGTTGTCGTAATGTTCGACAAACTGCGCTTGCACAGCTCGGCCGCCGAACGTGTATTGGCTGAAATCGCCCGGGCCGAACTGGATGCCGTTCGCTGTGTGGTGGAGGTAATTGTCGATATGCTCCAGTTCCAGTTCGGCGTACTTCAGGCGTTTTGCTTCAAAGTACAGATAGATCTGGCGCATCTTGTCGCGATAGACGTACCAGGGCGTCAAACCGGAGTGTACGGCATGGTTGAGCTGGTCCCAGTAGTTCAACTCCATCCACGAGCCCGCAAAGGGAACGTTCAAGTCGATCCAGCACGCGACTCGCTCCTTTTCCTCCGGTGTGAGCTGCACGCCGTAGTGCGACGGTTCCAGATAGTCCATTAGCGGACTGGACGCAGAACCGTAGGCGTACGGCGGCAGCATAGCGGGAACGCTGGAAACGTGTAGCCAGTTGATGATGCCGTTGCCCGCATACTCATCGGCACTATAGCCGACGGCGTCGGGGTTTGGAACGTTCTCCGGTTTGCCGTCGAAGTACGCAAGATAGACCTTGTCGACGCGCACGTCG
>JAVEUP010000403.1:1686-3015 GCA_034005525.1 Thermoguttaceae bacterium | reverse complement strand
CTGGCTACGAAGGCGTGCTGGCCGTCGAGAGCGACCACCACAAGGACAACCAGGACGAGGACAAGCTGGTCGAGCAAAGCATCGCGTATTTGAAGAAGTTGGTGGCCGAGTTATAGCCATTCCCAGGGCGTTGCCCTGGGCTGGGCGAACCGAGCCCCTTCGGGGCGGACTCGCGCCGACCACCTTTTTTCCAACACCAAGGAGCCTTGTTATGAAACCGATGTTGCTGTTTCCAACTGTTTCGCTTATCTTCTCCGCACTCTCTGCCGCACCCCTTCCCGCCGACGAACCGGCGGTTGCGAAGAGCGTTTTCGCCCGAGACAACCTCGTGGCGTGGTGCATCGTGCCGTTCGACGCAAAGGGCCGCAACCCGCAAGAGCGGGCTGAAATGCTCGCCCGGCTGGGCCTCTCGAAGCTGGCCTACGACTGGCGCGAGCAGCATGTGCCGACCTTCGAGGACGAGATCCTTCAGATGAAGCGGCACAACGTCGAGTTCTTTGCCTTCTGGGGCGTGCACCCCGAGTTCACCACACTGATCGAGAAGCACGGGATCCGGCCGCAAGTCTGGGTGATGATGCACGCGCCGGCCGAAGGCACGCACGAGCAGAAGGTCGAGGAGGCCGCCCGGCGACTGCTGCCGCTGGTGGAGCACATGGGCAAACTGGGCTGCAAGGTGGCGCTGTACAACCACGGCGGCTGGGCCGGCGAACCGGAAAACCTGGCGGCCGTGGCCGGGTGGCTCCGCGACAACGCGAGCGCCGACCACGTGGGCATCGTCTACAATCTTCACCACGGGCATGCCCACGTCCCCCGCTTCGCCGAACTGCTGGCGCTGATGCAGCCGTACCTTTTCTGCCTGAACCTCAACGGCATGAACGACGACGAGAAGCCGAAGATTCTGCCGGTCGGGCAAGGACAGCACGACGTGGCGCTGCTGAAGATCATCGCCGAGAGCGGCTACGCAGGACCGATCGGAATCATCGACCACCGCGCCGACACCGACGCCGAGGAGGCACTTCGCGCCAACCTCGACGGCCTGAAAAACGTGCTCAAGAAACTGGGCGACACAGCAGCCTTGGAAACATACAAGTGAATCATGCGCCGTGGGATAGGCTTCCAGCCTGTCAACCCGGGGCACAGGGCCACTGGAAGCCTGTCCCACGAAAACTCTCGGAGACCCACCATGAAACCGCTCAACGTGGCACTGATCGGCTATAAGTTCATGGGCAAGGCCCACAGCTACGCGCTGATGGCCATGCCGTTCTTCTTCAAAACGGGCATCCGGCCGGTGCGGAAGGTCATTTGCGGGCGGCATGAGGGTCCGCTCCG
>JAVEUP010000403.1:0-1676 GCA_034005525.1 Thermoguttaceae bacterium | reverse complement strand
CGTCGACGTCGTCGACATCGTCACGCCGCCCAGCACGCACGCCGAGATGATCGTCGAGGCCGCCAAGGCCGGGAAGCATATCTTCTGCGAGAAACCGTTCACTGTCACCGTGGCCGAGGCCGAGGCGGCACTCGACGCCGTGCGGAAGGCCGGCGTGCAGCACATGCTCGGCTTCAACTACCGCCGCGTGCCGGCCATCGCCCTGGCGAAACAACTGATCGATTCGGGACAGCTTGGCAAGCTGTACCATTTTCGGGCCGTGTATTTGCAGGACTGGATCATGGACCCGCAGTTCCCGCGCATCTGGAAACTCAACCGCGCCATTGCCGGCTCCGGCCCGCACCATGAACTGAACAGTCACATCATCGACCTCGCCCTGCACCTGGCCGGGCCGATCACGCGGGTAGTGGGCATGGAGGAGACATTCATCAAGCAACGGCCGGCCGAAGCGGCGGCCGAGCAGCTTTCGACCATGCTCACCGCGCAGGCAGGCGCTTCGGAAATGGAGACGGTCGACGTGGACGACGCCACGGCCTTCCTTGCCCGCTTCAAGAACGGGGCGCTCGGTACGTTCGAGTCGACCAGGTTCGCGGCCGGGCGGCGCAACCACAACCGGATCGAGGTGAACGGCTCGAAGGGTTCGGTAGTCTTCGACCTCGAGGACATGAACCGCCTGCAAGTGTACCGCACCGACGACCCGGCCGAAGTGCCCGGCTTCCGCTCCGTGCAAGTTACCGAGGGCTGCCATCCGTACATTTCCCACTGGTGGCCGCCGGGGCACGCCATCGGTTACCAGAACTCGTTCGTCAACCAGTTCGCCGACTTCTTCCAGGCCATTGCCGACGGTTCCAAGCCTGAACCCGGCTTTGAACAGGGTCTGGAAAACCAGAAAGTGCTCGAAGCCGTCACGCAATCGATCGACAGGGACGGCTGGGTGGAACTCGCGTAGTTACCGTTTGCGGCGCAGCGGCTGAGGTGACGAATAGAGACTCTGCCGCCGAATAAACGTTACGGCGTCGGACCATGCCCATTGCCGGCTACTTCCATCATGCGCCGGTGGAGATCGGCGGAGAGGTCGTCGAAGTTGTCGTCGCGGGCAGCGCTGCTGGGGCCTGGCTTGCCGGCCGGCGTTGGCGGCGGCGCGTTCAAAGCGGCGGGCCCTGCCGGAAGCGCGGAGGGCTCCGGATCGTGTTCGATCCGCCGGCAGTGTTTCCCGTCGTGGAAGTAGGCGCAATTGCGGCCCGAGCGCTTGGCCGTGTAGAGCGCTTCATCGGAGCGTTTGAACGCTGCCATGGCATCGTCGCCTTGGATGACGAGCGTCGCTCCCAGGCTGACGCTCAGGGCGAGGCTTGTGTGCTCGTAGGAGAAGGGCGATGCGGCAACGGCAAAGCGGAGTCGTTCGGCAATCTGCTGCGCGCCTGCGGCGTCGATCGCCGGAATGATCACGGCGAATTCCTCGCCGCCGTACCGGGCGACCATTCCTTGGCCGGCAAGGAGGGCTTCCAGGCGGCTGGAAACGCCGCAGAGGACTTGATCGCCTGCGGGGTGTCCATGTTGGTCGTTGAGACTCTTGAAATGGTCGACGTCAATCATCATCAACGCGAAGGGGCCGCTTCCCTGCTCGACCTGGAAGCTCAACGCATCGTCGAAGGCGCGGCGGTTCATCAGGCCGGTGA
>JAVEUP010000041.1:0-48609 GCA_034005525.1 Thermoguttaceae bacterium | reverse complement strand
TGTCAGGTCGCGTAACATCATGGCCGACAAACGCCCCTAAACCCCTAGAAACAAAGGCTCGCCGCCGCTTCTTGTGGAAAAAAGCGCAACGGCATAGGGACTGTCCCCTTTGAATCCCCCAAATCATCCCATGGCGAACAACGATTTACCAAAGCAATACGACCACAAGGCCGCGCAAGAGCGGTGGTACCCGTTTTGGGAGGAGCAAGGCTTCTTTCACGCCGAGCCCGACGCCGCACGAAAACCCTACTGCATTGTTATCCCGCCGCCCAACGTCACGGGCGCACTCCACCTGGGCCACGCACTGAACAACACACTCCAGGATATCCTCATTCGCCAGAAGCGGATGCAGGGTTTCGCCACGCTTTGGATGCCGGGCACCGACCATGCAGGCATTGCCACGCAGGCGGTGGTGGAGAGGCGTCTACTACAGGAGGACGGAGTCAGCCGCCATACGCTGGGCCGCGACGGCTTGGTCGAACGCATCTGGCAATGGAAGAACGAGTACGAAACGCGGATTTTGGGCCAACTGAAGCAGATGGGCTGTAGCTGCGACTGGCAGCGAACCCGTTTCACACTCGATCCGGTTTGCGCCAGGGCGGTTCGCCACACCTTCTTCCGGATGTTCAAGGACCGGCTCATCTACCGCGGCAAGCGGCTGGTGAACTGGGACACCATGCTGCGGACCGCCGTTAGCGATGACGAGGTGTTTCACGAGGCTGTTCCGGGCCATTTCTGGTATTTCCATTACCCAGTCATCGGCCCCAAGCCGGACGAGCCGAAACAAGTGACGATTGCCACCACGCGGCCGGAGACCATGTTGGGCGACACGGCCGTTGCCGTTCACCCGGATCCCGCCGGCGCACTCGACAAGGCCGAGGCCGATCTGGCCGCGCGCCTCCGCAGCGCCCCGGCGAAACAGCGGCCGGAAATCGAAGCGGAAATCGAGGAGGTGCGGCGCCGTCGCCGTGAAATGCTCCCCGAGTTGGAAAAGCTCCGCGACATGGCGCTTGCCGGGCGCCGCGTCCTGCTGCCGCTTCTCAACCGCGATATTCCGCTGGTGGCCGACGAATGGGCCAAGCCCGAAATGGGAACGGGCTGCGTAAAGATTACCCCGGCCCACGATCCGAACGACTACGAGGTCGGCCTGCGGCAGAACCTGCCGATGGTCAGTATCCTCAACCTCGACGGCACCCTCAGCGCAGAGGCGGGCCCCTACCAGGGGCAAACCGTTATGGAGGCGAGGAAGAACGTGGTGGCCGACCTCGAAAAGCAGGGCCTGATGCTGAAGGTCGAGGACCGCGAAATCGACCTGGCGCACAGCGACCGCTCCAAGACGCCCATCGAGCCGCTGCTGACCGACCAGTGGTTCCTGCGTATGGAGCAGCTTGCCCAAATGGCCATGGACGCCGTTGTCTCCGGCCGAGTGCGCATCCTGCCCGAACGCTACACCAAGGGCTACCTCGACTGGCTCGGCGAGAAGCGCGACTGGCCGATCAGCCGGCAGCTTTGGTGGGGCCACCAGATTCCGGTCTGGTACTGCGATTCGGCCACGGAGAAGGACTTGAGCATGGCGTTTGCCGGCCGCGACGACGTGGTCTGGCATCGCGACGACGAATCGGGCCAGTGGCTCATCTGCGCGCTCGAAGAGGACCTGTCCGACGACGCCGTGCCCGGTCATGCTCTCCGGCGCGAGCAGGACGTGCTCGACACGTGGTTCAGTTCCGCCCTTTGGCCCCACTCCACCCTGGGCTGGCCCGAGCAAACGCCCGAACTCGACTACTTCTACCCGACCGACGTGCTGATTACCAGCCGCGACATCATCACCCTGTGGGTGGCCCGCATGGTACTGACCGGGCTGTACAACCTCGGCGAGGTCCCGTTCCCCGAGGTGTACATTCACCCGAAGATTCTCGACGGCTACGGCGAGGGCATGTCGAAGTCGAAGGGCAACGGCGTGGACCCGCTCGACGTGATGGAGAAGTTCGGCGCCGACTCGCTGCGCTTCGGCCTGGCGTACCTGACCACCGAGACGCAGGACATTCGCATGCCGGTCGACTTCGAATGCCCGCACTGCCACAAGCTCATGGAGCAGACCCGCGAGACCCGCGTCATGCCGCGGGTTCGCTGCCCGGCGTGCGGCGGCGAGTTCTCCACGCAATGGGCCGAAAAGCCCGCCGACCGTGCATTGCCGCGCGGTGCGGTGGTAAGCGACCGGTTCGAGTTGGCCCGCAACTTCTGCAACAAGCTGTGGAACGCCTCGCGCTTCGTCATGATGAACCTTGAGGGCTATACGCCGGGCGAGGTGGCCGACGCCGAACTGACCGTGGAGGACCGCTGGGTGCTCAGCCGCCTGGCAACGGTTACGGGGCAAGTGACCGACCTGCTTGCCGTGTACAAGTATGCCGACGCGGCCCGCGCGCTGTACGACTTTGCCTGGGACGAGTTCTGCAGTTTCTTCGTGGAGATGGCCAAGGCCCGGTTGGGCAACCCGTCCACCCGCCCCGCGGTGCAGCGCGTGCTGGCCCACACACTCGATACGCTCTTGCGCCTGCTTCACCCGATGATCCCGTTTCTCACGGAAGACGTTTGGCAGCGGCTGGGCGCATTGTGCCCCGAACGCGGCTTGCCCACTCCGGAACCGCCTGCTTCGAGTATCATCGTCGCCCCTTGGCCTCAGCCTGATGCCGCGAGGATCGATCCGCACATCGAGGCTCAATTCGCGCGGTTTCAAGACGTGCTGCGGGCGGTCCGTGACATCCGCGCACGGCAGAACGTGCCTCCGAAGAAGGCAGTCCACTTCGCAGTGCGATGCGATCCCGAAACGGCCGCCCTGCTGGCGCCCCTGGAGCCGTATTTTGCGAACATGGCCGGCGCCCATCCGTTGGGAATGGGCCCCGCGGTTGAACCGCCCGCACTCAGCGCAAACGTAACCGCCGCCGGGCTGGAAGTATTCGTTGACTTGGCTGAATTGATCGACGTGGAAGCAGAACTCACCCGCAAACGGCAAGAACTCGACAAGCTCGCCACACTGATTGCGGGCAAAGAGAAGAAGCTGTCCAACGCCAGCTTTATCGACCGCGCACCCGCGGCCGTCGTCCAGAAGGAGCGTGACAGCCTTGCCGACCTTCAGCAGCAGCACGCCGCCACCGCCCAGGTGCTGGGACAACTTGCGGACGATGCATGCCTGCGCGCGCGAACGGGAAGCCAAACTGACCAAGGAACTCGAAGCGGCACGCCCGGCAATTCGGAATCTCCAGACGCGGCTCTTTAGGCAGAAGTCGGAACGGAGTCGCCTCCGAGACCGCTCGAACCATTTTAGGGCCCGCGCATGAATCACTGGCCGCTTTGGGCGGGCTGCGGCTACGTTTGCGGGCGTCAAGCTGCATCGAAGGATAGGCATGAACGAAGCAACCTGCGGTGGCACTACTTCTTGCTGGCAAAAGGTTTACGGTGGCGATTTTTCTGCGGAGGCCGTTGTGGCGAGGCGGGAAAACGGGTATACTTCGGGATTGATTTTTCGCGGCCGTTGGCGGCTGGTTTGCGCTGCCGTTGACGGAGGGGGCGTTTCGATGTTTGCGGTAAATTGGGCCGTATCGGGGCCTGCCGGACCCCGCGTTGCAAGGACTGCGCCGGTTCCCACGGACGGCCATATTGAATGAGAGGATGAGCATTGTCGACCGACGCCAATCTTCCACCGGACCCGCCTGAAGGGCCGGATCCTGAATTACCCAGCTCGCCCGATGCGCCCCCCCCGAACGAGGGCGACCGCATTGAGGGCCGTCTCCTCGATATGCCCATCGAGGAGGAACTGAAGGGCAGTTACCTGACCTACGCGATGAGCGTGATCGTCAGCCGCGCGCTGCCCGACGTCCGCGATGGTTTGAAACCATCGCAGCGCCGCATTCTCGTGGCGATGAACGACTTGAACCTGACGCCCGGCGCATCGCGGGTGAAGTGCGCGAAGATTTCCGGCGATACCAGCGGCAACTACCATCCGCACGGCGAAAGTGTCATTTACCCCACTCTCGTCCGCATGGCCCAGGAATGGAACATGCGGTACGTGCTGGTCGACAAGCAGGGAAACTTCGGGTCCGTGGCGGGCCTTCCACCGGCGGCCATGCGGTATACCGAGGCGCGCATGTCGCAGTATGCCGCGCTGATGCTGGAAGACATCAAGCTCGACACGGTCGACTACATACCCACCTACGACGAGGTGCGCACCGAGCCGGTCGTGCTGCCGTCGAAGTTCCCCAACCTGCTGGTCAACGGTGCGCAGGGCATTGCCGTCGGAATGGCCACGTCAATCCCGCCGCACAATCTGGGCGAAGTTTGCGACGCGATCATCCGAGTGATCGACGACCCCGACGTGTCAATCGACGAGTTGCTGGAGATATGCCCCGGGCCCGACTTCCCGACCGGCGGCGTGATCTGCGGGCGGGCCGGTATCCGTCGCGGCTATCACACGGGCAGGGCCACGGTTGTACTGCGCGCGAAGACGCGAGTCGAGGAGTTCGGCAAGGGGCGGAAGCGGATCATCGTGAGCGAAATCCCCTACCAGCAGGCCCGCGACCGGGTAGAGGAACGCATCGCCGCGGCGGTCCAAGACGGCAAGATTCCCGGTATCGCGGCCACCCGCAACGAAAGCGATCTGAAGGAGCCGGTTCGCCTGGTGCTCGAACTGAAGCGCGATGCCGATCCCGACATCGTGCTGAACCAGCTCTACCAGTTCACCCCGCTGCAAGACAGCTTTTCGCTGATCTTCCTGGCCCTGGTCGACGGCAAGCCGCGCGTGCTGTCGTTCAAGGGGCTGCTGGAGGAGTTCATCCGCCATCGGGTGACGGTTATTCGCCGCCGCACGCAGTTCCTGCTGAATCGGGCCAGGCAGCGCAAACACACGGTCGAGGGGCTGTTACTGGCTCATGCGAACATTGACGAGGTAATTCGGGTGATCCGCAGCTCGTCGACGCAGGCCGAAGCCAAACAGCGGCTGATGCAAATCAAGACTCCGGCCGCCTTGATGGAGCGGGCCTTGGGCGAACGGGGATTCGCGGTGTTCGTCCAGGAACGCGGCGAGGCCGAAGGCTACACGCTTACGCCCGTCCAGGCCGACGCCATCCTGCGCATGACCCTCGGCCAACTCGTGAACCTGGAACAGGAGCGGCTGGGCGACGAGTATCGCAAACTGCTTGACGACATTGAAGAGTACTTGCGCATCCTGTCCGACGATCAGATCATCCTGGATATGATCCGCGATGACCTCCAGGAGTTGAAACGGAAGCACGGCGATCGGCGGCGCACCGAAATCAGCGGCGAGGAACTCGGCGATATCGACCTGGAAGACCTGATTCGCGAAGAGACGATGGTCGTGTCCATTTCGAGCAACGGGTACATCAAGCGAACCCCGGTTACCGCCTACCGGCGGCAGCGGCGGGGCGGCAAGGGGCTCAAGGGGGCCAAGACCGAAGAGGAGGACCCCATCGAGCACCTGTTCGTTGCCAGCACGCACGCCTACCTGCTGTTTTTCACCACTCGCGGGAAGGTGTACTGGCGGAAGGTGTACGAATTGCCGCAGCTTGCGCGCGACAGCCGCGGCCGGGCCGTGGTGAACCTGCTGAATCTGGCCGAAGGCGAAGAGATTGCCGACTGCCGCGCCGTGCGCGACTTCGACCACCCGGACCATTTTCTCATTATGGCCACGGCCAACGGACTGGTGAAGAAAACGCCGTTGGCCGCGTACAGCCGCCCGCTGCGCAGCGGCATTATCGCCATCAAGCTTCGCGAAGGCGACGAACTGGTCGACGTCACCGTCGTGAAGCCGGGCGACGAGGTGCTGCTGGCCACAGCGCGGGGCATGGCGATTCGGTTCCCTCAGTCCAACGCCCGCCCGATGGGCCGCAACGCCAGCGGGGTCAAGGGTATCCGGCTTCGCAGTAATGATCACGTGGTGGGCATGGTCGTGGCCGATCCCGAGGCCGACTTGCTGACCGTGTGCGAAAACGGCTACGGCAAGCGAACGCCGTTCGGCCCGAACCTTGCAAGCGAACCCGACGAAGACGTGCCCGATGGGGACGACGCCGGCTCCGAACTCAACGAAGGGGCAAACGGCGAACCCAACGACTCCGACTCCGACTCCGACTCCGACAGCGACTCCGACAGCGACTCCGACAACGACGACGGCGACGGCGACGAGTTGAACTCGCAACGATCCTATCGTACGCAGCGCCGCGGAGGCCAGGGTGTTCGCGACATCAAGACCACCGAACGGAATGGGCCGGTCATTGGAATCGTGCGAGTGCAGGACGAGGACGAGTTGCTCATGATTACCGCGAGGGGAAAGCTTCAGCGTGTTGCCGCGGCCGACGTGAGCGTGGTCGGGCGCAACACCCAGGGCGTGCGGATTATGACGCTCGACGAAGGCGACCACCTGGTGGCCGTCAAACGCGTTCCGCACGAGGGCAACGCCGAGCCGGGGGACGAGGACGCGGACGATGCTGAATAGGCCGCCCGCACGTGCGTGGCTTCGCTGCTGAGGCTTTCGGGAAGACGAATGGTCAATGTCGAAACTCAGACGACGAATGAATGACGAAGCCTGCAGCACGAAGGAAATCAACAACGGAACCGTGGACCAGTTTCCACCGCAGCGGGCATTGATTACCGGCGTCGCGGGCTTCGCCGGCGGGTTTCTGGCGGAACACCTGCTTTCGCGTGGCGATGCCGTGCTGGGCGCGGCGCCCGGAGGGCAATGGGAGCCGAACAGTCCCGAGTCGATCCGCGATCGGGTGGAACTCGTTGCGTGGGACCTCGGCAGCGATGCAGGGCTCGGTGACGAAGTCCGACGCCGCATCGAAGCGTTCCGGCCTTCGGCCATCTACCATCTCGCCGCGCTGAGCATACCTGGCGACTGCGGCAAACAGGAACCGCTGCCTGCGGCACTTGCCGTCAACGTGGAGGGTACACGGCGCGTCGTCGAGTTGGCGGCCGGCCTGCCTTCTCACCCCCGGCTGCTGATGGTCAGCAGCGCCAAGGTGTATGCCCCGGTCGGACCGGGCAATCCGTTCGTGGCGGAGACCTCGCCACTCGGCCCGCGCGACGCATATGGGCGGACGAAGCTGGCCGCCGAGCAAATCGTACAGGAGGTCGTGGCTCGACACGGATGCGACGCCGTCATCGCCCGGGCTTTCCAGCACACCGGCCCCCGCCAGGGACCCCGCATGATGCTCCCCGAATGGGCATGTCAGTTCGCTTCCGGCGACAGCGGGCCGGTCGAGGTACGAACTTGCGACGCCGTGATCGACCTCAGCGATGTGCGTGACGTGGTTCGGGCGTACCGGCTATTGATGGCGTGCGGCGAGCGTGGCGGGGTGTATAATGTAGGCTCCGGCCTGCCGCGGCGCAGCGGCGAGGTGCTCGATATCCTCCGAAACCTGGCCGGCCCCGACCGGCCGGTCTGCGAAACACGGCCGGGACCGAAGCACGATGCCATTGCCAACACCATGCGACTGATTCAGGATACCGGCTGGCACGCCGAAGTGCCGCTTGAACAGACCGTTGCCGATACCTGGGCGTATTGGAGGGAGTTAGTTGCTAGTTGCTAGTTGCTGGTTGCTAGTTGCTAGTGAAGAACCACGAGCGTGGCTGACACTTGAATCTCCGATCTCAGATCGCAAATTTGAAATCTCAGATACCTGACACCTGACACCTAATCAAATGGGAGAAGCCATGCCTAGAGATAGAACGCAAACACGACGCCGTTTCTTTGGCACTGCCGCACGGGGCACCGCCGCCGCGTGGTTGGCAGTTGGAGCGAATTGGGCCGCAGCCGAGGAGAAGCCGATGTTGGTAGTTACTGATCCGATCGACGGCGCCGTGATGCACGCGCGGCTTGGCCGCAAGGTGGACGCCGGTCTGGAGATCGACGTTCGCGGCTCCGCGCCCGCCGGCGCTCGGGTTTTGGTCGGCGGCCGCCCGGCTGTGTGTGAAGGCGAGGCGTTTGTCGGCAAGGCCGTGCTGACCGACTGCGAGAACGAGGTGGTCGTGACTGTGCAAATCGGAGATGACCGGCAAGAGTCGCGCATTCGTCTGCCGTGGGTGAAGGACTCCGAGAAGCGCTATCGAGTCGTGATCGACGACAACAGCTTCTTCCTGCGCGACATCACGCAGAAGAACTATGACTCGCTATTCGATTGCTTCTACCTGAAGATGCTCAAAGACCTGCATGAGAAGTACGGGGCGATGTTCACGCTGAACATCTACTATACGACCGGCGACGACTGGAACCTCAGCCAGTTTCCCGACAAGTACCGCGACGAGTGGCGCGAGAATGCTTCGTGGCTGCGGCTGGCGTTTCATGCCCACGCCGACAAACCCGACCGGCCATACCAGGACGCCCCGGTCGAGAAGTTGCTGGCCGACCTGGACCAGGTGAACGAGCAGATTCTCCGGTTCGCCGGTCCGGAAACGTTCAGCCATCCCGCCGTGATCCACTGGGGCATGACGCGGCCCGAAGCGTGGAAGCCCCTTTACGAAAAAGGCTCGCGCGTGCTGGGCGGCTATTTCGTCCTTTGGAGCCGCTGGGACGTAAACTACAACATGGACGATTTCCGGTCCGAGTGGCTTTCCCGAAACGACCTATTGAAAGACTACGCCAGCGGGATCATCTTCTCGAAGGTTGATATGGTGATCAACAACACGCCATTGGACCAGATCGTGCCGAAGCTCGACGCTGTCATGGCCGACCCGCGGCAGGCCGAGGTCATCGACTTTCTGACCCACGAGCAGTACTTCTGGCCGTTCTATGGCAACTACCTGCCGGACCATCCGCAACGCATGGACCGCGCCATCGAGTACGTCACCCGCCACGGCTACAAGCCGGTGTTTCTGCAAGACGAGTTTGACGAGCGGAAGAGACGCTAGTTGCTGGTTGCCAGTGAAAAGCCACGACCCCGGCTGACACGTCGCATCTCAGATCGCGAATCCCCACATTCCAAATCCCACATTTGAGATCTCACACTTGAAATCTCAAACCCCTGACCCCTGACACCTGGAAAGGACTGGAGAAGCCATGAGTTCAAGCAAACTGCAAACGCGACGCCGTTTCTTCAGCAATGCCGCACGGGGAACCGCCGCCGCGTGGCTGGCGGCCGGCGCGAACTGGGCGACTGCCACGGAGAGACGGTCACTGCTGGTTACGGATCCAATCGACGGCGCCGTGATGCATGCACGGCTTGGCCGGAAGACGGGCGGCGGGCTGGAGATTGACGTTCGCGGCACTGCGCGTGCCGGCGCTCAGGTACTCGTCGATGGCCGGCCGGCCGTGCGCGACGGCGAGGCGTTCGTCGGCAAGGCCCTGCTGACCGACTGCGAGAACGAGGTGGTCGTAGTCGCCCAACACGGCGACGCCCGGTGGGAGTCGCGCATCCGGCTGCCGTGGGTGAAGAACTCGGAGAAACGGTACCGCGTGGTCATCGACGACAACAGCTTCTTCTTGCGCGACATCACGCAGAAGGGCTACGATTCGCTCTTCGACTGCTTCTACCTGAAGATGCTCAAGGACCTACATGAAAAGTACGGGGCCCTCTGCACGCTGAACATCTACTACACTACCGGCGACGACTGGAACCTGTCGCAATTCCCCGACAAGTACCGCGACGAGTGGCGAGAGAACGCTTCCTGGCTCCGGCTGGCCTTTCACGCCCATGCGAATGACCCGCCGCGGCCCTATCAGGAAGCCCCGGTTGAGAAGCTGCTGGCCGACCTGGACCAGGTCAGCGAGCAAATACTCCGCTTCGCCGGCCCGGAAACGTACAGCCCGCCGGCGGTGATTCACTTCGCGATGACGGTGCCGGAAGCATGGAAGGCGCTTTATGAGAAGGGCTCGCGCGTGTTGGGCGGTTACTTCACCTATTCAAGCCAGCGAGGCTGGGACATCAACTACAACGTCGATGATTTCCGCTCCGAATGGCTCTCGCGGAACGATCTGCTGAAGGACTACGCGAGCGGGATCATCTTCTCGAAAACCGACATGGTGATCAACAACACGCCCCTGGACCAGATCGTGCCGAGACTGGAAGCAATCACGGCCGATCCGCGTCAGGGCGAGGTGATCGATCTCCTGACACACGAGCAGTACTTCTGGCCATTCTACCAACGCTACCTGCCCGACCATCCGCAGCGCATGGACCGTGCCATCGAGTACGTCACCCGCCACGGATACAAGCCCGTATTCCTGCAAGACGAGTTCGACGAGCGGAAGCGGACATAAGGCTCAATGAATCCAACGTTTATTAATAGGACGCCCAGAGCCACTTGGAGTTGGATGAGCCAGCTAGATCACACGACCTCCCGATCCTGGGACTATTAGCAAGGAAAGGCCACCCCCCGCTCGAGCGGCTTGCGCCGTCTTGACATTTGACGCCACAATCGGCTCAACAGGCGTTTCCGTGACAGTCCAGCCTACTGACCGGTTCGAGCAGTTGTGACATCAGCGTTTCGCGCTGGAGCAGATTGCAGACGCGATGGCAACGTAACTGACTGGAATATAAGGCTTTGCGTGCAAGTCATCCGGCGCAACGAAAAGTTGGCGGGTGCCGTTACTGTGGTGTTATAAATAGAGTAGTGTGACACCGATGCCCACAACTGATCTTCATCTGCTGTTGCAAAGGTACGGACCATGCCTCTCCTCCGTATTGCGATCTCACCTGGAGACCGCTGGGCTAACGCCCGAGGCAGCCCGCCAACGAATATCGCGTTCGGGGGGAAAGATTCGTCGACTTAAGGGCATACGATTTCCACATAGAGAAGCGTTCCTATTCCTGGCCGAACAATTCGCCGACGAGTCGTTCAAACCCGCAATCTTGGCCGCGCTCGACGAAACGAAGTCTGTCTACGGTTTTGCCATCCACGCCCTGTTAGGGCGGCAAGGGACGGTACCAAAGAAGTGGTTTGACGTAATCAGCGGCAGTCCGAAAAGGCTCAAAGGCCACCTCAGCAGCAATCGTGTTCTGGCAGACCTCCAACGGCTTGAGATGATTGACATTGTAAGCGTTCCAGCCATTGGTGAGTGCGTGCGTTTGACGGGGTTCCCACTGGAAACAGACGTTTCTTTTGCTAGGTTGAAGGCCACCTTGGTAACTGATCGCTTCTTCCTAACTGCCATTGAAGATTGGCTAAAGAAGCTCGGCCTAGTAAGCTACCACAAAGTTGACCTCCGCGCCGATGACGGTAGCCCTACTTTCGGACACTTCGGCTGGGACTTGACGGCTCCGTCCTACATTCATCCTATGGTCTGTTATCGCGCTGGCGCAAAGGCATTACCGGGATTTGTTGTCGTTGACATTGCGCTCCATTCACATCTCGGAGACAAGCAGATCGGCTATTTCGTCAACAAGTGTGACATCCTTCGGAATCAGAAACGCACACGCCCATTCATGTCGCTTCTCGTTGCCCAGGGATTCACTGAGGAGGCGTACCGCATTGGAAAAACCAGGGGGATGATATTTACTACACCTGAACTATTATTTGGTAAGGACGTTGCCGAAGGACTCAGAACTCTCACGAAAACGCTCGAAAATGCGGCTCGTTATGCTGTCAAGACTCCCGAGGTGATTCCTACCCTATTCAGTAAACTTGGGCGCATCGAAGGAGCATCTGGCAACCTCCGGGGAGCGCTTTTTGAACTCATTGTCGGCCATTGCGTAAAGGAGAAGGATGGGGGCTACATTGACATAGGCGTCGAAATCAAGGATCCACAATCCGGCGAGTTCGCGGAAATTGATGTCTTACGGGTCAAACAGAATCAGGAGGTATGTATATATGAGTGCAGGGGACACGCCCCTGATGTGACTGTGGATGACAAGACAATTGAGCATTGGATTGAACACAGAATACCGCGAATAAGACGATGGATACTGAACCAGTCACATTACTCCAAATGTAAGCTATCATTCGAGTTCTGGACAACGGGGACCTTGACGCCAGAGGCTTCGGCACATCTGAGGAATGCTTCAACGAAGACGCGCAAATACACAATTGCCTGGAAAACTGGCCAGGAGGTATACGAATATGTTCAAGCCGTTGGGTCAAAGCGATTGATGCATGTCATGAAGGAACAGTATCTGAAGCACCCTTTAAGTCAGTTGAACGATTTCAGTGATAGGACAGCCGAAGTCTACTCAGCAAGAGCACATCCTTGAAACCGAAGGAGTGCCCCCGTAAACTGCAACATTGAACGACGGGAATGCCTTGTCCGGATCGCCCTGGGTTCGCGTACAGAACGTACAAAGCTTGCGCAATTGCGCGGCGCGCAAGTGACCGGGAGCAACTTGTTCGTGGGTTTGGCCGGCGTTCGAGAGGCGGCGGTTCCGAAAGTCTTCAAGGCAGGCGGCGTTGGTGCCGGAGTTGCTCCAACTCGGCGCGGAGCGGGGCCCAGTACTGCCTGTCGGCCTCGCGATGCTGCCGTTCTTCGTCGTCGAGCGCGAGCGCGAGGGCCGACTCGTCGCCGCGCGCCGATGCCAGGAGTGGGCGGTCGCGGATCGCCTCGACGGTCTCCATGGGATACAACTCGGCCAGATTCTTCAGAATGGCGGGAGTGCGGCACTCGCGAAGCCAGAATGTAACCTGTTCCGCGGAGGGGCGCATTGCATGCTGCCGGACGTTCGCCTCCACCATGCGACGAATCATCGGCCAATCCTTGTCTCGCTGCGTCTTCTTCGCCCGAACCAAGTCGGGCAGTGCCAGCAGTTCAATGGAAACGTCCCCCTGCCTCTCGACAGTCGTGCGACGCTCCCAAAGTTCCTCGAAAGGCGCGACACCGCGCAGGACCGACATCACGTCGATTCTCATTCCGCGGGCTTCCGGGTGCTGGCATCGAAAATGCACGGCATGGCCCCGAAGCAGATACTCGACGTCAAACGGCGGTACGCCAATGCACTCGGCCTCCAGCTCGCTCAGGGCCGAGTGGAGGCGGGCGAGGTTCTCCGCCGTCGTCAACACGACCACGTCCGTATCGCGGCTAAACTCCGCTGCGCCGTAGTACACGCACGCCTGCTCGCCCATCAGCAGGTACCGGACGCGGTGTGTAGTCAGGGTCGAAAGGACTTTGTGAATCGGGTTCGGGGTCAAGGGAACCTCCCGCGGCCAGGTAGAAATCCCACAGCTTCTCGCTTTCCCGCCATCGCTCCTCCGGCGATAGCCGATACCATTCTTCCCAGGAATCTTCGTACAGATTGCTCGCACTCAACGGACTGTCCATCGATGCCTCCGGTCCCATGCGCGTTCACTCCCCGAAAAAAGTGTAGTATGGCGCTGCGTCGTCAGCCAAGCGCCCCACGTACAAAGCCGCTTCGCGCAGGTGGTAGTCGCCCCACATGCACGATTCGCCGTAGGGGATCGTCGCGCCTTCATGAACGTAGTCCCAGCCGCGGGGCCGGTGGTAGACGGCGTGCAGCAGAAGGCCCTGGTGGCCGGCGTCGGTGCTCAGGTACGGCTCGCCTAACAACGTGCGCAAAACGGTCAGTCCGGCCTGTTGATAAAGGGCGCCGGCCTCGGCGTCCCCATGCCGGGTGAGGTACCGACCGAGCCGTAACAGCCCCTGGCAGGCGATGGCCGCGGCGGAACTGTCGACCGGCTCGTGCTCGTTGTAGGGGTCGCTAGGGCGATCGAGGTAGTCGCCCAGGTGCGCAAGCCCCGGGGCGCCGGTGTCCCAGTAGGGCACACCATCGGTCGGCGTGTTCACCAGGAAGAAATCGCACGCGGCCGTGGCGGCGCGGAGCATCATCTGCTCGACGTCGGCCCGGCCGCCGTAGGGATCCAACTCGTCGTCAGACCGGGTTTCGAGCCACTCGAGCTGCTCGGGATAGCCGAGCATGATCCACGCAAGCCCGCGAGTCCAGGTGGAAAACGGCGAGTAACCCTGCTGCGTGCTGGGGCAGCGGTATCGGCCGTCGGCGCAGTTGAAGATGCTCTCGTGGGCCACCCGGCCGCGAGTGTCGTAGGCATCGCGGTCTTCGCCGTAATAGACGTTGTACCGGGCCGTGCTGCGCGCGTGCTGGACGAGCCGGTCGAGCAGGCTGATGCGCACGTCGTTTTCCGCCTGCAACTGGTGCCCCAACTGGTGTGCCAAGGCCAGCGACCGGAGCGAGCGGATCGTATCGCAGAAGAGCGAGTGCGGGCCGTTGAACGAGCAGATGTAGCCGTCGCCGTCGGCGGTTTCCGACCAGCGGGCGGCCTGCACCGCGCCGCTGGCCTTCAGGGCCAACTCGTAGAAGTCGAGTTCGCGAGGGTTGTGCTCCATCCGCCCTTCCAGCATCAGCCGCCGCAGGTTGCCGTACGTGCTCACGTTGTTGAAACCATGGTCGTGAACGCCGGTGTGCGTGACGTGCGGCGCCATCCGCGCGATGGTATTCTCACGCCCCACTTCGAGAAACCGCTGCTGGCCGGTCGCGTCGAACTGCAAAATGGCCGAGCCAAACTGAAACCCCTGCGTCCACTCCGTCCAACCCTGGGCATGGTACTGCCCATTGACCGTGAACACGGGCGTGCCGGCCTCCGGCGGGTATTTCTCCTCGATGGCGAGGATTTTCGCGGCTGAAAGCTCCCACATGCGGGTGAGGTGGGGGGGCAGGTCAGAGGGTTGAATCTCTTGGTCGATCAGGATCATACCTTCACCAATTTCCGTTGCTTCAACGACTGCGTCTGCTTGTGGCACATCACCACGGCGTCGCGGGCCAACTCGCCGGCCAGCAGGGCGGAGGGGGTGCCGGTGCTGATGGCGCGGGCAGCTTCGGTCAATTCGCCGACGAAGCCGTCGACTGGGTCGCCGGAACCGAGTTTCGGCTGCTTGACCTTGCCCTTCTCGTCGTACACGGTCAGGGGCACGCCCATGTCGAACTGAAGCGTGGCCTTCTCCAGGTAGACTTCGAAGGCATGGGTAAACGGGCGGCCCTGCTGGTCGATCACGCCACAGGAGGCCGTAATCATGGGGCCCGCGGCACCGTAATCGAATTGGCTCGTAAACAGTCCCGCCACTTCGCCGTGCATCGAGCCAAGCGTCAGCACCTTCTCCGGCATGCCGGCAATCGCCCGGATGAAGTGGGCGTCGTGCACGTGCAGGTCGTACATTGGCCCGCCGGTGGTGTTCGGGTTGTAGAAGTCGGTCAGCCACAGCGGATCGGAGATGATTCGCTTGAAGAACCCGCCCTTTAGCTTGCCGTATTGCCCGCTGGCTACGGCCTTGTACGCAAACTGGTATTCGGGGAAGAAGGGGAGCACGTGGGCGATCATGAGCATCTTGCCGCAGTCGCGGGCGGTGCGCACCATGCGGTCGGCGTCGGCAGCCTTCGTGGTGATGGGCTTCTCACAAATCACATGCTTGCCGGCCTTCAGGGCCCGAATCGTCACGTCGGTGTGCCACTCGTTGGTCAGGCAGATATCGACCATGTCGATTCGCGGGTCGGCGAGCAATTCGTCGATTTCCGGATATTGGGCAATGCCGGTCAGGTTGGTCTTCTGTCCCGGCGGTCCAAAGTTGCCCTTGATGGAACGCCAGTCGCCGGCAAGTCGCTTGGGGTCCTTTTCGCAAATGGCGCGCACCTTCGCCCCGCGCACCTTCTGGTAGGCCAGGTAGTGGATCATTCCGATGAATCCGAGCCCGATAATTCCGACGTTGACCATAGTATTCTCCTTTGGGTTGCGTTGCAGCCGGCAGACCACGCTGACACGATGGCTCCGGCTGCTACAGAATGGAAATGAATCGTTCGTATGCTTCGTCCCATGCGGCGGTGTCGCGAGGTTCGTATTGCTCGACGGCAAAGCTCTGGCGAATGACGCTCCGCGCGTCGGCAATGCTGCCCACCTCGCCGGTGGCGACGGCCTGCATCATCACGTTGCCGATGGCCGTCGCCTCAACCGGCCCGGCCACGACGCGGCGCCCGCAGGCGTCGGCCGTTGCCTGGCAAAGCTGGCGGTTCCGCGTGCCGCCGCCGACAATGTGGATCGTCTCGATGCGACGGCCTGCGAGTTCCTCGCACATGCCGAGCACGTGGCGGAACTTCAATGCGATGCTGTCCAGGGCGCAGCGGAGGACCGCCCCTTCATTGTCCGGCACCGGCTGGGAGGTGCGGCGGCAGAAGCCGCGGACGGCCTCGGGCATATTGTCGGGTGCAAGGAAATCGGCGGCATCGGGATTGATCAGTGATTTGCGGGGCTCCGCGGCGGCGGAAAGGGCGTTCAAATCCTCCCAGCCCCAGTTCTTCCCCGACTGGTTCCACACCCTGCGGCATTCTTGCAGGAGCCACATGCCGGTGATGTTCTTCAGCAGGCGCGTGGTGCCGCCGACGCCGCCCTCATTTGTGAAGTTCAGCCGGGCAACAGTGTCGTTAATGACCGGCCGAGGCGACTCGATGCCCATCAGGGCCCACGTGCCGAGGCTGATGTAGCACCAATCGGGCGCTTCGCCGGGCTTGCTTTCGGCAGGCACGGCCATCACCGCGCTGGCCGTATCGTGCGTTCCCGGCAGGATGACCCTGGCGCCGGTCAATCCGGTTTCTTCGGCCAACGACGGCCGGAGCGGCCCAAGCACCGTGCCGGGCTGCGCGATTCGGCCGAGAATGCCGGCCGGCAGATCGAACGCTTCGAGCAGTTCAGTGGCCCAACCTCCGGTAGCCGGATTGTAGAACTGCGTCGTGCTGGCGTCGGTCATCTCGTTACACTTCTCGCCGGTCAGCAGCCAGTGGAACAGGTCGGGCATCATCAACAGGGTTTCGGCAATATCGAGCAAGGGCGACTCGCCCAGCCGCATGGCCAGCAGTTGGTAAAGCGTGTTGAACTGCATGAATTGCAGGCCGGTGTGCCGGAAAATCTCCGCGCGGGGAACCTTGGCGAATGCCTTGTCGAGGATACCGTTGGTCCGAGCGTCGCGGTAATGCACGGGGTTGCCGAGCAGTTGATCGCCACGGCCGATCAGTCCGAAGTCGACCCCCCAAGTGTCCACCCCTACCCCGGCAATGCTGCCGCCCCATCGCTCGCCTGCGGCGCGCAATCCCGAACGGATATCCGACCAGAGTCGGGGGAGGTCCCAGCAAAAGGTGCCACCCAGGTCGACGCCGCCGTTCTCGAAGCGATGCACCTCCTCAAGCCGGAGCGTCCCTCCGTCAAACAGTCCGGCCAGATGTCGTCCACTCGATGCGCCCAAATCGACAGCGAGGTAGGCTTCCGCGGCCATGAATGCTCACCCTTTCTTGATTTTGAAGTGTCCAACTGGAGGAAACCGCGTCTTTAGCCCGGATCATTCACGACAGGTAGGGTGGGTCAAACAAGCCGCTTCTTTGGTGGGTCCTCGGTCGCTACTGCCAGCGTGCTTCCAGGCAAGCGAGCCGTAAATCAGCTTGATTGAGGCTTGTGCGGGCCCACCAACGATGTACGCGACCTTGTCTCAGCCTACGTAGACGGATAATACAGGTTAATGGTCATCCTGCCGTCTGATGCCGTCTAGGTCAAGTACCCAAGCTGAACCTCCTCGCATGCACGCAGAGAACTGCTTGGGCGTCTACCCCGTGAAGCATCGAACCGCGCATTTCATCCAACGGAAGCCGAGCAGGGCAATCCATTCCAGGGGCCCAGAAAATTGAATTCGGGATTGTCGGCCAGAGAGACAGCTCCGTCATGTTTTTTCCGCCAGAAGATTTCTTGCCCTACGTGACCAAATCGGACATTCGGCCTGTACTTTCATGACCAGCGTGTGTAACATTAACTGGTGATCGGAGGAGACTGTCATGCGAATTTCTGCACGTACAGAGTATGCATGTATTGCTATGCTGGAGTTGGCGAGCCATTATGGCTCGGGCGAGCCCGTGCGAATTCGACATATTGCCGAACGGCACGAGGTGCCCCCGCGATTCCTCGTCCAAATCCTGCTACAATTGAAAGCGGCCGGGCTCGTCGACAGCGTTCGCGGGGCGGCGGGTGGGTATCGGCTTGTCAAGTCGCCGGACGAAGTGTCCCTGGGGCAGGTGATGGACGCAGTCGATCTTGGCTCGGCGGTCGAGGAACGCCAGAGTGCCGCGAAGCCGGATTCGCCGATGGCAAGGGTGCTGGCCGACGCTTGGCGCAACGTGGCCGACGTGGAACGCGACATGCTCGAGAGCTTGAAGCTGTCCGGGCTGGTGGAACGAAGCCGGATACATCAGGAGGAGATGTACCACATCTAGCCCGGATTATATGCTGCCGGGAGCTGCCTGCGTGGGATAGGCTTCCAACCTGTCTTCTCCGCCGACCGGATGGTAGCCTATCCCACGCGCCTTATGGCAAGCTGGCTCCAGTCGACCCAGCGAAAGGCGGTTGGCGACCGCCGTGCTCACCTGCGGGAGGGTTCCCTGGTTGTCTCGGCCGCACGAATCGCGGCAACTTTCCGGGAACGGCCTCCTCGTGAGCCCTACCCCGCGGCGATTTGGCTCGCGATGCCGATGACTTTCCGGCTGTCGGCGACTATAATGACGGGCTTTCCCCGGCAGGTGCGAAGGGGGCGGCCTCCTTGGCATCAGCACCGGCTCTCCATATTCCGTTCCAATCCCGCATCCCTGTATCCAGCCTGTGATTGACTCCCATCGACTCCATTCCGCCTACCAGACGGCTCGTCACGAACTGCTTACGCAACGCGTTGAGGCTGGCCATTGGGTGGGCCGGCTGAGCAATTCAGCTCTTTCGACCGCAACGGCCACCAGCGCATTGGCGCTTGTTGCAGCGAATACTTCAGACGATTCACGCCGCCGTGCGGGTAATGAACTCGCGGCGAGGGGCATTGCGTGGCTTGCCGGCGCTCAAAACGACGATGGCGGCTGGGGCGATACCGACCGCAGCACCTCGAACATCGCTACGACCATGCTTGTCCAGGCTGCCTTCCACCTTGCCGGCGCCGCGGAGGCGAACCGCGGGCTGCTCACCCGAGCGAAGGAGTACATCGACCGGCAGGGTGGTACAGAAGGATTGCGCCGCCGGTACGGGGTTGACAAGACGTTCGCCGTGCCGATCCTCACCAACTGTGCGCTGGCAGGGCTTGTTCCGTGGGGCGAGGTGGCACCACTGCCTTTCGAGCTGGCTGCCTTGCCGTTTCCCATGTTGCGTTTCCTGCGGCTACCGGTGGTCAGCTACGCGGTGCCAGCCCTGGTGGCCATCGGCCAGGCAAGGTTCTTCCACCAACGGCCACGGAACCCGCTCGTATGGCTCCTCCGTCGCTGTGCGGTGTGGCCCAGCATGAAGGCCCTGACCGGTATGCAGCCGGCCAGCGGCGGATACCTCGAGGCGGCGCCGCTGACGAGCTTCGTCGTGATGAGCCTGGCGGCCACGGGCCGGGCCGACCATCCGGTGGCGCGTCGCGGCATTCGTTTTCTGCTCGATTCGGTTCGTGAGGACGGTTCCTGGCCCATCGACACGAACCTCGCCACCTGGAATACGACTCTTTCAGTCCAAGCGCTGGCTGCCGCAACCGGCGAGGTGGGCGCCCTCGGTTGTATCGACTGGCTGCTCGACTGCCAGTACGACGCACGCCATCCATTCACCAATGCCGCGCCCGGCGGTTGGGCTTGGAGCGACGCCAGCGGTGCCGTGCCCGACGCCGACGACACGGCCGGCGCGCTGATGGCCCTGGCCGTGCTGGAGCGGTCGGCGTCGCAGTCACGGCGCGAACGCATTCGCACCGAGGCGGCTGAAGGCGTGCGGTGGCTTCTGGACTTGCAGAACCGTGATGGCGGCTGGCCCACGTTCTGCCGCGGCTGGGGAACGCTGCCGTTCGACCGTAGCGGGGCCGACCTGACCGCGCACGCCATTCGCGCGTTGGCGACCTGGGCCGGGACCGGGGCCGAATCGCAACGTATCGGCGAGGCGATTTCCGCCGGGTTCGACTTCCTTTCGCAACGGCAGCGACCGGATGGTAGCTGGGTGCCGTTGTGGTTCGGCAATCAACACCATCCGGAGGAAGAGAACCCCGTCTTCGGTACTACGCGAGTGCTCCTGGCCTACCGCGATTTGGGGAAGATTGCCGGCGACGCGGCACAGCGCGGGTTGCAGTGGCTCTGCGCAAGTCGTTGCGTGGACGGTGGTTGGGGATGTGGGCTGCCCGATCGGGGGGAGTCGAGCATCGAAGAAACCGCCCTAGCCATCGACGCGTTGTTGAGCGACCCGGATAACCCAGCCTTGCGGCCCGTGCTGGAAGATGGCTTGGCTTGGCTGATCCGGGCTGTCGAAGAGGGTCGGCACCGGCAGGCGGCTCCGATTGGTTTATACTTCGCCAGACTATGGTATTATGAATGTCTGTATCCGATGATCTTCACGGTCTCGGCTTTGGGCCGTGCCGTGCGGGTGTTGGATCAGAAGTGATCGTTCACAGGGGATTGTCTCCTGTGCCTGCAAAGGTTTACCTACCGCGTTGAACTTCACCGAAGAGACTTGCCGTGGCCAACGCGCAGTCCCCCCCGCAACACGCAGCAGCCGGCGAACTCCATCCCCCCGTTCCCTTGGATGGTGGGACGGAGCGGCTGAAGTGTGTTCCGGGACACCTCGCCCTGCGCGAGCGAATTGCGGCGGCCGCGGAGCAGTCGGCCGCCGCGCTGGCGAAGTCGCACCCGCCGACGCGGCGGGAAATCGAGACGACCGCACGCGAATTGCTCGATGGGCTTCAGTTATCGGATGCGTACCTGGGCTGGGCCATGGTAGCGGTTGCCAGCGCATTCTGGCACGACCAGGTTGCTGCCGTGCCATACGATCGGCGGCTGTTGCTCTTGCCGCGTTGCCTCCGCGACGAAGAGCGTTGCCCCGCTGAATGTGACGAATGGGGGCTCCTTTGCCGCGATTGTGGTGCGTGCCGGCTGAGCGGACTGCGGGCCGAGGCACGGCGTTTCGGCTACCGGGTGCTGATTGCCGAAGGTTCTCCGGCGGTCGTCAAGCTGATCCTCGCCGGCAAGACCGACGCAATTCTTGGCGTGGCATGTTTGGACTCGCTCGAGAAGATGTTCGAGAAGCTCGTCCGGAGTGGGATTCCGGCCATGGCCGTGCCGCTTCTGTGTAACGGATGCCGTCATACCTCGGTCGACGAGGAGGTGGTTCGCCGGCTGATTGCCGTTCCGTACCGCCCCGGCCGGCAGCATACGGCAAGCTACTTGCCGCTTGTGCGCTGCGCGGCACATCTGTTTGAACCGGCGGAATTGCGGCGATTGGCGCCCGCAGTGCGTGTGGAACATCGGCCAGCCGGCGCCGATCGCGCGGCCATCGGGCAACTCGATCCGATAGCTTGCACGGAGGCGCTGGCATACGATTTCTTAGTGGCGGGCGGGAAGTACTCGCGGCCGTTCATTACGATGGCCGTGTATGATGCACTCAGCGGTTGCTCCACGATGAAGGCAAGTGGGGAGGAGCACCCAGACAGCATGCCCGGCGCCGTCAGGGCGGTCGCCTTAGCCACCGAAGCGTTTCACAAGGCATCGCTGGTGCATGACGACGTGGAGGACGACGATGCCTTCCGCTACGGCGCCGCCACTTTGCACCGTAGGTTCGGGACGGCCACCGCCATCAACGTGGGCGACTACCTCATCGGGCTCGGCTACCGGCTTGTGGCGGCGCAACGGGAGAACTTGCCGGCGGAGGTTGTGGCCGACCTGCTTGCTCAGTTCGCTTCGGCGCACACGCGGCTCTGTGAAGGACAAGGGGCCGAACTCGTTTGGCGCGATTCGCGGGAAAAGACGCTCAAGCCGTTGGACGCGTTGAGAATCTATGCCCTGAAAACGGCGCCCGCGTTCGAGGCGGCCCTTCTGGCGGGAGCACGATTGGCCGGGTCAATCGAGTCGATCCGGGAACCGGCCGTACGTTACGCGCGCCATTTGGGCGTGGCATATCAGATTGTCAACGATCTGGCCGACTGGACGGCAGACGACCGGAACAAGGTGGACCGGGCCACCGACCTGCTGGCCGGCCGGCCTACGATCCTCTGGGCCCTGGCGATGGAGCGGCTCGCCGAAGCCGGCCGCCGTGAGTTGGAAGAGCTTGCCATCGGCAAGTCCGATCAGGCCCATGCCATTCAGCGGGCCGCCGAACTGTACCGCGCCGCCAGCGTCTTCGACCGTGCCCAGGTATTGCTCGAGAAGCACCATGCGCGCGCGATCGAAGCCGCCGGGCAGTTGTCGGAGGAACCGCTCCGCCGCCTTTTCCATTTCCTTGCCGATGCCATCGTCGACCGCCGGCCGTTGGGAAGTTGCTAGTTGCCGGCCCGGCTTACTCAGATGGGTAGGGTGGGTCAAGGTCGCGTAGATCATTGGTGGGTCTGCACAAGCCGCAACCAAGCTGATTCACAGCCCGCGCCCCAGAAGCACACCGGAAGCAGCGACCGATGACCCACCAGAAGAAGCGGCTTGTTTGACCCACCCTACGTATCTAGGTGGCAGGTGGCAATCGTTCGACGGACGCACCGAGTTGTACAAGCTTCCGGTCGAGGGCTTCGTATCCGCGGTCGAGCCAGTGGATGTGCTCGATTCGGGTTCTGCCACGGGCCGCCAGACCGGCAAGGACAAGGGCGGCACTGGCACGAAGGTCGCAGGCGGTAACCGTCGCGCCGCCCAATTGCCGCACGCCGTCCACAACCGCTGCACCGGCGGCAAGACGAATCCGGGCGCCCAAGCGGGCCAACTCCGGCACGTGGGCGAATCGTTGAGGAAAGACCCTGTCGATCACGACGCTCCGGCCGGAAGCAAGGGTCATCAGGGCCGTCCATTGCGCCTGCACGTCGGATGGGATGCCCGGGTAGGGCTCCGCCGAAATGCTGCATGGTCGCAGGGCCTGCGGGGCGGCAATGCGAATCCAGTCGGCGCCCGAGGCAACCCCGGCGCCCGCGTCGGCCAGGCGATGCAATACCGCGGTCAAGTGGCCGGGATCGACACCGGTTATCGTTGCCGCGCCGCGGGTAGCGGCGACGGCCATGGCAAGAGTGGCCGCCTCGATGCGGTCGGGAATGATCCGGTGCCGCGCTCCGTCGAGCGCGTCCACGCCGCGCACTCGCACGATGCTCGTGCCAAGACCGTCAATTCGCGCGCCCATCTTGCACAGCAGGCGGCCAAGGTCGACGATTTCCGGTTCGCAGGCGGCGCCGCGCAGGAGGGTTTCGCCGCGGGCAAGCACCGCGGCACTGAGGACGTTGGCCGTGCCGGTTACCGTGCATCCGGCCGGTCCGGTCAAGTCGATTGTCGCGCCCCGCAGGCGCCTGGCCCGCGCGATGACGTAGCCGTGGGCGAGCGTCAGGTCGGCTCCCAAGGCGGCAAGGCCCTTTAAGTGCAAGTCGACCGGCCGGGGGCCGATGCGGCATCCACCTGGCAGCGGAACGACGGCCCTGCCGCGACGCGCCAAGAGCGGACCCAGCACACAGAAACTCGCCCGCATACGGCAAACCAACTCATAACGCGCCCGAACCGGCGCAGTATCCGCTACGTGCAGTCGCAGGCAGCAGAGTGCGGCTCCGTCGGAGAACGGTGCGGCATCGACCGCAGACAAAGGCAACCGTCTTCCTTCCACGGCCGATTGGCAGATCGCCCGGGCTTGTTGGCTTGCCTGGCAGCGGGAACCGGGGGAGTCCTCCTGAACAGCTACATTCCACGCGACGTCAACGCCCAACTCGCCAAGCACGCGGCCCAGCGTGTCCACGTCGGTCAGCCACGGTACGCCTTCGAGCACGACCGGCCCATCGGAGAGCAGCGCCGCGGCCATCATCGGCAGCGCAGCGTTCTTCGAACCGGCCGCCTGGACGCTGCCACGTAGAGGTCTGCCGCCGGTAATGAGGAACGCGCCGGACATCGGCTTCTACCGATCAGAATCCTTTAGTTATCAGCTTTGCATGCATGCACAACCCGGGGGAGTCGGGCAAGGTCCTTGATGGTGTTGCCCAGCCGAAGCCCAGGCACCGCCCTCAGAATCCCGCAAACCGCGTCGTGGATCATCGGGCTGATTTCGATCAGCAGGTGCCCGCCCGGTTTCAGCCTTTCGGCCGCCTGCGGCACCAGCCGTTCGATAACCTCCGTGCCGCGGTCACCCGCCAGCAGGGCCTTGCGCGGCTCATGCTCGCGCACGTCGCGGGCAAGCCGGTCAAACTCGGCAGTTGCCACGTACGGTGGGTTGCTCACGATGAAGTCGAACCGCGGCCCGGCGGCGACTCCGTTGAGCAGATCGCCCTCGGCAAACGCGATGCGATCGGCCACGCCATGCGACCGCGCATTGGCGCGCGCCACGGCCAACGCGGCGGCACTTCGGTCGGTTGCCAGCACGCGGGCACCGGGCAGATGTTTTGCCGCGCAGACCGCAATGATCCCGCTGCCGGTTCCCACGTCGCAGATTTCCAGGGGTGGAACCTCGCTATGTGTGCGGGCTAAATCGAGCAGGGCGACGACCAGGTGCTCCGTTTCCGGACGCGGAATGAGCACATCGGACGTCACTTCAAACCGCAGCGAGTAGAACTCGCGGTAGCCCACCAGGTAGGCCACCGGCACGCCTTCCGCGCGGCGGCGGACCAGGTCGCGGAACACGCCGCGGGCGTCGTCGGGCGGCACCTCGTCAAAGGCGGTGTAAAGGGCAATGCGGGGCCGGGAAAGCGCGTGGGCCAGCAGAACCTCGGCATCCAGCCGCGGACTCTCAGAACCGTGCGACGGAAGGTACTCGGTAGTCCACTGAAGCAGCCGGCCGATGGTCCACGGAGCCGCGTCGGACATGAGTTCTCTCGCTTAGTCCAGGGGACCGAAGGCCGACCGCTGTTCCTGCCGCTCGTATTCCAGCAAGGCGTCGATAACCGGATTCAGGTTGCCGGCCAGGATACTGTCGAGCTTGTAAAGCGTCAGTCCGATCCGGTGGTCGGTCACGCGGTTCTCGGAGAAGTTGTAGGTCCGGATTCGCTGGCTGCGGTCGCCGGAGCCGACCTTGGTCTTTCGCTCGCTGGCTCGCTTCCGGTCCTCCTCTTCCCGCATTTGGTCGTAAAGCCGGCTCTTGAGCACGCGCAGGGCTTTCGCACGATTCTTGTGCTGGCTCTTCTCGTCCTGGCAGCTCACGACGATGCCCGTCGCCAGGTGCGTCAGCCGGATGGCCGAGGCGGTCTTGTTCACGTGCTGGCCGCCGGGTCCGCTGGCGTGGAACACGTCTTCGCGATAGTCGTCGGGCCCCAGTTCGACCTCGACGTCTTCGGGCTCGGCCATGACGGCCACGGTGGCCGCCGAGGTATGAATACGCCCCTTGGCCTCGGTTTCCGGAACCCGCTGGACCCGGTGGCCGCCGCTTTCGAACTGGAGTTGCTGAAAGACCCCCTCGCCTTCGACACCCAGGATGATCTCCTTGAAGCCGCCCAGCTCGGTCGGGTTGAGGTCCATTACTTCCACCTTCCAATCCTTTGCTTCGGCGTAGCGGCGGTACATGTCGTACAGGTCGCGAGCGAACAGGGCGGCCTCATCGCCGCCGGTGCCGGCGCGAATTTCCATGATGCACCGGCTTCGCTGCGCGTCCTCGCCGCCGACGGTCATGTCGAGAAGTTCGTTCCAGAGCTTCTCTCGCTCGGTCTTCAGTTCGGGCAGTTCGGCCCCGGCCAGCTCCTGCATCTCGCGGTCGTTGCCATCGAGCATCTCATTGGCGTCGCGAATCTGCCGGTTCAATTCCTTCAGTCGCCGATACTTCTTGGCCAGGCGGCCCAACGAGCCATGTTCACGCGCAACGGCAGCCATCTGCTGGGCGTTTGCCAGAACGGCCGGGTCCAACAGCTTCTGCTCCAGTTCCTCGAACCGGCCCAGTTTCGCCTCAAGTATTTCGCGCATCGCTGCCCACGGGCGGTCGTTTACCTACCCGCCTAACTGTTTATGGAGCCGGCATGAAAGAGGGGGTGGCCGCCAGGAAATCCGGTGCCATGCCGTCGCGGGGCGGGAACCATGCGCGAGTTGGCAGGGCTTACGAGGCCGCTATTCGGACTGGTCGCCGGACGCTTCTTCTGCCTGCTTCTTGCCGCGCTTAAGGCTGGCATAGCCGGTCGAGGCGAACTTCTTCTGGAACTTCTCGATCCGGCCGGCCGTGTCGACATACTTCAGCTTGCCCGTGTAGAAAGGGTGGCAAGCGTTGCAGATGTCGATCTTCAACTCCGGCTTCGTGCTGCGGGTCGTAAACGAATTGCCGCACCCGCAAGTCACCGTCGTTTCCACATAATTTGGATGAATACCGTCTTTCATTATTTGTCCATTCCTCGCCTGAATAGCCCCCTTGCCGCGGCCACTTTGCCGCCGTCGTTTACCCGGCCGGGACGCTCTCCCACCAGCCAAACCGGCAATTCTACCGCCCTCCTGGACGACAAGCAAGCCCCACCGGCGAAATTTCGAACATACTTGCATTTTAGGGAAAAACCGTGTAGGATTGAACTCGGTGCTTGGCTATCCCTATGGATGCCCTTGATCCATCCGATAGGGGGAGGCGACTGGAACCGGCTTGCCTCGAGCCGCCGTCGCCCGGTGCGGGCGTCATCGATTTCGGGGGGCTTCCGCGGAGCGGCAGGCTTCCACGACGGTGTTGTGCTCGTCCACCGGGCACAAGATGAGCTGTACTACCATGTTCTTCCTTTGCGCCAAGGCAGAATTGCCCGGAGGGGACTTATGGCTTCCCATCATCGAGAAACAGGTACAGCTTATCGGAAGTCTAAGGGTTTTACGCTGGTTGAACTCCTGGTGGTCATTGCCATCATTGGAATCCTCGTAGCACTGCTGCTGCCGGCCGTGCAGAGTGCGCGGGAGGCGGCGCGGCGGATCCAGTGCACGAATCAAATGAAACAGATCGCCTTGGCGCTGCACAACTACCACGACTCGCTGAAGTCGTTTCCGCACGGTACGCGATGGCCGATAGGCGCCCCCAACTGGCGGGTCATGATCCTGCCATACATTGAGCAAGGGGCACTCGCCGGTCAGCTCGACATGAACTCGCAGGCCAACATCGGAGGGTTCTCGACGGAGCGCGAGGATCGAACCGGAAACAGCTACGGAGTTCCGGGAGTCCACCGCAACGCGATCCTCGCGGGACTGACCGTGGCCGGCTGGAACTGCCCGTCGAGCCCGCACTCCACAAACGCCACCGGACAAACTCCCACCTATAACAATCGCTCAGAAGGTCAAACGCACGACTACGTAGGCATTGCCGGCTCCACGCCCGACCCGGGCGGCCGGACCAACGTGTGCAGCCCGTTGATTACCCGGTACGGCGGAAACATTTATTGCCAGAACGGCGTCTTCTTCCCCGACGGCGCCGTTCGCATCCGCCACGTGACGGACGGCACCTCCAAGACCTTGTTCGTCGGTGAGCAGTCGGGGCTGGTGGGCGGCCGGGACATTCGCGCCTGCTATCATGCCGGTTGGGCCGGCTGTTTCAACAACGACCCCCGCCGGGCAGTCAAGCCGGCCGACATGCTTCCCGATGGCGATTACTGGTGCTCCGGGGTGACGACCATCCGCTACCCGATCAATCTCAACGCCAATCCGCCTCCCGGAGGCGCATCGCAAACGCACAACTCGAACACGATCCTGAACTCGCACCACCCCGGTGGCGTCAATGGCGCGCTTGTCGACGGCTCCGTCCACTTCCTCAGCGAGTCGATGGACCTGGAAGTCTTGCGCCGCCTGGCGGCCAAGGACGACGGGCAGACAATCGGCGAGTTTTAGGTGCGGGAGTTTGCACCCAAACCACAAGTCGAAGAGCCTCAAAGGAGGGATGTCCGATGCATCGGACCATTCATACACTGTCCGAAGCGTTTCTCCGTGCCGCAATTGCCGTGGCCGTGTTGTCCGTCCTTGCCATCAGTCAGGCCGCTACCCTGACTTGGGACGCCGATCCTGGACCAGGCGGCGCTCAGGATGGAAGCGGCGTCTGGAATACGACCAACAACAACTGGTGGGACGGCAGCACGAATGTCTCCTGGAACAATGCTGCGCTGGACTCGGCGGTGTTCGGCTCCGGCGGTGCGGCCGAGTACACCGTGACCCTCGGCGAAGGCGTTGTCACGGACCACGTGGTCTTCAGTTCGGGGCCTCATTATACCCTCGCAGGCGACACGCTGACCCTGCAAGGAACCGCCCGGCGCCTGACGGTCCATGGGCAGACGACCTTCCACTGTCCGATGACCGTGGTAGGCGCGTCCTGGAACAAGTACGGCGCCGGTACGCTGATCCTCAATGCGGCCAGCCCGGAGAATACTATCTATGTGAATCATACCGCGGGAGTTATGCGACTCCGCGATAATCAGGCCGCCGGAAGCGGTTACATTCACGCCTTCGACAATACCAGCGTAGAAGTCGAAAACGGCATACGCGTGGCCAATTCGCTCTACATTGGCAACACCAGCACCAGTTCGACCGTCGTGAGTCTCCGCAGCAACAGCGGCGACAACGAATGGGCCGGCACTGTCTACATTCACGACACGCACGAGCACGCCATCATTGGCGTTGACATTGGCAGCACGCTGACGATCAGCGGGCGTATCCGCCGGCGCAACCAGGCTGTTGGTACGCTCACGAAGGTCGGCTTGGGCGCGCTGACCCTTTCGGGCAACAACGATCATCTTGCGCCAGTGCACCTGAACGAGGGCGTCACTATTATCCGCCACTCCTATGCCCTGGGCACAGCGGACGCCGGAACCACGGTGGCCAGCGGTGCAGCGTTGCAGATAGAGAACAATATCGCCGTCGGCGGGGAAACCCTCACACTCAGCGGCACGGGAATGGGCGGAACAGGCGCGCTGCGCAGCACCAGCGGCATGAATTCCTGGGCGGGCCCAATCACATCGAGCGGTACCGTAAGCGTCGGCGTCGACTCCGGCGCGTTGACCCTCGGCGGCGCGATTGCTGGTACCGCGCTAACTAAAGTCGGCGGTGGAAACCTTGTCCTCTCAGCCGAGAATACATATACAGGACGGACGACAATCGAAGCCGGAACACTGCAACTTGCTGGCGGCGACAATCGCATTAATCCATCCAGCAGTTTTTGGGCCGAGCCCTTCAGTACCCTCGACCTCAACGGCTGCAGCCAGGCATTCCAGTCGCACAGCCGGCTTCGGCAGAGCACGCTTCTGCTCGGCAGTGGCACCCTGACGCTGTATTCCGCCGATCTTTGGGGCAGTTCGACCATTTCCGGCGAAGGCCAGATCGTCAAGGAGGGCACTGGAACAGTCACCTTTGGGTCTGTCGCCACGCATACTGGTGGTACGGTCATCAACAACGGCCGTATCGCTATGTACTCTGGTGGCAACCGGCTTCCTGTTGCCGGGCATGTCCAGGTCAATGGTGCTGGGATTCTCGACTTGGCCTATTATGCTCAGCCCCAGTACACACAGACGATCGGTACATTGAGTGGCGACGGCACCGTCTATATCAGCGGCACCACGTTCATTGTGGGAAACGGAAACGGTTCCAGCGAGTTCTCGGGAAGCATTGTTGACGGCCTAGTCGAGGATACACAAGGCAGAGCTTTCCTCGTAGGCCAGATGCACAAAACCGGCACCGGCACAATCACGCTCAGTGGCGACAATACGTATAAGGGCCCAACCTCTGTGAACCAGGGCGTGCTGGAGATTACGCATGCCAAGGGCCTGGGTGCGACCGATGCCGGAACGACGGTGGCCAGCGGTGCAGCGTTGGAACTTGCCGGCAACATTGCCGTGGGCGAGGAGCCCCTGGCGCTCGAAGGCACGGGGATCGCCAGCACCGGCGCGCTGCGCAGCACCAGCGGCATGAATTCCTGGGCCGGGCCGATCACACTGGCCGCCGGAAGCCAGATCGGCGTGGATACCGGCAGCATCCTGACAATCGATGGTTCGATGACGGCCGCCGCACAATATGTGAAAGTCGGCGGCGGAACATTGATCCTCACCAATGCCAATACCCAGTCTCAGCAGACCGACATCTCGGGTGGTGTGCTCGTGCTGCAACATTCCCAGGCGATCAGCGGTGCTACCTACGCCCATGTATCAAGCAGCGCCGAGATGATCCTCGAGGGCGGGATCAGCGTCTCCGGCAGCGGCCTCTATATTGGGAACACCAACTCGACCGCTACCAAGGTGAACTTCCGCAGTGCAAACGGCAACAATGCCTGGAACGGCTTCGTTCGCCTGCACCAGACCCATCCCTACGCCGTCATCGCTGTGGACGCCGGCAGCACGCTGACCATTAACGGCGTCATCGAGCCGCACAACAGCAGTGTGGGCAGCCTGACTAAGACCGGCGAGGGGACGATGCTTCTGACCGCCGCCAACACGTACACCGGCCCGACGACCGTCGGCCAAGGCACGCTGGCGGTCAACGGCTCGATTGCGACAAGCTCAGGGATTTCAGTCAACGCCGGCGCCAAGCTGCAGGGGCACGGCCGCGTGCCGGCCATCAGTGGCGGAGGGTTGGTTTCGCCCGGCAACAGTGCCGGAATCCTCACGGCCCCGGATGTCGACCCGGGCGAAGGTCTCGGCTTCGCATTCGAGCTTGGCCGGATCGGGAGCCCCGACTACGCCACAGCGTCCGACACCGGCAACGACGTGCTCCGATTGACCGATGCGGCGACCCCCTTCATCGCCAACCTAGGGACCGGTAACTCGGTTGACATCTACCTTGGCGTGACCGATCTCACGTGGGGAATGACCTTCCGTGGCGGATTCTACACCGACCGCGACGAAGACTTCCTTGACGCCATTGGAGGAACGGCCTTCAACTACTACGTGCTGGGCGACGGCAATGGCGCCTACGGGTTCAACGGTCAAAGCTACTATGCCTTGGCCGAGTCGTGGCCCACCTGGCACGTCGAACTGGCTACCGTGCCGGAGTTTGCAGCCTTTGCCGGCGGAAGCGCCAGCGGCTACGTGATGCAACTGACAGCCGTGCCGGAGCCGGGCAGCCTGTTCTTGCTGGCCGTTGGCTTGGCCTGCACGCTGCTCTTGCGGCGAAGGTGATCTGTCCCGGATTACTTGTGCAGGCTGACAAGGTCTTGGCCTGCTTGTCACCATCCTGCATCGTTATGAATGATCGAGGCTAAGCACCCGCTTTTCCAAGGCACCGATCGACAGAGTGAGCCTCGGTGTTGTGCCAATTGGTATGAGTTGACAGGGAATCTTGAAGTATTACAATCAAGGCATGATGTATAATGTGCAACCGCTGGTGCAGCGGGGGTGCACGGGCTTACGGGTCACACGGGGGGAACGATCCCGGCTCTGCAGCGAATCGGTTGGCCGGTTGCGCAGATGACCCTCCGCGCGGCGAAAATTGCGGCAGTCCCGTGTGAATGGTTACCATAGTGTCAGAACACCAGCGTCGGAAGTGCGTTCTGGAGTTGGTGGGAGGAGCATCGGGCCCGGAAGGGGACAGTGGATATGGAACCGAAGCCATCTGAACGAGAACGCCGGCTGCATACAGCAGGTTCGGAGATTCTGCTGGCCGTCCTCCTCGTGGCCGGCGCGGAGGCAGCTTGCTTGGGGCAGGAACGCAACTCGGCTAGTCCGGCGGCCGGCTTCACGATTCGGGCCGACTGGTCGGACCGCGGAAACATCCGGGTGAGCACGCTGGGGGAGTCGTATGCCGACAAGTTCGCCTGCATCTGGAACGCCGGCGAATTGCCCAACTGGGCCGAGTACGATCTCGACTTCCCCGTCACCGCCGACTATACGATCGCGGCCCTGTACGCCGCTCATTCGCCTCGGCCGGTCGAAGTCTACCTGGATGGCGAGAAGATCGTCGAGGGTTTCACCAGTGCCACCGGCGGCTGGCAGACGTCGCACGCCCGATGGGAAACACAGGGCACCGTCCGGATCATTCAGGGCCGGCACACGGTGAAGCTGCACTGCGCGGGACCGATGCCGCACATTTGCGCACTGCGTTTCGAGTCGGCCGAGCCGTTTCCGGAAGGCTGGAAGCTGGCCCGGCCTGCCGCGCGCGAAGTCGAGAAGCCGCCGGCGCCGGCAATTCCGGCCGAGCATTTCCTGCTGGAGTCGGCCTTCGCACTTGGCGACGCTCCGCCCCTGCAAGTCCAGATCGTTCGTCGCGGCGAGGCGGAATGGTTCGGCGAGGCGGCCCACAACGAGCTTCTGTCCCAAGTTGAGGGACCGGACGATGCCGACTGGGCGGCAAGGCTCTCCTTCGAGCCGGCCCCAGTTGCGAAACGTGAAGCGACGCTCCCTCTCTCGCCCTCCACGGTGCGGAAACTGCTCGATCAGGTGTTGGAGTTGATCGCCGACCACCGCACGCGCGGCGTGGCGGGCCGAGACTTCCTTGCCGGCGAACGCGGGGAAGCGGTCGCCCTGGCGGCAGTCGTTGATCGGCTTCTGACAATGCCCGACGACGATGTCAAGTGGAAGCAGTTCGCCGACGCATACCTGGCTGCCTACCGTCTGAAACGCCGCGTGGCACTGGCGAATCCGTTGCTCGATTTCGAGCGGCTGCTGCTCGTGCGGCGGGGCGTGAATCATCCGCACCTGGGACTGCCCTACAATTGGCAAAGCAACTGCGTGCTGCCAAGGAGCGGCTTCGACGACGACATCGCCGTGCTCTCCATCCCGGCCGATGGCAGTGACCCAGCCACGCTCTACCGGCCAGCCGGTTCGTATTTCGTGGGCGACCTGGAACTGCACTTCGATGCCGACCGGTTGATGTTCTCGTCGATCGGCCAACAGGATCGCTGGCATGTGTTCGAGATCGGCGTCGACGGTACCGGCCTGCGACAAGTCACCCCCGGCGGCCAGCCCGACGTGGATCACTACGACGCCTGCTACCTGCCCGACGGCGGAATTCTGTTCACCAGTACGGCCACGATGGTGGCGGTGCCGTGCGTGAACGGGAGCACGCGGGTGGCCAACCTCTACCGGATGGACCCTGACGGGCGCATTCGGCTGCTTTGCTTCGACCAGGAACACAACTGGTGCCCGACGCTCTTGCCCGACGGCCGCGTGCTGTACCAGCGATGGGAGTACGCCGATACGCCGCATGCGCATGCCCGCCTCCTGTTCAGCATGAACCCGGACGGCACACGGCAGATGGAATACTACGGCAGCAATTCCTACTGGCCGAACTCGATGTTCTATGCGCGGCCCATTCCCGGCCATCCGACGAAGTTCGTGACGATTGTCGGCGGGCATCACGGGAACCGCCGGAAGGGCGAGTTGACCGTCTTCGATATCGCCCGAGGCCGGCGCGAGGCGGAAGGCGCGGTGCAGCAGATTCCGGGCCGGGGGCGGCCGGTCGAGGCGCGCATTGAAGACAACCTGGTCGACGCCTCCTGGCCGAAGTTTCTCCATCCATACCCCTTGAGTGACAAGCACTTTCTCGTCGCCGCGAAGCCCGCGCCGGAATCGCTCTGGGGCATCTACCTTGTCGACGTGTTCGACAACATGACGCTTCTGAAGGAGCAGCCGGGCTATGCCCTGTTCGAGCCGACGCCGGTCCGCCCGAGACCCGTGCCGCCGGCCATTCCAAACCGGGTCGATCTGGATCAGACCGAAGCGACCGTTGAAATCATCGACATCTACGCCGGCGACGGCCTGGCAGGCATTCCGCGCGGCGAGGTGAAGAGCCTGCGGTTGCTGAGTTACCACTACCTCTACCCCGGCATGGGCGGTCCGCAAGGCGTGGTGGGTATGGAGGGCCCGTGGGACATCAAACGCATCGTGGGCACGGTGCCCGTCGAAGACGACGGCTCTGCGTTGTTCCGCGTGCCGGCCAATATGCCGCTGGCCGTCCAACCGCTCGATGCGGAAGGCAAGGCCCTGGCCCTGATGCGAAGCTGGTTCGTGGGCATGCCCGGCGAAGTGGTCTCGTGCGTGGGGTGCCACGAAAACCCGAACGAAAGCCCGCCCATCCGGCATGGAAACACGCGGGCATATCTTCGCCCGCCGTCGGTCATAAAGCCGTGGTACGGTCCGACGCGCGGGTTCAGTTTCGAGCGCGAGGTCCAGCCGGTGCTCGACCGCTACTGCATCGGTTGCCACAACGGCAGCCTTCGGTCTGACGTTTCGGCCGAAGGGGACAGTCCCATTTTCGCGGCGAAGGACCGTTCTCTGGAACGAGAGTCTTCCCCGCCGCGAAAACTGGGACAGTCCCCCGCGAACGGTTACCCGGCCGACCTGCGCGGGCTTGAGCGCATTACCGACTACACGAGCGTCTACCACTACGGCGCGCACGACGCGGGCCACTTCAGCACCTCCTACGTGGAACTGCACCGCTTCGTGCGCCGCCCGGGTCTGGAAAGCGACTATCGGCTGCTCGTGCCCATGGAGTACCATGCCGACACGACCGACCTGGTCAAACTGCTGGCGAAGGGGCATTATGGGGTGGCGCTCGATGCGGAATCGTGGGACCGGCTGATCACGTGGATCGATCTGAACGCCCCGTTCCACGGCACCTGGACCGAGATCGCCGGCGCCGAGCGGGTGGCGCATGTTGCCCGCCGTCGCCGCGAGCTGTTGAAGCTCTACGCCGGCGTGGACGACGATCCCGAGACCATCCCGCCCGCGGCCGTGCTGCAAGCCGAGCCGATGGCGTCCAGACCGGTTGCGGGCGAGGAAGCGGCGCCAATCGAGCTTCCCGGCTGGCCTTTCGACGCCTCGGAGGCCCGCCGGCGCCAGGAGGCGGCTGGGCCGGCGGCGCGCACGGTGGACTTGGGCGGCGGTCTGAGCATGGACTTGGTGCGTATCCCGGCCGGCGAGTTCGTCATGGGCGAAGCAACGGGTTTGCCCGACGAAGGGCCGCGAAGCCGCGTTTCGGTCACCAGATCGTTCTGGATGGGCCGGTTCGAGGTGACCAACGAGCAGTTCGCCCGGTTCGATCCGGCGCACGACAGCCGGGTGGAATCGAAGCACGCCATGCAATTCGGCGTGCGCGGCTTCTATGTCAACGGTCCTCGGCAGCCGGTGGTTCGCGTTTCGTGGCGCCAGGCGATGGCGTTCTGCGAGTGGCTCAGCCGCCGGACCGGCGAGTACGTAACGCTGCCCACCGAGGCCCAATGGGAATACGCCTGTCGAGCCGGCACGCAAACACCGTTCTTCTACGGCGATTTGGACACCGACTTCTCGCCCTTTGCGAACCTTGCCGATGCCATGCTGCGCGAGTTCGTGTGCCACCCATACAAGAAGGACCGCACCCCGTACCCCGAGCCCAGCAAGTACGACGACTGGATCCCCAAGGACGAGCGGTTCAACGACGGCGGATTCCTTTCGGAGGAGGTCGGCCGGTATCGCCCGAATCCCTGGGGCTTGCACGACATGCACGGCAACGTGGCCGAGTGGACCCTCTCGGCGTATCGGCCGTATCCGTACGACGACGGCGACGGGCGAAATCATCCAAACGGCCCGGAACCCCGAGTCGTTCGCGGCGGCTCCTGGTACGACCGACCCCGCAATGCGCCCGCGGCGCACCGGACTGCGTATCGCCCGTACCAGCCGGTGTATAACGTGGGTTTCCGGGTGGTGATTCGCGAGGAGTAGCAGTTCTCAGAGGAGAGCGACAAGACCATGGTGCATTGTCTTCGCAAGACAGCTCTGATAGCCGTTATTCCTGCCGTTTTTTCAGTTGCCGCTGGAACGCTCTGTGCCAGCATGCCGCCCTGGACTGCAACATTTTCCGGGGAGCGGGACGGTTCGCTCACACGGCGGCTGTCGGCGGTCGAGGCGGGTGAGGCGGCCGGCGGACTGGTCGTGGAACAAACGATCCGCGCCGTCGAGGGACAGTCCGCGGCCGTTGTTCGCTCAGCGCTGCGCAATTCCACCGATGGGCCGCACACGCCCGGCGGGACAACCCTGGCCGCTTGGACCTTCCGGGGCGACGGCAGTCAGAACGCCGGCTACGGGCTGATGACGCATAACGAGGGCATCTGGTACGAATCGACCTTCTGGCAAGGCGGCGAGAACTGGCTGCGCGTGGGCAAGGATTGGCACCATCCCGGCGACCGGGCGCCCAGCGTCCGCCGGTTCACCGCCCCGCGCGACGGGACGCTCCGCATTACCGGCCGCGTGTACAAGGCCCATCTGGCCGGCGACGGCGTTGGGGCAACCATCCTGCATTCCCCGGAGGGGTCGGGAATCTTTACCCGGAACGGCCCGGAGGGTGCTGCGCAGAAAAGCCTCCCGGCCTCGTTTCCTGCGACGGGAATACCGGTCTGGCGGCACGAACTGGCCGGCGACGACGGCGAAGGCGTGGATCCGAACCTGGAACTGACGGTCAACGCAGGCGACGCCATTCGCTTCGTGGTCGATAAGCTCGGCGCCATCTCCTGCGATACCACGCGATGGGATCCGGTCGTCACTTACGCCGACGGCCAGGCGTTCCGCGCCTCCGAGGCGTTTGGCGCGAAGCGTCAGGGAGTAGGCAACTGGTGGTACGAGGCCCCGGTGGCCGACAACGCTCCTGCCCCGGGACTGGCGCGAGTTCACTGGTTCGATGCGCAGTGGGCACTGCGTACCAAGGCCGTGCCGGTCGGCGAGCCCCTGGTGCTCGACCACCGGTCGGCCCAGCCCGTGGCCGTGCTGGCTGACGAGCAGGACGAGTCGGGCGTTGCGCTGGTCATCGACGGCGACGGCCCCTGGCAGCTTGAAGTGGTGCGAAGCGAGGAGGGGAGCTTGTCGGTTCGCGCCCTCGCTCCGTCGGCCAACACGATTGCACCCGGCCAGACGCTCGCCCTGCCTGCCGTCACTTTGGGCGCCTACCACGGCACGTCGCTTGCCGGTTTCGCCCGCGTGAGCCGGTGGATGAACGAGGCAAAGGGAACGGTCCCCTGCGCGAGCTTGCAGCAGCGGTTTGAGGCGATTGGCGTAGCGGAACTCGACTACTGGGCCATGATCCAGCACGACTGGCAACGGCAGGACGCAACCGACCCGGCCCGGCCGGAAACGTTCACCGCGGCGCTCATGACACACCTGGAGAAGACGGATCGGTTGCTGAATCACTTGCAGGCGAAGCACGGGCCGGAAAAGGGGTCAGGAGCCTTTTCTGCGCAGCACCCTCCGGGCCGCTCCGGGAAAAGGCTCCTGACCCCTTTTCCGGCCTTTGCCACGGAACTGGCCGCGTTGGCGGCCGACACCGGGTCCGACCCCGCCTCGCGCTACCTCCGCCTGCGCATCCTCAAACGCCGCATCTCCCTGGCCAACCCGCTGCTGGACTTCGGAGAACTGCTGTTCGCCAAGCGGGTGCCCACCTCGTACAGCCACCTGGTCATGCAGCATTACGGCTGGCGGGCGCGGCCGGGCGGAGGGCTGTTCATCCTCGAGGAACCGGGACGGTCCCTCCGCGCACGCGATATCCTCGATGGCAAGCACACGCCGGAAAAGGGGTCAGGAGCCTTTTCTGCGCAGCACCCTTCGGGCCGTTCCGGGAAAAGGCTCCTGACCCCTTTTCCGGCCGGCAACGTGCTGGAGCCGAGGCTCTCATACGACGGGCGGCGGATCGTCTTCTCGTACGTCGACTGCCCCGACGGCCCCCTAACGCACGCAGCCGTGTGCAACGACCAGGATCCTTCGCAGAACTTCTACCACATCTGGGAGGTGAACGTCGACGGCACGGGGCTGCGGCGGCTTACTAATGACGCCTACGACGACCTGATGCCCTGCTACCTGCCCGACGGCGGCATCGCCTTCATGTCGACGCGGCGCAAGGGCTACGCCCGCTGCTTCGGCGGCCAGTTCAGCACGCGGTGGGACGTCTACACGCTGCACCGCATGGACGGCGACGGTTTGAACATCCGCACCCTCTCGTACCACGACACGAACGAATGGTATCCGGCCGTCTCGCACACGGGCCATATTCTGTACGCGCGCTGGGATTACATCGACCGCGATGCGGTGACGCACCAGAACCTCTGGGCGTCGCGGCCCGACGGCACGAACCCGATTGCCGTGTGGGGCAACGCCACGCCCAACCCGCACTGCACGTTCCAAGCCCAGCCGATTCCCGGCAGCCAGAAGATCCTGTTTACGGCCTCGGCGCACCATTCAATTACGGCCGGGTCCATTGCCATTTTGGACCCTACGGTCGCCCGCGACGGATTGGAGGCCATCGAGCGCATCACGCCGGAGATTCCGTTCCCCGAGTCGGAAAGCCGCGACATCCGGGAGTATTACGCCGCACCCTGGCCGCTTTCGGAAGATTTCTACCTGGTGGCCTACAGCCCATATCCGTTGGTCTGGGAGCCGGGCGCGAACCGCAAGGACGCGCTGGGCCTGTACCTGCTGGACCGCTTCGGCAACCGGGAATTAATCTACCGCGACCCGGAGATCGGCAGCACAAACCCCATTCCGCTTCGCCCGCGGCCTACGCCGCCGGTGCTGGCAAGCATGTTGGCCGACAACGCGCCGCCGGTGGGCACGATGGTCGTGGCCGACGTGAGCGAGGGGCTTGGCGGCGTGCCGCGGGACCACATCAAGGAACTCCGCATCGTGCAGATCTTTGCCAAAACCACGAACGTGGCCAACAGCCCGCCGGTCGGATTGGCCGGCGAGGAGAACGCCCGCGCGGTGTTGGGTACGGTTCCGGTCGAACCGGACGGTTCGGCCCATTTCAACGCTCCTTCCGGCAAGCTGCTGCTGTTCCAGGCGCTCGATAAGGACGGGTTCGCGTACCAGACCATGCGTACGGTAACGTACTTGCAGCCGGGCGAGTCGGTTTCGTGCGTCGGCTGCCACGAGCACAAGATGAGCGCTCCGGTTCAGCCTGCGACGAACCTGCTGGCGCTGGGCCGTCGGCCGTCGGAGATCCATCCGGGCTCGTGGGGCGGGCGGCCGTTCAGCTATGTCGAGGTGGTGCAGCCGGTGCTCGACAAACACTGCGTCACGTGCCACGGAGGCGAGAAGCCCAAGGGCGAACTGGTGCTTACTGGCGAGCCGGCCGGCGCGTTCAACCGCTCCTACGTCGAGTTGATGAGTGCGAAGGACCTCATTCCGCGCTTCGCGCAGCGCAACCAGATCCAGGTAACGCTGCCCGGCGGCGAAATCGGCGCGCTGGGCAGCCGGCTGATGCACATGCTGCGCGAGGGCCACGAAGACGTGGCCCTAAGCGACGAGGAACTCCGCCGGCTGGCCCTCTGGATCGACCTGAACGCCATTTTCTACGGCGTCCACCTGCCCGAAGACCAGGCCCGCATGTTGCGCGGCGAAACCGTGGAAATGCCGGAGATTCAGTAGGCCAACTACCAGGTACTCAGCGCCCGCGTCGTTCAACGCGAACAACATGTCGCGGAGGTCGTTGTTCAGCAACAGGTTCCCCCATAAAGGCCCACGCGTCGAGTGCCAACTGCCACATCGCGCCGATTCTCTCCGAGGGGGTTGCCTCGCGAAAGTCGTCCCGATTCCCCTCTTCGCAGAGCCGTATCACTCGGACTTGTCTTCTTTGGTCGCCAACCATAGCGGCGGCAGTATACCGCAATTACAGAGTCCCGACAAGCGTTCCGGCGCTGCGTGTGCGGCAAGATTCTCCGGCGGTCGGGCGGCACGAAGGGCGTGGTTGGAATTGCTTTGAGCGTGGTTCAACTCATAGGAAAGGAACACTTAAGGGCAAAGGAAAGGCCCACCGCACCAGCATCTCCCACGCACAAGGCCCCCTCGGTAGCGCGAAAACCAACAGGCCATAAGGACTATCTCGCCAGGGGAATTCGTTTCGGCTACTTGACACAAACACGGATCGTTGGTACAACTACGATATTGTGGATTATGTCAGATCCCGCCCGGCGCAGCGACTGCCCCGGCCCGGGATGCGTGGTTCAGGCGGTTTCTTATCACTGAATATCACTTTGGCGTTCGAGGTGGGCCATGAACTCGGGACTCATCGTTCGTGAGGTTGGCGCTATGTGCCGTCGACGATTTGAAGGCCGCTCGCGGCGCAAGTCGTGCGTCGCCCCGGCGTGTAGACATCTGCCTGTGTCGAATCGGAGGAGTGCGATGAAGGCGAATCGAGCGTTCGTACTTGGCGTGCTTCTGGGAACGTGTTGCACCATGCTGGCTTGGACATCAGCACGCGGCATTGACTACACATGGAACGCCGGCAGCGGCGAATGGGGTACCGCCGCGAACTGGAATCCCTCCACGGGAGTGCCCGGAACTGGCGACGTTGTCTTGCTGACCAACGGCGGGACCATTGACCTCGGTGGCAACCGAACCGTTGCCCGCGTTGGTGCGACGGGTGCCGGCAATGGCATCGTCGGCACACTCACCGGCGGATCGCTCCATTTCACGACCAGCATGTACGTCCGGTCCGGCACGGTGGACGTGAACTTGAGCAACGCCGGCGGTAGCACTGGGCGGCTGTGGATTGGCGGCGACACAGGCGCCATCGTACTACTCAGCGGAAACAACACGCACACCTACTCGGACAACTACGCGACGATCATTGGCCACAGTACGACGGGCCCCGCGGGAATCGTCCGGCTAGGTGGCAACAATGCCTTAGGCGGAACGGACAACCGCACCGACGTGTATAGCGGTACTCTCGACCTCAACGGGCAGAATGCGGTCGTGCAGAATCAAATTCGCCTGATGTCGGCCGGCACCGCCTTCCTGGTCAACAGCAACACGACCGCCGAGGCCGGCACGGCCGCCAACGTCGTCATGCAGGCCAATAACAGCATTGGCGGGGCAGGCAACATGACCCTTGGCGGAATTGTCTCCGGCGGCGGCACTCTGACGAAGATTGGCGCGGGCAGGCTCACCCTTTCCGGGACCAACACCTTTAGCGGCGCGTTGACCGTCTTGGATGGCACCCTGAGCGTCCCCGTGTGGAACGCCAACAACACCAACGGCCCATTGGGCAACAGCAGCAGTCGGGTCGTGCTGGGCGGCAGCGGCAGCATGGGAACGCTCGAGTTCACCGCTACGGGGGGCTACGGAACCGCGCGCCGCGGCCTCGAACTGGCCGCCGGCGGAACAGGCATGGTCCACCTGGCGCCCGCCACCGGCAACCGCAACACCAACTACATTCATATCGACGGCTCGAACATCACTGGAGGCGGTGCTTTCATTGTCGATACAAGCTACGGAACGACCCAAACGTCCCGCTTCATTATTGTTGGCAGCACCGGTATCACGGGCCCCGTCACAGTGAATCCCTACAGCGAATTGCAGAGCAATCTCGCAAATGACGGGACTCCTTTTGGAACTGGTACCATAACTGTCAGCGCCAATGCCATCTTGGGCGTGTACAACACTTCGCCCACTGTCACGGCCACGCTGGGCGGACTTGCCGGTTCAGGTATCCTGCAAGCCACAGACAGCGCGGGATTGAAGACCTTTCGGATTGGAAGCAACAACGAAGACACGCACTTCTCCGGCGTCATTCGAGACGGCGCTACGAACCGAACGGTTGCCATCAGCAAGGTCGGCACAGGCACTCTGACCCTTTCTGGTGTCAATACATACACGGGTGACACCAGGGTCGAGAACGGCACCCTGAGCATCACGAGTTGGAACACCAATAGCAGCAACGGTCCGCTGGGAAACAGCAGTACCAGTGTCGTCCTCGGCGGCGCCGGCACGACGGGCACTTTCCAATATACCGGAGGGAATATCGGCACGGGCGTGAACTTGCGGGGAATCGAGGTGACCGGCGGATCCGCCGGTGTCGTGCATCTGCTCTTCTCCGATACGGGCACGACCTACCCGCCCGACGAAACGTACCGAAACAGGTATATTCACACCGACGGGAGCAGGATCAGCGGCAGCGGTGCCCTGACGATCGACACACGCAGCCCGAACGGCCAGATCGGAGGCCGTTTCATCATAACGAACCCCGGCGGCACGGCGTTCAGCGGGCCACTCACCGTGGCGCCCAACAGCGAACTTCAGCTCAGTGCACCTTCGGACGAGGCATTCGCATTTGGCAGCGGCACGGTAACGGTCAACGCGGGCGGAATCCTCAACCTGTGGCGTACCGGCGACGCCATCGTCACGCTCGGCGGGCTGGCCGGCGACGGCCTGGTGCGCGGCGATGCGAGCGGCCTGAAGACCTACCGCATCGGAAGCAACGGTCTCGACACCGAGTTCGCCGGAGCGATTGTCAATGGGCGCGGCGGTGCGACGGTCGCCCTGACCAAGATCGGCACCGGCACGCTCACGCTTTCCGGCAACAATACTTTTACCGGCGTGTTAAGCGTCGAGGACGGCACACTCAGCATCGGCACTTGGAATAACAATAACACTGCCGGCCCGTTGGGGCAGAGTGCGAACAAGGTGCAACTCAACGGAGGCACCATCCAGTACACCGGCGGGAGCGTCGGGCCGAACAAGTCACTCCACATGGCCGGCCCCGGCACCATCGACGTGGTCGAGGCCGGCACGGTGCTCAACCTCGGCGCCGCCGGCTCGAACACGCTGACCGGCAGCGGCGACATTACCAAGCAAGGGCTTGGGACGCTTCAGCTCGCGCAGGCCGCGGTCGCCCAGAGCAGTTGGAGCGGCAAGCTAATCATCAACGCAGGCACGGTCGATTTCTTCGGCAGCGACAGCATGCCGAAGCCCGCGAGTTTTGTCCCCGACGCCGTTCAAATCAACGACGGCGGAACATTCGCCTTCAGTTATTCGGGCACCAGCCCATCGGGGAGTTTGCCCAACACGAACATCGGGTTCCAGCTTAGCGGCAATGCCGGATTCGCCATCACGGCCGGCACGCACACGCTGCAAGGCGTCATTGCCAACAAACCCGGCGAGACGGGCAGCCTTATCAAGACCGGGGCCGGAACGCTGGTGCTCTCCGGCAACAATACGTACAGCGGCACGACGACCGTCACGGCCGGCACGTTGCGGGTCGGTGCCGGTGGAACCACCGGGACGCTGGGCGACGGAAATATCGTCAACAACAGCGCGCTGGTGTTCCACCGAAGCGACGCAATGACAATCGGGCAGGTGATCTCCGGCAGCGGGACGCTCACCAAGGAAGGTTCGGGCATGCTGACGTTGACCGGCGACAATACGTTCACCGGTCAGGTGACGGTGGCCGAAGGCACGCTGAGCATTGGGACGTGGAATAATGACAACACTGCCGGTCCGCTGGGCCAGAGTGCGAACAAGGTACGACTCGACGGGGGCACCATTCAATACACCGGCGGGAACGTCGGACCGAACAAGTCGCTCAACATGGCCGGCCCCGGCACCATCGACGTCGTCCAAGCCGGTACGGTGCTCAACCTGGGCGCCGCCGGATCGAACAGCCTGACCGGCAGCGGCGACATCACCAAGGAAGGGCTCGGGACGCTGCAGCTTGCGCAGGCCGTGGTCGCCCAGGGTAGTTGGGGCGGCAAGCTGATCATCAACCAAGGCACGGTCGACTTTTTCGGCGGCGGCAGTATGCCCACATGGTCGGCCGGAGCGACGCCCGACGCCATCCGGATCAACGACGGCGCCACGTTTGCTCTGAGCTATGGCGGTAACAGCACAATCCCGACGAACGGAGGCTTTCAACTCAGCGGCAACGCAACCATCTTTGTCAACTCCCACACACACAGCTATGCTGGCATAATCGCCGACAAGCCAGGCGACACCGGCAACCTGATCAAGACCGGGGCCGGAACGCTGGTGCTCTCCGGCAACAATACGTACAGCGGCACGACGACCATTAGCTCGGGGACGATACAGGTTGGCGCTGGTGGAACGAGCGGCACGCTTGGTCAGGGGAACATCATTAACAACGGCGCCCTGGTCATCAACCGCAGCGGCGACATGGTTCTCGCACAGGACATTTCCGGCAGTGGAACGCTCACGAAGGAGGGCTCCGGCACGCTAACGCTCGCCGGCGCCACCAATTACGGCGGCTCAACGTATATCAACGACGGAACCGTGCTCGGTGCCCTGAACTTCCGCAACGACTTGTACATCAAAAGCGGCACCGTCAACGCGAACCTTTCCAACACGGGCTATACCAGCCGGCGGGTGTGGATCGGCGGCGATGCCGGCGCCACCGTCACGCTCGGCGGCGACAACAGCTATACGTTTACGGACAACTATGCCACGATCATCGGCCTCGGTGCCAACGTGGCCGGGACGGTGAAGCTGGGCAGCAGCACGGCGCTGGGGGTCAGTACGAACCGCACCCACGTCTACTCCGGCATGCTCGACTTCAGCGGCACGGTGGGGCTGGTGCAAGATCGCATCAGCCTCTTGGGTGCCAACGCCGTCCTGGCCAATAGCACGGGAGCGGCCAGTACCAACGCTGCAATCTACCTAGGTGAAGGGTCGTGGGGCGCAGGCGGTAACATTTCCGTTGCCGACGGGGCCAGCCTGACACTGGGCGGCGTAGTCACCAGCAGCGCGCCGACCCATCCGAATCTGAACAAGCTTGGGCCGGGCACGCTTATCTTGACCAACTCCGCTAATAGCTATCACGGCACCACGAACATCAACGCCGGCATTCTGGGTATCGCCTCCACGGGCGCGTTGCCCGGTTGGAACGCTGCCGGACGCTACTCGGTGGCCCTGGGCGCCATCCTGGCGATCGACTATACGCAGTTCGACGCCAATGCCGTCGCGATGCTCAGTACGGGCAACTTCCAGTCCGGGTCGAGCATCGGCCGGATGTTCAACACGACTCCCGGCAGCTTCACGCACGGCGCCGATATGGCCAATGCCGCGCATCCCGGCGCCCCCACCGCCCTGGTGAAGCTCGGCCCGAACACCCTGACGCTCACCGGCAACAGCACGTACACCGGGCCCACCGTCGTCGACGCCGGCACGCTGCTGGTCAACGGCTCGACCCACGCCAACAGTGCCGTCGCGGTGCGGCCCGGCGCCACGCTGGGCGGCACGGGCACCGTCGGGGGCCCCACGACTATTCAGGCCGGCGGCAAGCTGGCGACGGGCAACAGCATCGGCACGCTCAACTTCGGAAGCCCGCTCACGCTCGACGCCGGTGCCGTCTGGGACTGGGAATTCATTCATAAGAGCCCGGGCAATCACGACCAGGCCGCCGGGCCCCAGCTTGTACTGCCTACCGCAGGCGCCGTTACTTTCAACATCCACGGTCTGCCGGGCCACTCGGTCTTCCCCGGTGACAAGTTCACCGTGTTCACCGGGGACGTCGAGAACTTCAGTCCCGAGCGGGTTGCGCTGGTCAATCACTCCAAGTGGACTTCCTGGCAAATGTCGGCCGGCAACAGCCTCGTGCTCACCGCCGACCCTACCATCAGCCTGAGTACCGACGTGCTCAATGCCGGGCAGGCGAATCCGGGTGCGTGGAATACGCGAGGTAATGGCTACTCCAATGCCGTGGGCGTGGAGTTGGTCCGCTTCGTCGACCGCTTCAGCACGTCCTTGGACGCAGTTGCGTATACGCAAGCCGGGACGGATACCATCGATGTTTCCGGTTGGGTTGTTACGTCCGGCACGGGGGGACAGCGGGGCGCCAGCCAGGGGCTGCAGGTGAACGGCTATAGCTCGTCCAACACCGCGCATACGAACCCCGGAGGCGCAAACCCGCAGAATCTGTACCTGCGCGGCGAGCCGAACGAGTACAACGAGGGTTTCGGCGCGCACGCCAACTGGATTGTCACCTTCGACCTCGACGTGATCCGCCAGGAGCATTTCGCCGGTACCCGCATGCCGTTCCAGCTTTCCGGCGAGTTCGGCACCTGGGGCGGTATCGGAAGCACCGGTGTCAACGACGGCGTCATCCAGGGCGCCATCTTCCTGGACGGTGTGCGGATTGACGACATGGACCCGAGCATCGCCAACCCGCAGGCGTCCATTCGCAACCTGGAGTTCGACCTGACGATCTACTCGGGGCGCTACCTGACGTTCGGTATTTTCAACGACCCGAACTCAACGGTTTGGGACGACGGAGTATTCAAGAACGTACACCTGACCATGATTCCCGAACCCGGCACGTGGCTGATGCTGCTGGCCGCCGGGGCGGCGGGGCTGCTGTTTCGAAGGAGGAGCAAGAGGTAATGGGATGGCTATCGGCGGCGCTTTGGAGTGCGGCGATTCATCGCCGCTTTGTCCCGGTCCTCAGCACGCCCCCTATCCTTCTCGATCCGGCACAACCTGCCGAGAGGAAACGAGAAAGTGGCAATGAATCGCCGCACTCCAAAGCGCGGCTGCAAATTACGGAGTCAACAGGATGACTACGGACAATCCAAAATCCAAGATCCAAAATCCAAAATCGGGTTTTACCCTCGTCGAACTGCTCGTGGTCATTGCCATCATCGGCATCCTGATCGCGCTGCTGCTGCCGGCGGTGCAGGCCGCGCGCGAGGCGGCGCGGCGCATGCAATGCACCAACCACCTGAAGCAATGGGGGTTGGCCATGCACAACTACGAAAGCACCTTCAAGATCCTGCCATATCCGAACTCGAGGCAGGGCGGAGCTTCGGGGTGCAACGGTTTGGGCAGCCCGGCCCGCCGGCGGATCAGCTATCCCGTACGCCTCTGGCCCTACATCGAGCAGCAGGCCCTCTACGACAAGTACGACTTCAACCTGAACTTTCACCACACAGGCACGGCCGGAACCGGCAATGAGCCGCTCGTGGTCGTGCAGGTGCCGCTGTACTTCTGCCCGAGCGATCGGCAAGGCATGTGGGAGCCGCCGGCCGACAGCCACCGCCGCTCGCGCGGCAACTATGTGCTCAACTGGGGCGCCGCCGACTTCTGCCAGAATCGCACCGCGTATCCCGACTACAAGCCGTCGCCGTTCGGCCCCAACCGCAGCGAGCGGTTTGCCGCCATTACCGACGGGCTTTCCAATACCATGTTCATGTCCGAGGTGCTCCAGTCGCGCACCGACGAACACTTCGACTTCCGCGGCGATATCCTCAACGACGACGTGGCATGTGCCCAATACATGACGCTCAATTCGCCCAATGCGGGCGTGGACCAGAACTCGTGCGTCGACCTGAAATTGCCCGCTCCGTGCCTGAGCGTGTCCAGCCCTCGGCACGCTTCAGCCCGCAGCAAGCATCCGGGCGGGGTGCACGTTCTCTTTGGCGACGGGTCGGTCCATTTTCTCAGCGAGTCGATCTCGCTCGCGGCGTGGCAGGCCCTGGGCAGTATGGCCGGCGGGGAACCGCCCGAGCCGGGATTCCCCTGATGCACGGTTGCTGCGCTACGGAGAACTCACGAAACGGAATATATGGTACGGAAGGTCAACAAATGATGCGAATGGTTCCAAGTCGAATCGCCCGTAGCAGGACGACTCCCGCGCGCCGTGATCTGTCTTCCTGGCCGCCGGCCGCGACGCTGCTCTTGCTTCTGGCGTCGACCTTGCCGGGTTGTTCCGGCAGCGGCCTTGCCAGCGTCAGCGGGGAGGTGACCTTCGACGGCGAGCGGGTAGAGCGCGGCACCGTCCGCCTGATTGCCGTCGATGGGAAGACCCCCAGTGCCGAGGCCATCATCCAAGACGGCCGGTACCGAGTAGAGGCCGTGCCGGGCGAGAAGCGGGTCGAAATCCAAGGGTTTCGGGTCGTGGGCACGGCGCGCCGCAACGACGACCCGAGCGCCCCGCTCGAAGAAGTCACCGAACCAATCATTCCCGCCCGATTCAACACGCACAGTGAGCTGTTGCTCGATATTCCACCCCGCTCCACCACACACCATTTCCATCTGACGACACGTTAACGGCAAGAGACCGCGCGACTGGGCGCCGGTTAGCGTAAGCTGGGCCGTCGGCAACCATGATCGGAAAAAGCCGGGACCGCTTGGCCTTCGCTGCCAATTAGATATTATGTCGGCTACAAACAAATCCCCGTTTGAACCTGTCCCGCCCGACGTCGGACTGCGCCCGCTGGTTGTCCGGCGGTTGATCCGCGCCATGTTCAACCAGAGGCTTCTGGCAGGCGACCGCCTGGTGGTCGGCAAGCTGGCCATGCAGCTTGGCGCGAGTTCCACGCCGGTGCGCGAGGCCCTACTCGAGTTGAGCACGCTGGGGCTGGTGGAGTTGCTGCCGAACCGGGGCGCGGTCTGCCTGGAGTTCGGCGCTGAACAGCTCCGCGACATGTACCTGGCCCGCCGCGTGCTGGAGGTGGAGGCCACTCGGCGGGCTGCGACGAACCTTGCCCGTGCCGCGGCAGCGCGCACCGCTCTCCGTGAAATCCGCGACAGGCTCGCCGCGCTGTTCGACGCTGATGACTCGGCGCCCGGCTGGCTCGACGAGGCCGTAGCCGTCGACGTGGCACTGCACCAGGCCGTTGCCGCCAATTGCTCCAGCCCGCGGCTGTGCCATGAAATCAACCGCTACGAAGAACTGATGGTATGCGTGCGCGAGTTTGTGGGCAACGATCGGGCAGTGCAACAGGTCGCCACCGAGGAGCATATTGCGTTAGTCGATCACCTGCTGGCCGGCCGCGCCGACGAAGCCGCCGATTCCATGCGTCACCATTTGGAGCATACCGCCGAACTGGCCGCCGCGATGCTGTTCCCTGAACAAGCCGGCGCCCGCTCGGGTGTTGACCCAGTGAAAAGGATGGCTCATCCGTTTTCAGGTGGAGAACCGTCTTGCGCGTGGGTGAACCCGGATGCTGAGACATCCGGAACCTCCCACCCTACGTCTGAACAAGCCGGCGCCCGCTCGGGTGTTGACCCAGTGAAAAGGATGGCTCATCCGTTTTCAGGTGGAGAACCGTCTTGCGCGTGGGTGAACCCGGATG
>JAVEUP010000217.1:0-12349 GCA_034005525.1 Thermoguttaceae bacterium | reverse complement strand
CGTGCCCGCTTAGCTCATTGACCACGGCTCCATGCGGGGCGAGCCCGCAGGTGGCCCTGCGCTGCCACTGAACGTGCCAGAAAATCTTGCCGCACACGCAGGGGGGAAGGGCGGGGATGCCCTTCCCTAGTTCCATTTTCGCGGTAGCCCGTGGCAACGCCTTCGAACGCAACCAGCCGTCTTACCGGATGGATTGGGGGCTTGAGCCGCAGGCGTCTACGAGCGATGATCGTGGCGTTGTCACGAGCCATCGAACCCACCTGAACCAAGTGCCTTTGCAGCGGAGCCGGAACCATGACCATCCGACGATTCATTTCTTCGGCAGTCTTGGCGGCCGCCTGCGGCTTCCTGACCCGTTCCGCACCCGCGGCGGACTACTATGTATCCAATCAAGGAAACGATGCCTGGTCGGGCCGGCTGCCTGAACCCAACGCCTCGGACCAACGTCCATCGGCGTGTTGGTCGCGCAGATGCAGGAAGACTACCTGTTTGCCGTACGTATCGAGAAACCACACCGGGTCCACCCCGCCTCGCACCAGCCAATTCAGATCCGGGCCCAGTTTGACATCCGGGATCCGCTGAAGCGTGCCCCGAAGATCGTGCAGGTTGTTGACTACTTCGTAAGTATGATTGTGCAGGTTCAGGACAATCTCTCCGTCGGCCGCCATCTGGATCAGCTTGCACAACAAGTCGGCCTGATCATCCAGTTGCTCGACGGTCTTCGGCTGGGGGGCGGACCCGCTGCGTCAGCCGCGGCACACGAAGAAGTCGAGCGAGATGCCCAGTAGGTAGTGTTGCCCGAGGCCGGAAAGGAGCGAGCGGGTGCGGTAGGCAATGCAGCCCCAGAAGATGCCGCCGAGGATCGCCGAGAAGGTTTCCACGCCCGGCTTGCCGAAGTGGAGCAACGAAGAGGCCATTACCTGAATGAGCACGGCGTTGGCGGCTCCGAGCGAGTCGCGAAGTCCGAACTGCAGGAAGCCGCGAAAGTGGAACTCCCACGCAAGGTAGTACAGCAGGTACCAGAAGGCGTGAGCGCCGAACGCACCGGCCGATCCGCACGCGACACGGTTGATCGGATAGTACGCGGCGATGGCCGGCGAGTGCGAGGAGATGTAGCCTCCCAAGATGAACAGGGGAGCCAGAATCAGGAACGACCGCAATGTGCGAACCCGATCGCCCAACTGCACGCCGTAGTTGGCCAGCGGTTCGCGGAAGAAGAACTTGACGATCAGCACTGGGACCACCCCGAGCAGCACGAAGCAGCTCACGAAGGAATAAACGGCCGGGGCGGCCGACAGCCCAGAGTCCGCCGGGCCAAAATGGTCGAGATAGAACTGGGGCGAGCCGAAATACCACCAGGCAATCATCAGGACGGTTGAACCGAGAAGGATGACCGTCGGCTTGCGCTGAGTGCCGCGAGTGGCGTCGGCCAACGACCGAAAGAGGTGCCCGATCATGCCAACTCCTTCCTCGCGCGCAGCAGCCACTCGTAGGTGATGCGAACGCCTTGTTCCAGCGGCGTTGGGACGTATCCCAGTTCGCGCTGCGCCTTGTCGGAGCAGTAGGCCCAATCGGCCAAAAACGTCCTGACCCAGCCCGGGGTGATCCGCGGGTAGACGCCGAACCATTCGGCCCGCTTCTTCTGGCACCAAGCGAACAGCAGGGGCGATAGGCCCATGATGGGAATCTGGATGTGCCGCTTGCCGCTCACCCGGTCGATGGTGCGAAAGAACTCTCTAAGCGAAGCGTTTTCCCCGCCCAGAATATACCGCTGCCCGACGCGCCCATGTTCCATGGCCAGCAGGTGGCCTTCGATCACGTCGTCCACGAGCACGTAGTTGCCCACGTTCACCCCCCGGTTCAGCAGCATGGGTACGCGGCCGCGATCGTAGTCGTCAATCAGCCGCGCCAGGGCGTTGCCCTCCGTCAGATGCCCAGGACCGTAAACGCGCGTCGGGTTGACGATGACGACGGGAAAGCCCTCGGCCGCCAGGGCCAGCACCTCGCGTTCCGCCGCAGCTTTCGAAGCCTCGTATTCAGTGAAGTAGCGATCGGTGGTCCGGGGCATATCTTCATCGCCCACCTCGCCGGGCCGCGTCGGGCCAAACGTGACGATGCTCGAAGTCCACACGGCACGCTGCACTCTCAGTTCGCGGGCAACGGCGAAGACGTTCCTCGTGCCGTCGACGTTTTGTTCCGTGAACACCGTCGGGTCGGCGGCCCAGTTCCTGGCATAGGCCGCCACGTGGAACACGTGGGTGCAGCCGGCCATACCGTGCCGAAGCGACTCGCAGTCGGTCACGTCGCCTTGGACTAGTTCGAGCCGGTCGCTTGCGCATGAATCGTTTTCATTCCATGTGAAGCCCGGCGGAGCCGCGAGCCTGGTGCGATGGTAGAGCGCGCGGACGGAATGGCCCTGCTCGATCAGCACCCGAACCAGCCGCGTGCCCACAAAGCCCGCGGCGCCGGTGACGAAATACTTGCGTGCGGAATGGGCTATGCCGTGATCACCGTTCATTGTATGGTCGGCAGTTCGGCCGTCCCTTCCGGCTAACACCAGCGGCTTCGGCGGGGAAGCAAATCATATGCAACACCGTACATTTCCACGCTCTAGCTTAGACAGAGCAACCGCATCCTGTCAATTGCAAAACTAGTCGGTGCTCGTTGACCCGGTTCTTTTCGACATTTATAATCCGGCCTGTGCCGGCGCGGTTGCACGCAACCCGGCTGATTTCCGGCGGCCGCAAGAATTGACACCGTACGTTGGAGACGGTTCCTGCCGCCGCGCGTCCAGGGGGGAGGTCTTGCCGTGTTTGAATCTTGGTTTGCCCGAGTGGCGGCGTGTTGTTTGGCGATGGCCGGCGTGCCTGTGGCGGCGGACGAGGGCCGAAACTGGCAGCCGGCCAACGGGGAACCGTTCACTCTTGACGGCCTGTGGTGGCTGAAGGAGAACGACGGCGCCTACTGCCGGCTGCCGCTGCGGCCGGGCGCACTGGACAATGTCCAGGCTGCCGTTGGAAGATACGCTGAATATCCTGCAGGCGCCCGGGTGCGCTTTCAGACCGATTCCATTTCCCTGAGCTTGCGCGTCAATCACGGCAACGATCGGCTGGCATGGAAGGTACTGAGCGTGACGGCGATGGCGGGGATCGAGTTGTACGAAGGCCCGCCGCGGCGGATGGTCTTCCGGAAGATATCCATTCCGGTCAGCGGCACGGAGCCGTACGAGGTCGAGTTCGGCCCCTTCCCGGACCGCCGCACGCGCGAGTTCACGCTCTACCTGCCCATGTACGCGAAGCTCCAGTCGCTGGAGATCGCGCTGGACCCCGATGCCGACGTCAATCCGCCCAGCGGCTATGCGATGGACAAACCGGTAGTGTTCTACGGCACGTCGTTCATCCAGGGCGGCTGCGCTTCCCGCGCCTCAATGAACTTGCCCGCCCAAGTGGGTCGGCTGCTGGCGGTCGATACGATCAACCTGGGGTTCGCCGGGGACGGGCGCTGCGAACCGGAGATAGCCCGACTGATTGCAGAGATCGACGCCGCATGCTTCGTCATGGGTCCGATCCTCAACGACCTTGAGCTGATGCGAGAGAACTACCCTCGCTTCGTTGCCATCTTGCGGCAGCGCCGGCCCGAGCGGCCGATTGTGCTCATGTCGCGATTGCACACCGCAGGCCAGTCGGAGCCCTACGAAGTGAATCGCCTGGTGCGCGAGGTGTACGAGAAGATGCGGGCAGACGGGGACCGGAACGTACACTTCTTCGACTCCTTCCCTCTCTACGCCGACGGCAGCATCCATCCGACCGTCGAAGGCCTGCATCCGAGCGATTTGGGCTTCAAGATCATTGCCGACGCGCTTGCTCCGGAAATCGCACAAGTATGCGGGTTGCCGGAACCCTAGCGTCCAAACTGGAAGGAAGGTGCGCGTCCTACAGCTTGACGACCATGCATTGGGTAGTCGGCAACTCGATCACCCCTTCCGGCCGGCCGGCAAAGAACTCCTGGAATGCCTGTTTCACGCCGGCAAGGAGCGAGTAATCGTGGGAGATCATCACTCCGCCCGGATTCATTCGCGAATAGAAGAACTCCAGGCAGCTCTTGGTGCTCTCGTACAGATCGACGTCGAAATGCACGAAGCAGAACCGGCGGTTCTCGACCGGGCCGGCGGTTTCCGGAAAGAGCCCCTTGTAGCAGGCAACATTCGGATAGGCGGCAACGTACTGTGCGACCGATTCCATGCTGCACGTGTATTGGCCCTTGCGGTAGACGGGGCCATCGGACTTCGTGGCGGTGGGAAGACCCTCGAAAGTATCGAACAGATGCAACGGCTTTCCCCCTTTCGCCTCGCAGATCAACTTCGCCGAACCACCGCGGTAAACACCCACCTCGGCCATTTCGCCCGGGTGGTCGCGGTGAGCACGGGCCAGGGAGTAGATCATAAACGACTCGAAGGCCGTCAGGAGCGACTGCCGCTCGCGCCGCACCCGCCGGACAAGCTGGACAACGTCGCGGTCCTTGTGCGCGCCCAGGAAGGCCATCTGAAGGCGCGACACGCAATTGATTCCAAAACGCTCAAGCGCCCCGCCGCCGAGGTTCTGCGTGAATCGGTTCGTAAGGATTCCCATAAATCGAAAAGTCTCCGGAAGGATAATCCGCCGTCGCCGACAAGATGCTGGGTGAATCGAACAATGACCGTTCACGGGCCCTGGAGGCAATCCGAGGAGTTCATCCCGAACGGCAGCTTGCGTGGTGAATGGAAGGGAATCCTTCTAAACGGCCCGGCATGGTCCGATTCCCGTGGAAGGCCAGGAGTTCGTTCAGGATAGCCAGAGCGGCGAGAGATTGTCAAGAGGTGGCCGCACACGAGTCAAGAACTCGCCTTCGTCAGCGCAGCCGTTAGGGGGGGGTAATGCGCGGTCATTCAATTCGCCCGTGGGTTTGCAGCGTCCGGGCCTACTGTTCTCCATCGCGAGTCTGCCCGTGGCGTTCATAGTACCCCAACAACGCTTCCAAACTGAAATGCGCGTAGTGCTCGTCGCAGGCGAGAGTGTGCCGGCCGGCGTCGGCAAACCACATCTCCTGCGTTTCGGGGGCGAAGACGGCGTTGTGCAGGTTCGACGTCATGGCAACCGGCCGCTTGATGATCTCGATCAGCCGCTGGGCGTCGATCTGCCCATAGTGCTCCACGAGCCGTCCGGACAGGGCTTCCGCCCGGCCGGGACCGGAAATGAACACCGCGTCGTCGGGTACGTGCGGCAGGCGCGGATGCTGCTGCCCCGGCTTGAGCACGATGAACTCGTCCGGTGTGCAATGCACCGCGGCCATGGCGCGCGACTTGTCGCTCAAGACGTAATAGTACTCGCAAGTGCGAGGCGTTTCGCGGAGGATTTGCAGGCCCTCGTCAACCGTCGCGGCGCGCTCCATCACGTCGCGCATCAACAGCGACATGGGCATGCCGTCCCAGTCGCCCACGCCGCCGCCGCCCATCTCGCCGATGGCCAGCCCGCGGGCGTTCATGGCCGTTACCGTACCGACGAAGCCTGCATAGCCGAGGCTCACCCACGTGTGATAACCCTCCGGCATGAAGACGGCCACAATGGCGTGGTCCTGAAGGCGGATGTCGCGCATGTAGTCGAGCACGCGGGCGTGCAGCACGCGGCCGTCGGTGGTGGCCTTGCCGCGCACGGCGACGCCGCTGCAATGGAACCGCTCGGGGAACAGGTTCGCATAGCGCCCGTCGCGCTGCGAAATGCCGGCCGCCTCGCTCAACGCGTCGCACTCGGCCAGAAACCGCGCGGGTAGGAACGGCAGCGTGCGTCGCTCGATCTCGGCCATGCGGTCGAGAAACCAGATGCCCGATTGCACGCTGTCGGCGGCGCCCACCAGGTACAGCACGCGCTCGGTAAGCTGCCGGGCATCGTCGGCCAGGAGCGTTCCGTGGGCGCGGCCCATCTGCTCCGGCGTGCCGGAAAGGAAGACCACCGTCTTCCCGCGGCACCGGGCAAGCAGGCCATAGCCGGCCGGATCGCGGGCAACGAGTTCGAACTCGTCGGCCGACTGGGCCGGGCAGGGTTGTACGGCGGAAAGCGTCAGCAGCAGGGCGAGGCAAAGGCAGGCCGCAATGCGCGCGCACCAGGGGGACAGTCCCATTTTCGCGGCGGAACGGGTCTTCAAGGGGGTAGTGTACTCACTGCGCCGCGAAAATCGGGACAGTCCCCTGTGCATCGTCAGAATCATCGGATGGTCTCCGCGGCAAAGTTCACGATAGCGGCAAACATACGGTACACGTCATCGGCATCGACCTTCTGGACGGTCGCCTCGCCCGCCGGCTCAAAGAGCGTCTCGTGGGCGATGGTTTCGATTTGCCAGGCCCGGAACACGATGCGTCCCTTGACCCCTTCCACGTCGAACACCGCCTCTTTCGGCGTGACGCCGTCCTTGTGGAAGACAAGTACGCCGAAATCGCCCGCCCGGTCTTTCCGGACAACGCGGATGGCGGGCTGGCCGTCCTTGTCCTCCTCCGACGCGGCAACCCAACGTTCGACCAATTCGGGCGAAAAGCTCAGCGCCGCCAGCAGGCCGGTTGCCGCCCGCAGTTTCAGCATGTTCGGTTCCGCAGCCAGATGGAAAGGACTGTCCGGGGTGCGGTCCGGCGGCAGTTGGCCGTAGAACACGGTATTGTCCCGGGCGGCCATCCAGGGGCCGTTGCCCTGGGCTAGCACGGTTGCGCCGAGGACCGGCACGTCGAGTTCGACGCGGAACCGGTGCCCCTCGCCGCGGACAATCCTCGCGCTGCCCTCCACCTGCTTCCCGTCCGGCAGCGTGACCGTTGCCGCCAGATCGATGAAGTGGCATCGTCCGGCGCTCGGATGCGTGCCGGCGCCAAGAAAGGTTCCGGCCTGTTGCACCAGCCGCACCACGCGGCGAAGCGGCGAAAGCCCGGCGGCCGACGCCGCAGGCGGGGCCGGCTCGACGCCTGCGGGCAGGTCCTCGGCGAAGAAGGCAACCGTCCTTCCCAGCGCCTGCGGCAGCGCCGCCATGGCCGTATAGTGCCCCAAGCCGTCCAGCCAGACGACCTCACTGGCAATGCCCAGCGCGTTGGCCAGCTTGTCCGTGCAGTTGCGCGGGATGACTTCGTCGGAACCTGCGTTGATCATCAGCACGCGCCCATCGAGTGCCCGGTCGCGCAGCGCGCCGGAATGGGTAAGCGGGTCGACCGAACGGAGCGTCTGCTCGACTTCGCGGCGGCGGTCCGGGGGCAGCGCCCGCAGCAGTTCGGTAATGCGCCGCGACTCGCGCGCGTGGTAGATGATTTCGAGCACGTCGCCGCCGCTGAGGATCAGCGCCGCCCGATGGATGCGCGGATCGGCCCCCGCCGCCGTGCCGGCCAACATGCCACCCAGGCTGATCCCCGTCACGCCAATCCGCGCCGGATCGACCTCCGGCCGCGCGGCCAGCAGGTCCACCGTGCGGCGCACGTCGAGCAATCCCTGCGTCAGGGCCTCGACAAACCGGGCGGGGTCGTGACGCGGGTCTTCCTTCAGCCCCTCGGGCCGGCGCTCGCCATAGTACGGCAGTTTGAACCAGACCGCAGGGATACCCCGCGAAGCCAAACTGCTCGCGACCAGTTGCACCAGTTCAAATCCGCCGCCAAGGATGTGCAGGCAGACGACGGCTGGCCGCCGCGGATCATCCGGTCCGATGCCGTCGGGCACGTAGTATTCCGCCGAAATGGTGTTATTGGCCTCGAACGGCGTTTCGACCGGCGAAGGGTATTTCAGCTCGTACACCCGGTATCCGGGCCGCCGGGCCGAAGCCTCCATGCGGTACTCGAACGGCCGGCCGTCGTACGTATCGGCCACCGGGAAGGTACCCGCCTCAGCCGGTGGGGCAGCGCCTCCCCAGGCTGTAGCTAGCAGCAGCAGAATGGTTTGCATCAGATGGGTTCTCCGGGATGCCGCAGGAAAATCGAGTTTCTAAAGCAAAGCATACGCGAGCCGATCCAAGATGATCGAACGGAAACAGGCACGCGACCAGTTGCGTATGGTAGGCTCACGAAGCCGGTTTGTCAACCACCAACACATTCCGCACCGGATGGACTTCTGCGGCCCCCGGCGCTTTGGTTGCTTATCCACTCGCATCCTTCGGGCTCCCGCCCGCCGCAAACACCGTCAGCAGTAACTCGGAGTCGTCGAGCAAACGATACTCGGGACGGCGGCCGGAGAGGCGTTCGCTATTTTCCATGATAATGCGAACGCCCTCGCCGCGCTTCTCCATGAATGTGCGCCGGTCGGTGTCGAGCCACTCGGCCTCCTCGGGCACGGGGCAGCGGGCGAGCAGGCTGGTGAGCGTTTCGTTCCGGGCCGCCTGCCGGTACAGGAGGCTTTCGACGGTCATCGTGTTCGGAATGCCGCCCGGCGAGTAGAGTTCCAGCCGGTCGGCGAACAGCTTCAGCCGGATCTTCGCGTCGTAGACCGCGTAGTCGCGATGCGCCACGGCGTTGACCACCGCCTCGAACACGGCCGTCAGGTCGTACTGTGGAATGTCCCTTCGCCCCATGTCCTTGATCGCGCCCACCTTCATGTTCCGCACCACGAACCGGCAGGCCTCGCATACCTGAGCGTCGAGTGGGCCGGAGATGTCGCGGGCGTCCAACTGGTACGGGAGGCCGGCACCCGGCCGGGAAGGCGACGTGCCGTGATACGCCACCGCCTGAATGAACGCATTGGGCATCCACTGGCGCGGCTCGCGACACGCCATCAGGATGCCCGATACCGACGGATGTGCGACGCCCTGGTCGTCAAGTGCGGCGATGCCCAGCTTGCCGAGGAAGTCCAACCCCTCGTCTCGCGTGCGGAGGCTGCGGAACCGTTCGCACAACGCCGGATCGAGCGCTTCGAGCGGCGCATGGACGACCGGCTGCTCGTCGAAGCGAATCATGCGCGTCTGGCTGCGCTGCTGGCCCAGACGAATGATGTAATCGGTGCTCATTTTTCGCTTGCTGCTGCCGATGCGGTGGAAATGGCCGTTGGGGCTCTCATGCACAAACAGGCTTCGCGGGATATCCACCTTCAAGACGGGCGCCGGGCTGCCGGAAGCGCCGGGCAGTTCCCATTTTTCGATGCGGCACAGCGGCGGCGGCTTGATCCGGTCGGTGCAGATGCGCTCCAGCCAGTGTTCCAACAGCGTCAACTCATCGACGCTCATTCCGTGCGGCTGCCGAGTCCGCTCGTCGACACCCAGCACCAGAACGCCGCCGGAACTGTTGGCGAACGCGGCGATTTCGTCGGCCAGCCCGTCGCCATGAGGTCCCGAGACCCGATCGCCGCGGAACGTGACGGCCTTCAGCTCCAGGCGATTATCCTCGCCCAGGCGGATCTGGCCCAGCAATGCTTCTGGTGTATCGAACATGCGTGGTTCACTCCCCAGTTCGCGTGGCGGCCTAATCGTAACACATGAGCAATTTGGGCTCTTCTTGGAAAGCGTTTTCGGGGATGCGTTGGGTTACGGTGGTGATGCTGCGATAGCGGCATATTCTACCCTGCCAAACGCCCTTGTCAATCACCTACTTTGTGAGGTGACCGGGATACCGCCCCTACTCGATGCACAGCAATGGGCTTGTAGCGACCATGTTGGCGCGCTGTTGGAGTTCACGCTTCAGCGTGTGAGTCAGGCATCCCTGCACGCTAGAGCGTGAACTCCAGCAGGGCCAGTCGCGCTGCCAACTGCAAGTCGTTCCTGCACCCCATCTCTACTCGATACACGCCGGATGCTCGTAGGTGCGGATGTACCAGCGGCCGTCGAGAAGGGCGGGTGAGGCGAAGATGTGGCTGCCAGGCTGGTTCACATGCAGCAGTTCAGACTCCGATCCGGCCCGGAGGTGAGCACAGCGCCAAAACCGAACTTGTATGCGGGGAAAGAATGGGCCACGCCTGCAAGAAGGCCTCTGCCGCACACCTGCCGCACACTGATTTGCGGGCCGCCGGGAAACGGGGTACAATCGCGCGTTGTCCGCTATGCCGGGGACGGCTTATCGGCAGTCCCTGTGAATGCCTGTGAACGGTTACCTCTGGAAGACCGCACCTTCGCCATGTTGCTTCGCGCTGAATCCTGGCAACTACGCACGCAAGCGATCTCGTTTGACCGCACGCCGCGGTTGATGGGTATCATCAATGTCACGCCCGACAGCTTCTCCGATGGCGGCAAGACACTGGAAGCCGCCGCCGCCGTCGAGCACGGGCTCCGGCTGGTGGAAGCCGGGGCCGACCTGCTCGACGTCGGCGGCGAGAGCACCCGGCCGAGTGCGGAGAAGGTTGATGTCCGAGAAGAACTGCGCCGTGTGTTGCCCGTGGTGCGGGCCCTGGTGGAGAAGGTAACGGTTCCGGTTTCCGTCGATACGTCGAAGGCGGCAGTCGCGCGCGAGGCGATTGCCGCCGGCGCCGAAGTGGTCAACGACGTCACGGCGTGCCGTGCCGATCCGGATATGATCCCGCTGATTGCTGAAACTGCCTGCGGCGTGTGTGTCATGCACATGCAGGGCACTCCGGCCACCATGCAACAGAATCCCACGTACGCCAACGTGGTCGAGGACGTGTTCGGCTTTCTCCGTGACCGCCGCGACGCCCTGGAGGCGGCGGGAATCCAGCGGACACACATCGCCGTGGACCCGGGCATCGGCTTCGGAAAGACGCTGGAACACAACCTCGACCTGTTGCGGAACGCCAGGCGCTTTCAACAACTGGGGTGTCCGGTGCTCGTCGGGCACAGCCGCAAGCGGTTCATCGGCGCCGTGCTCGGCGACGATGCCGCGGATCGTACGGCGGGTACGATTGGCTCAGCCCTGGCCCTGGCGCGGCATGGAGTGCACTTGCTCCGGCTGCACGACGTGGCTGAAGTGCGCCAGGCGATCCAGCTGTTCGAGGCGTGCGGCGGACTTGACGGGTAGGAACTCGCCGAACCAGCACCGCTTCTACCGCCGCCAGGTCATTCATCCAGTTCAAACGTGTAGCGGTGAGGGTCTCCCTGGAACCGCTCCAGATTCGCTTTGCTGGAGAACATGTAGATGCGCCCCTTGTACACAGCGCTGTACTGAATGGATCCGGGCGTCCATCGCTGCTCGTCCACCACAACCACAGGGTCGATGCCGCCGAACATTGGCGCGAAGCGAGACGGATCGGCGAGAAACTGTCTGCGCTCTTCGGGACCGGCCATGTGGAAGGTCCGATCCAAGTACACGGCCATGTGCTCCCGACGCCCTGGCCGCCACTGCCCCAGGTTGCTCAGGGTCACCGGGCAGAAGCCGTCAAGCATCAGAGGCGGATCGGCGATGGTTTGACCGTCGGTAAATGTCGCGGCAACCAGCCTCTCGGACTGTGATGCGAGCTCCGGATCCGATTCGTGCGTCGCTGGCTGAACCGCCTCCTCATGCCCGATCGACGCCTGATGGGGAATCGCGTTGAATCGAGGCTGCGGCTGTCGCGTCCAAGAGTCAGGCTGCCGTAGCGGCGCCCCGCGTGCTGGCTCGGCTGCGTCCAACGCAGCTCGGCCATTCGATGTGCTCTGGGAGGGCGATTCCTCGCGTCTGTCCAGCGAACTCTGCGGCAACACCGAAGCCTCGGGCTCCGCAGGCATCGCAGGCTCGGCAGGCTCAGCAGGCTCTTCAAGCGGGGTGGCGTTGCCAGAATCTGACGGCAAATCGGGGATGCCTGCCCCAGGTGGCGAGCCCGGAGTCGTGCTGGGCACAAAGGGCGGAATACCGCCCGGGATGGCAGGTTCGGGGAAGAGCGGCAGATCCGGCCGGAATGGGCCTTCCGGCGGCAGAATCCCGTCGGGTATTGGCAAGTCGCCTGTGCCGGGAATCGGACGCGATCGGAGTCGCTCGATTGGCAACGGTTCAGTCGGGTCGCCCGGTGGCGTGGGGATCCGCTCGCGGCCGAGGCTCTTGGGAAAGTGCATATCCCGACGCACCTCGGTAGGCCACTGTCGCCATTGTGTCGGATAGTACCCGTAGTTCCGAACGTTCGGAACGCATAGGCAGTGCCCTTGATGCCCACATGGTTGAGTGTTCGGCGCGGTACCTGCCCAGCCGGTGCCGACAAACACGGTTGCACCAAGCACGATCACCACAAGGCCGAATATCAATACACGGCTATTCATCGGGAATCTCCAGGTTTCTTTCAGTCGATCAGGCCACTTGTCTTCTTCCTAGAATCCGCCAAAACCCCCGCGGCTCCGCTGGTAGCCCCGGCCGAGGGTCTGGAATCCGCGGACGCTCGACAAGGTCAGCGAGGTAACGCCTGCAATACGCTGCAGCGGGCCCGTGACGTTGCCCAGCCAGTTCGACAGG
>JAVEUP010000402.1:0-3028 GCA_034005525.1 Thermoguttaceae bacterium | reverse complement strand
GGTGTCACTGACACCCGGCTGGGACGTGCCAAGTTCTCGGGACCCGGTGCTTGCCATGCCGGCCGTTTTGCCCGAGTCGCATGGGGGTATTTTGGCAGGCAGCCCTGCTGTTGTCCACCACCACCGACCACCGCCCCATTGAGCCTGTTAACCTCGGGACCCGATGCTCGTTGCGGCCGAACAGATGCTGCACGCGATCCGCAGACGTGCCCGCCTCGCCTTCAGGCACCTCATCCCAAAGCCCGCGAGGACGATGCAGGAGGTGACCGCATTGGCCATGGTCGGCTTCAAGCTGGACGAGCACTTGCAGGAGTTCCTCCGGAGCCGGCAGAGCGTCAAGCCGAGGCCGCCACGGCTCGTCGATTCCCTCCCGGTATCGTGTGGCTCACGGCATCGGCCGACGACCGGCAGGAAGCCACCGCGCCGAAGTCTGGCGGGACCCACTGCACCAGCATGGCGGCGCTCCAACGGTTCTTCGATGCGCTGACCGATCGCGATCAGGTGACAGCCGAGAGAACGGCTCCCGATCTTGCTTAACAAATGCCCCCTTCCGCGGCATTTCTCATTGGAGACCGGTATTAGCTGCCAATAACCGGTTCTCCGCGTGATGTTGCCCCGTTGCGAGCCTGGATTGGTTTGGGATGGGGCATTTTACGTTTGGTCGCTTCGCATCCTGCGGGGCGTGGTGTTTCTTTCACCGCCCCCGCCGCTGGGGGCACTTTAGCTTTTGGAGACCCTCAACGATGATCGCCAAGTTGAAACCCCGGACCGTCCGTAAACGGTCCCGTGCCAAAACAATCCCCGCATGGCACAAGCAGTACCTGGCCATGCTTCCGGCCATCCTGCGGTACGCCCGCTTTGCGTCCCGCGACCTGGAACCCGACGCCCGGGAAGAGTTCATCCAAGAGGTCGTGGCCAACACCCTTGCCGCGTTCGTCCGGCTGGTGGAGTTGGACAAGGCCGACATCGCGTACGCCACCCCATTGGCCATCTACGCCGTGGCCCAAATCCGCGGGGGCCGCCAGGTCGGCATGCCACTGAACGTTCGCGACGTGAGTTCCGACTACTGCCAGACCAGGAAGAACGTCGCCGTGAAGCGGCTCGATCACTACGACCGCCAGCAGGATGGCTGGCTCGAAGTGCTGATCGAGGACCGCCGCGCGGGTCCGGCCGAAACAGCGGCCAGCCGGATCGATTTCCCCGCGTGGTTGAAAACCTTGAGCACGCGAAAACGCCGAATCGCATGGAAGCTGGCCCTGGGCGAGACCACCGGAAAAGTGGCCCGGCTGTTCAATCTCTCCGCTGGCCGGATCAGCCAGCTTCGCCGGGAACTCGAACGGTCCTGGCAGTCCTTCCACGGGGAATCGGCCGTGGCGTGATCCTACCTCAGAGTTGCCCATCGCCCGAGCGATGGGGTCCTTCGGCTCTCCCGTTTGGCCTGCACCTAAAAACGGAAGGGCCGGTCTTTGACACTACCGCACGGTTCCATCAGCGCCAGCCCGGTTTCGAGATCCGCCGGGCCGGTCCCTTTCAAAGGGATCTCCTGTGAATAGCTTCCTGTAAACCTCAAAGGAGTCATCTCATGCCCCTGATCCTGAACGTCGGCCTCGCCAAGGAACTCCGTCAGCCGGACGGCGGCAGCGTCGGCGCGTCGTGCGACGTCCGCGTGGAACTCGACGCCGCCCTATGGACGAACGATCCCGATGCGTTCCACCGCCGCGTCCGCAACGCTTATGCCGCGTGCCGCCAGGCGGTGAACCAAGAATTGGCGCGGCAGACGACTGGCCCATCCGGCAACGGCGCGCACGGCGTCATCCGGCGGAAACCGGCCCACGCCCAACCCATCTCGCAGGCCGTCGCGACGAAGCGGGTGCTTCTTGACGAAGCACTGGACCTCGACGACCTCAACGACCGAATGGTCTCCGCGCTCGACGACCTCGACTCGTAGGCACCCGCTCGGCGGTCGGAAGGCCGCGGAGCGTCAACACTCCCAACCATCCATCCTTCAACAGAAGAGACCCAAAACCATGCTCACAACCCACAACCCGGACCAGAACGGCCGGCCCTCGACCGGGCTTCCCGCCCCCCAGCGGGCCCGGGCCAGTTGGACCGGCATCCTCCAGCTTAGTCTGTTGGCCGTGCCGGTGAAAGCCTATCCGGCCGTCAGCACGACCGACACCATCCGCTTCAACCAGTTGCACGCCCCCTGCAAGCAGCGGATCCGTTACGAAAAACACTGCCCCATCCACGGCAAGGTCGAGGCCGTCGAGATCGTCAAGGGGTATCCCTACGCGCCCGACCAGTACGTGGTGATCGACGACGCGGAACTGGAACGCCTCCGGCCGCCGAAAGAAAAGGCCTTGCTCCTGGAGCAGTTTGTGGAGGCCGACCAGGTCGAGCCGGTGATGCTCTCCGGCCGCACGCTGTACCTGTTCCCGGACGGCTTGGCGGCCCAACGGCCCTACCTCCTGCTGGTCAAGGCCATGCAGCGGCGCGCCTGCTGCGCCGTGGGGCGCATCACCATGTCCGGCCGGCGCTACGCGGTGGCCGTTCGGCCCCTGCGGCGGCTGTTGGCCATGCACGTGCTGCACGATCCGGCCCTGGTGCGGCCCGCGGCGACGCTGGAGGCGGATCTGCGGGACGGCGCCGCGTCGGCCGAGGAGTTGAACCTTGCCTGTACGCTGATCGACTCGGTCCGCGGGCCGCTCGACTGGACGCGGCTGCGGGACGATACGCCCGAGAAGCTCACGCAACTGATCGAGGCCAAGCTGGAAGGCCGCCAGGTGCCCGTGGCCGAAGAGGAACCCGTCCAGGTGCTCCAACTGCTCGATGCGTTGAAGCAAAGCGTGGCCCAAACCACCGGCAAGAAGGGTTCCTCCGACATCCCGACCCGCGTCCGGAAACGGAGGTCGGCATGATCCCACGCCTCGAACCGATGCTGGCCGTCGCCAGTGAGCCGTTCGATTCGGACGACCACCTGTACGAAGTCAAATGGGACGGCGTGCGGTGCCTGGCGGCGGTCGAAGCC
>JAVEUP010000040.1:0-49429 GCA_034005525.1 Thermoguttaceae bacterium | reverse complement strand
GGAAAACGTGACATTGGGGTTCCAGCGGCCCCAACGCTGGTTGGTGAAGGTCCCGTCGCCGTTATTGACAGCCAGCCACCAATCGCCCGTGCTGACAACGCGGCCGGCGATATCGTCTACTCCGCTGCCGGTGAAGTCGCCGACCATGATATCGGCCCAGTCAAGGTTTGGGTTCCAGCGGTTCACCTTGCTATTGCTGAAGGCATCGACGCCGTTGCTTTCCCCAAGCCACCAGTCGCCGTTTGACACGATGCGGCCCATGAGGTCGTAGACGGGATTCGCCCGGGAGAAGGCGATCTTCGCCACGAAGGCGTCATAGGAGCCGCTTAAGGTGGTGTTGAATCCGCCGGTGGTCCAGCCGGGCGAGTTGGTTTCGCCCACGACGTACACGGTCCCCGCGGAGTCGACGGCGATCCCATTGCCGAAATCCCGGTCGCTGCCTCCGAGATAGGTTGACCCTTGGTGCTGGCCGGCGGGCGTGAGGGCCGCGACAAAGGCGTCGAAGTTGCCGTTGTGGGTCGTGTCGAATCCGCCACTGACCCAGCCGGAAGACCGGGTCCCACCCGTCACCAGAATGCCGGCTGCGGCATCCGATGCGATGGACCAGCCGTAGTCGTCGTTGCTTCCACCGAGGTAGGTCGACCACACATGGCCGCCCGAGCCGGTCAGCCGTGCCACGAACGCATCGGTGGAACCGTTGAAGGTGGTATCAAAGCCGCCGGTGGTCCAGCCGGATGAAGCCGTCCATCCGGTCACGACGACGTCCGTGCCGAGCACCGCAATACCGTAGCCCCGGTCTTCGCTGGCGCCGCCGAGGTAAGTGGACCAGGAGTGGCCGCCGGCGGAAGTGAGCTTGGTCACGAAGGCGTCGGTATTGCCGTTGTAGGTGGTGTCGAATCCGCCGCCGACCCAGCCGGCCGACGAGGTCCAGCCGGTGACCAAAACGCTGTTGGCGGCATCGGTTGCGATCCCGCGGCCGTGGTCCCAGCCGCTCCCGCCCAGGTAGGTCGACCAGACGTGGCCGCCTGCGGCGCTGAGTTTCACGACGAAGGCGTCGGCGTTTCCGTTGAATTCGGTGTCGAAGCCGCCGGCGGTCCATCCGGCCGAGAAGGTCCATCCGGTCACCAGGGTGTTCCCGCTTGTGTCGACGGCCACGCCCACGGCGCCGTCGTCGCCGCTACCGCCCAGGTAGGTTGACCAGACGTGCTGGCCCGCTGCGTTGAGCTTCGCCACGAAGCCGTCGGCGTTGCCGTTGAAGGTCGTGTCGAACCCGCCGCTGACCCAGCCGGCGGAGCCGGTTTCCCCGGCAACGAGGATATTGTTGGCCGAGTCGATGGCCACCGCCTGGCCGAAGTCGGTGCCGTCGCCGCCGAGAAACGTGGACCACAGGTGCTGGCCCGAGGGGCTGAGCTTCGTGACGAAGGCATTCCACGAACCGTTCGCGGGCGGCCCGTCGCCGACAACCCAGTCGGACGAGAACGTCTCGCCGGTCACCACGACGTTTCCCGACCCGTCGACGTCTACGCCGTAACCGAAATCCTGACCCGTGCCACCGAGATACGTCGACCAGGCCAGTTCCGGGTCGATCACCAAGAGGGCGTCCGGGTCGTAATCGCCGGAGAGTTCGAAGCCGAACGTCCATGGGTCGACCAGCACGTACTGACTGGCGATTTCCACGTGCTGCCCGTCGATCTCCTGATAGACGTAGGGCGCCGCGTCGATCAACGGCTCCCATCCGCCCCCCGGGTCGACGATCAATGAACCGTCCTCCGCGATCGACAGGCCGACGATGCCGTCGTACCGGATCTGAATCTGTCGCCAATCGGCGCCGGGGCCGACGTAGAACTCGTATTTCAACTGGCTGCGTTGGCCCCAGACCGCCAGGTCGATCCCGCCGTACAGTTCCCGGTAGACAACCGACTCGAAGGTCGGCACCGCACTGCGCCAATTGGCCTCATCCCCAACATGGTAATGGAATACGGTATCGGACGGTTCGCGGCCGACCGGCGCCACGGAGTCTGCCCCGACGTAGCTGACGGAGAACTCGATCCCGCCGGCCACCTCGCCGCGCGTGCCCGGTCGGACGTCGGGTGCGTTGGTTTCCGGCCCGGACCCGCGGTCGACCAAGCGGAATGCGGCCCCCGAGTCGGTGATGGCCACCTGCATGGCGTCGCCCTGGTGCATGTAGCGAACCGCCGCGTCGCTCCACTGGCCCTGGTTCTCGACAAACAGGGCGGGCGACATGCCAAACAACTCCAGGGGCATCGCACCAACGGACAGGAGCCGGCGGTCCTCCAGCGGCTCAAAACCGCGCGCCAGCGGCCGATACGAACAAAGCGATTGCCGGGATTGCCGAGGCAGTTCCCGATTCGGGAGGGAAGACCCGGGCTGAAAGGAGCTGCGAATCATCATTGGAATCTCCCTCTGCTTGGCTCTTCCGCTTTTAGGTGCAAACTGCACCCTGCCGAAGCCCCGGCTTCAGCCGGCGCGAAGAATCCGCCTCAAGGCGGCACTCCAACCCTTGGTACGAACCGTTCTCCAGGTGTAATTGCCTGGATAAGCGTTGTCAAGGGTGCAATCCCGAAAACCGGCAAAGTGACGCGTCTGTACGTTGTGGCACTTCCAATAGCTCCCCGGAAAAGGCTGTTCTGTTTCCAGGTGCAGACAGCCTTGGTTTCAGGGACGGCACAGCGGCGTGTGCCTGCTACATTGCCGCGGCCTGGACCTGGAAACGGAAGAGCCCCGGAAAAGAAACGTGTGTTCAGTATAGGCAGCGGAATCCCCCCGAATTCGTTAAGGTGCGCCGCGTTGGCCACACCGTTTTGCATGGGGGGCTCGCCGGCGCAATCACTACAGGTGGAGCAACCGGGCGCCCGCGTCATTGAAAGCTGTGAATCCGTCGTGCGCCGACACAACCTGTACAAGTGGAATGACCGTTTGGACGCGTAAACGTGATACGCGGGACGATCGGGCGCGCGCGTCAAATCAGGCAAGTGGAACGGTCATTCGCCGGCGCAATTGGTACAAGCAGTACAACCGGGCGCCGGTGCAACCGGAACAAATGGGATTATTGTGTGCACCCGTATGTCCCGCAAAGACGCGCTCGTTTTAACCGCGATGTAGAGCCGTTTGGACGCCGAACGTTTTTCTGAAGGGTTATTCCACGTGGACCGATGCTAGCGAATAATCGCGGTATTTGCATTGTAACTGTAACTAGCCGACCCACCTCGGCGTGGGTCGATGAGCACGACGAATCATCTCTTGGGACAAGGAGGTACCCATGCATCGAGTTCTTCTTCGTTTCGTATTCGCGGGTGGATTGTTCGCGCTGGTCGCCGGATTCGCGCCGGCAAGCTGCGCCGACGATATCGGATTCGCACCGGCCGAGGGCGCCGCGCCGTGCGTGGTTCCCTGCGTCGAGGATCCGTGGCTTACGTTTTCCGCTGATGCGCTGTTTTTGCATCTGAACCGCGGAACGCGGAGCGCCGAACCGTTGGTCATTGCCGTCTTCGAGAACGAAACTCGCATGACAACCCACGATCTGAGTTTCGGCACCGAAGTCGGTCCCCGGTTCGCGTTCGACATCGGGCTCGATTCGCACCGTTCGATCGAAACGGTCTACTTCGGCTTGCACCAGTGGGGCAGCACGCGCGACGTGGCCGACGAGAATAACCTGAGCATTCCCAGTCCTCTGGCGGTAACGACGCAGGACTTCTTCATGGCGGACCGGATGACGCTTGATTACCGAAGCAGGATTCACAACGTGGAGGTCAACTACTGGCGCCGCTTAGGCTGCACGAATTTTCACCTGCTGGCCGGCTTCCGCTACTTCAACCTCGACGAGCGCTTCAACATCAACTCGGAGGACGACCAGACGGGCACGAGCGATTACCGCGTCAACGCCCGCAACAACCTCTACGGCGCCCAGCTTGGCGGCCGGTGGGAAGCGACCCGCGGGCAACTGGGGGTGGACTTCTTCGGCAAGGCGGGAGTGTTCGGCAACGCCGCCGGCCAGCGCACCTTCATGGGCGACCTGGACAATACGGTCGTCCTGCGCGACTTTAATACAACCGGTTCGCGCACGGCGTTTATCGGCGAATTGGGGATCAATGCCACGTGGCGGTTTACGGAATGCCTGGCGGCCCGGGCGGGATACCAGTTGATGTGGGTGGAGGGAGTTGCACGGGCCCCCGATCAGCTTGACTTCACCAACACGTTACAAAGCGGCTCCGCCTTGGTCTTCGACCAGGGCGCGTTTATGCATGGGGCGCACGTGGGGCTCGAGGCCCGGTGGTAAGCGGCGGCGCGGATTATCCACGACGATGAAGGGGGGTGACAGGCAAGCCAAGCCCCTGGTGGGACTCCGGTCGCTTGGCCGGACTTGCTTCCGGCACACGACGTGCAAACCAATGGGGCGCAGCTTGCGCAGTCCCACCAAGGACTTACGCGACCTTGTCCCACCCTACATGAATCATCCGGCCTTAGCCATCAGCCGAGGAAGAACCCGGGCCGGCCCGGACTCTGGTCGAGCAGCAGGAAATCGACTGCCGATGGGTTTAGCGGGTCGTCGAGCCCCCATCGCTTGATGCGCCCGGTGTGCCCATCGGTTCCCTGGCCTGTAAACACTTCCACGATTCCGTCGCCGTCGATGTCCTTGGCCGCCACGCGGACCGGGGCGTTGAGGCTCCGGTCGTCGTACGCCTGGAAGGCGCTGAGCAGTGCCCCGTCGCGGCCATCGAGGACCTCGACCTGTGAGCCGCCCCACCGCGCCGCGCCTGCAATCAGGTCGAGCGTGGCGTCCAGCCCCTGGGGATCCGGCGCACGCACCCGACCCAGCGCTACCGACACCCCTCCCAGCATCTCGTCACCGAACGGGTAGAACTGCCGCACCGGGTTGGGCAGGTAATCGTTCGGGCCGAACAGGGCCAGATCGAACACGTGGATCGCCGCCCGCATTCCCGGTCCCGAGCCCACCACGACCTGACCACCGGCGCCCTGGCCCAGCAGGTCGCCGACGGCCACGGAGGCCCCGCCGGTGAACGACGGGTCGAAGGCCGCGAACTGCCAAGACGGGTCCGGATTGATCCACGACGCGGCGCTCGGTCCCTGGTTTTCGAAGACGCGCACTTCGGCCACGCCGCGCGTGGGCACCGCCACGATATCGGCCCTGCCGTCGCCGGTCACGTCGCCCGCGGCCACGTGCAGCCCGGGGCGGAAATCGTCCGGGTAAGCCATCAAGGGCCCATCGACCAGCGACCCGGCACCCGCGCCGCCCGCGTGCAACTGGAATACCTTCACCTGCGGCGCGTGGTTCACTCCGGGCGCCGTGATGATTTCGGGAATGCCGTTGCCGATGACATCGGCCACGGCGACCGTCACGCCGGAGCGGTGGTCGGGCAGATACGCCTGGATTTCGGCCACCAGGTTGCCCAACTCGGCATCGTACACCCGCACCCATGCTTCGGACCGGCCCCGCCGTCCGGCATCCTGGCTGATGGCCAGCACTTCAAAGAAGCTGAGCTTCTCGATGCCGGTGAAGTCGATCGGTTGCCGGTTGTCGAACTCCCACTTCCCGTTGCCCGTGGGCCGGCCTTCGTACGTGAGCTTCCGGCCGGTGGTTCCGGGGAACACGACGTCGAGGAAGTCGACCTGCGTCGGGTCGGCGTCCATGTCGTCGAAGTCGGGAAGATTTCCATGGATGATGAACCCGGCGGTCGCACTGGGGGTGATCTTGAAGGTGTCGGGCCCATCGCCGCCGTGGATGGTCACCGTGGCGTCCAGCGACGAGCCCAGCCCGGCGACGTGGATCACGTTTCCCCCGTCTCCTGCGTTGACGGCCATCGACGCGGTGGGATTCGCGAAAGTCACCTGCTCGGCCGAGTTGGAATCGATCTTCGTTTGCCCGGCAACGCCCGCGTCGCTGATCACGATCGTTTGCGGATCGTCATTGAACGTGAAGATTCGGTGACCGGCGACGGTTGTATCGACGATCGGTTCCAGGCCGGTGTAGGAGATGTCGGGTGCGGGGCTGCCGTTGTAGTGAATGAAGCCGTCGCCGGCGTTGGTGAACACGTGCTCGACGGTAGCCGCGGCGCCGCCGAGGATTTCCAGCGAGTCGCCGTAGGGGTTATGCGTCGGCACCGTCGTGTTGGGCCCTCCATCATAGAACACGCCGGCGGCGGGCGCGAACACACCACCTGCCGGATTGTGGATTCGGAGGATGTCGTGACCGTCGGCCGCGTCGAACGCGAGTAACTGAATGCCGCTGAAGAAGACCACCGGCCCGGGCACGCCTCCGCTGGTGAGTTGATACGTGCCCGAATTGGCGTCCGTGGCTTGGACCACCAGCAGGTCGTCGAGCCCCGTGCCGTGCAGCAGCAGGTAGTCGGAGACCCCGGTCTTTTCAAAGTTGACGTAATGGATATTGGCCTTGTTGTCCGTGGTAATCGTGGACGGACCGAACGTGAACGCGTTCACCCCGTCGGAAACGTAGATGAGCGTATCGCCGGGAACCGTTGCGGGCGGGCCGCCGTCGAGGTTGATGACGGTCGTGTCGTGGGCGGCTACCCAAACGGTGTCCGCGTCGCCCAAGGTATTGACGCCCAGCGTGGTAACGCCGGTGAAGCTGACGGCCTGCATTTGCCCGTCAACGCCAAGTTGCCCCATCACGATATTGCCGCTGCCGTCTACGTTCACGCGCACCGTGTTCGCGGCGTCGTTGGTGGTGAGGTTGATGGTCGCGACGTTGGTGATGGTGCCGCCGGATGTGTTGCTGCTGGTGGTGTTGTCCGTCAGGTTCACCACGGAAGCAGTCGCGATATCGAAAGCATTGGTCCCGCCCGTGATGGTGTTGCCTTCGAACGTAAGCGGGCCGGAAGCGGCGCTGGTCGATACGCGGATACCCGTCGCATTGCCGGTGAGTACGTTGTCGAGGACCGTGACTCGCTCAGTTTCCAGCGTGTCCTTCTCGACGTTGATCGCCGTCGTACCACTGTTGGTAATCCGGTTGTCCTCAATCACCACGTCCTGGCCCTTGATGTTGATGCCATGCCGTCCGCTGTCGTTCAAGTCGTTGTCGACGATGTCGATGAAGGTCGTGTTGCCCCAGAGGCTGATCCCGTCGCGGTTGGCCGAAAGGATATTGCCGGTGATTGCAGCATTCGTCCAATTGCTGCCGCCGATGCCGCGGCTGTTGAAGCCGGTAATGGTGTTTCCGCTAATGGTCGAGCCCGCCACACCGGTCATGTAAACGCCCGAAGCATCGGCGATGGGCGCCGTACCAAGGCGTATCGCATTATCGGTGACGGTCACATTCGTGGTAGTACTCGGCTGCACGACGAATCCCGTCTTGTTGCCCGTAATGTCGTTCTGGTGCAAGAGGAATCCATCGCCGCCTTTGTAAATGACCGCATGCATTCCATCGACGATGTTGTTCCGTACGATCAGATCGTCGCTCCACGCCCGGATGACGCTGGTATCGGCCGTGGTGTTGGTTTGGTCTCCAAGCAATGTGAAACCGTCGATGGTCGTACCGTCAGCCGCCGCAGTGACTTCGATCAACACGTCCGGGTTCGGGGTTGACAATCCCGCTTCCGTCACGATCGACTCGGCTCCGGTTCGCCCGCGCGCGTCGACACCCGCTTGAGCGCCGAGGAGGGTGAGCGGTTTGTTGATGGTGACGCGTTCGTTATAGGTGCCAGCGTTGACAATGACTGTGCTGGCCGAAACCAGCCCGATGGCCTCGTTGATCCGCCCGCCGGTCTGGGTCTGCGCGCCGAGCGTGGTGACGTACAACGTGGAGAAGTCGCCCTGGAAGCCGGGCGTGCCGAGGTCGGTATCCGTGCCGCTGGCCAGGTAGGGGGTGAAGTCGACCGAGCCGCTGACCGAATCGAGAATCTTCTGTTCGTCGGTCGTGCCCCACCAGTTGCCGGAGGCGTCGACGGTTCCGGTACCGCTGTTCGACAGCGCACGTCCCGGATATTCATTGACACCATGGTCAACAAAGCTGTTCTCGCGAATCTCGATGGTACTAGCATCGGCACCGGAACCGATCGCAACAACAGAAGACTGGCTGCTGAAGTCGACCTGATTGTAGTCAAAGAAATTACCGGAAACATGCACATACTCGTCTCCCAACGGGGCGTATGCCGTACCGGCAAACGCCACCGCCCTGCCGGTGGCCACATTACTGAAGACGTTGTCCTTGAACAGAGCTGGCTGCTCCTCGGTTCCGCGGATGTTCACGTACAGGCCAGAACGAACGTCCTGGAAGACATTCCGTTGGAAGGACGCTCCCTGGAAGTTCATCGAATTCATGACCATGCCAAAATTACTGACAACATTGTCGTCGAATGTGAAGTTCTCGTAATGGAACTCAGAGCCTGAACTAGTGGTTAGGCCGCCGCCGAACAACGCGGCCGCACTGCTCCAGCCCGTCTCCTTGGAACCTGAGTAATTCACCGTATTGTTCGCGATGGTAGTGTTCTTAAACGTGACGTGGTTGTTGTCCAAGTCCTGTGGGAAGCCCGTGGTGAAGCTGAACGCGCGGCTGTAGGTGTAGCCTGGCTTGTTTTCGGGACTGACATCCACGATGTTGTGCGTGATGGTCACATTTTCCACAACAACCTGGCCGCTCGCCTTCTTGCCACCGGATCCGGTGCTCTCACCGACGACAATGCCGGTCCAAGCGCGATCCGAATGAATGTAGTTATAGGCCAAAGTCACGTTGGATCGGTGGGCGTTCGCTTCCGCAGCGACTTGAATTTCCGGGCCGTAGAAAAACTGAGCCAGTTCCAGACCGTTGACGACTACGTCATCTGCCACGATTTGCAGCGGATGGTCATGGCCCTCTAGGGTCAGAACTGCCTCGCCGCCAGCGCGACCGCCAGCGATGGGCTGAACATCCGCCTGCGGTCCGATCAATGACAGAGACTTGTCGATGACAGCTCTCCCGGTGTATCCGCCAACGGCTACATACACCGTGCCACCGACGTCCACGGAATCGATTGCGTCCTGGATGACGGCAAAGGCGTTCATGCCGTAAACCAGGTCCGGCGTGGTCGGATTCCCGTCATGATCGATGCCGGTGCCGGGGATTGTGCCGGTCCAGTCGTCGTCGACCCAGGTTTCGGGCACTGGACTGGCGTTGATCAACACGACGTCGTTGCCGTCGCCGCCGTTGTAGTAGACGCGGAAGGGGATTCCACTGATGGTCACATAGCCGCCGTTGGCCAGTCCGGCAAACGTGCCGACCACCACATCGGCAGCGTCGTTATCGATGATCGTAAGCACGCTGCCGGCCGTTACGCCGGCCAGCGTGCCCGAAGCACTCAAGGCCGCCCCGCCCAAAGTAACCGTGCCATTGACCACGAACTGATCGTATCCCGTGCCCGCGGTCAGGCCATCGATTTCAATGGCCAGCGTATCATTCGCATCCAGCCTCAGATTGCCGTTGAGAATGACCTGTCCGGGGCTGGTGCCGGGAGAAAGGGTGATACTCTTATCAATACCGGTAGCCGTCGTATCGACATTCTCTGCAAACGTTCCTGACGAAATATGAACCGTGTCGCCGTTGGCGGCTTCCAGGATAGCGTTGTTGATCTCGGCCCAGACGCCGAGGTAGGACGGCGTGCCGGGGCCGGTTGTGTACGCGTACGGCTGGTTGATCGTGTTGCCGGCAATGGCACCCGCGATGGCCGCTTCGGCCTCCGCGTCGGTGCTCAGCGACGCATCAAAACGAATGATGCCGCGCTCAATGCCGGTGAAGGTGTTACTCTGAACGATCGAGCCGACAGGCGTGAACAGCCCGCCGCTGTGGAAGCCGGCAAAGCTGTTGCCTGTGATGGTGATCAGGCTCGAGTCGGTGATCGGTTTGCTGACGTAGTCGTACTCGAAGTAGATGGCGCGATTGAGCAGGCTGTTTCCAGACTGGTTCGGGGCGCCGGGATCGAAGGTGGCGCCATCGAAGACGTTGTCGGTGATTTCAAAGCCGCTGGAGCCGACGTTGTTGTTGTAGAATTCAAGCTGGAAAACGTTCCCATTCGTCTTGAAGTAGCCCGGATTGGCGTTGGACTGGACGATGTTCTGATGGAACACGCCTTCGATCTGACCGCTGCCTTCGACCATCAGCGCGCCGAACTGGTAGTGCAGCCCCTGGAACAGGTTGTTCTGGATGACGAAGGAGCCACCTTCGGTGCGTACGGAGGCGCGGAGCCAGTTCCCGGTGAACAAGGAGTTCTGCACGGTGAAGTTGTCGCCGGTATTGAGCACGGCACTTCGTCCTCCGTCGAAGTGGACGTTGTCGATCAACAGATTGTCCGTCGTCGCGTAGCCGCTGCCCTTGCCGATCAGGTAACCGAGCATGTTGGTGACGGCCCCTGACCCGCCGACCGTCATGTTGTTCTGCCCCCCAACGGTCAAGTTGCTGATTGTCACATTCTCCGGCGCGGTGATTTCGATCACGTGGGCATATTGGCTCAGGCCGGCATAGTCGCGGCGGACGATAGTGTCGTCCCTGCCGGCCCCGACGAGCGTTAATGAATCGCCGATCACGATCGCATTGGCAGACACGTACGTCCCTGCCCCCACAATCACTGTACTGCCGCTAACCAGGTTCACGCCTTCCTGAATCCGGCCAACCGTGCCGGTCTGGGCACCCAGGGCCGTGACGTGCAACGTGGAGAAATCGCCCTGGAATCCGGGATCGGTACTTGTGTCCGTGCCGGCGGCAAGGAACGGCGTTACGTCCACCACGGAAGCATCGTTGATGTACGAGGTCGTAATCGCCTCCTCGTCCGTCGTGCCCCACCAGTTTCCGGAGGCGTCGATCACAACCGGGTACGTCGCATCGACGACGCCCACAACGGCGGCGGCAGGAGCTGTGAACCCCAAACCGGTGGCACCGATCGGGACGCCTGACAGATCGTTGTCATGAACTGTCATGCTGCTGAGCTTCGCGAACTTCGATGTGTCGAAGTCCGGGACCCATTCGCGAGGGTCATAAGCGACGATGCCATCGTGCCCCGTGCTGACGATCTTGTTGTTCGTGATGTTGATGGCGACCTTTTGGCCGGGGGCTTCCCAGTCGTTGTAGAGGAAGAAGTTCGTCTTGCCGTCCACCGTGTTCTGGTGGACGTTGATCGTGCCGCTGGAGGCCGGAATGCCGGTGAAGCCTTCGATCACGATGGCCTTGCCGTTATTGACGGCGACGTTGCCGAGGAACGTATTGGCAACCAGGTTGGTCGTGCCCGCCACGGCGTCGAAGTAGACCGAACTGCTCTTCTGGCCGGTGAATGTGGAGTTCTCAATGGTCACATTGCTGGCAGTAATGAAGGTGCCGTGATCGCCGCCCTCGACCAGCAGATCGGAGAACGTGATATTGTCGTAAGCGATCGTGTAATTCGGCCAGCCTCCACCGCGAGGGACGGCAATCACAGAATTATTCCAGCCATCCGTTTTTGCCTTCGACAGGTGCATATACTCGACAGTCACATCACTCGCCGTGATTTGCAGGATGCCACCGACCTGATCCCCGTCGCCGTTGACTCCCGGCAGCACGATTTCCGGCCGCGCGCCACTGGTATCGCCTCTGAGTGTCAGCGACTTGTTGATCAGCACGCTCTCTGCATACTGCCCCGCATAGACATAGACCGTGCCTCCGGCGTCCGCGGCGTTGATGCCGTCCTGGATGGCGCTGAAGATGGCGGGCACTTTGATGTCATCGGTGCCGGTTTCGCGCACGACGACGGCGCGGTCGAAGGTGTTGGCGCTGAGTACGGCGTCAAGGTCCAGCGGGTTTTCGGGGAGCGCGGGAGCATGCATGTACTGCCCCCTTGTTTCGTCCAGAAGCTGGATATCGTTGCCAGTGAACGTGTTATCGTCGATGCTGCAATTAACTGCGTCAATTCTATACGCCAATTCCTCCCATGCGACCGGATGGGCCCACTTGAACTGACGACGGTCTCCACGCCAGAGCCCAATTTCGTTGTCTACGAATTCGTTCTTGGTAACCATTGAATTCACGTTACCCTCGAACAGCAGACCACTGGGCGTGAAATCGGGATCGGAGTTGCGCGATCCCTCAACGTAGTTGCCTTCGACCTGAATGTTCTCGTTTGCAACTATCAGTAGCCCGCCCCACGCGTTGTGGGAATCCTTCACAACATTGCCGGAAACTTCCGAGTCAACTGAGCCAAACACACCAATGGAACCGCCCGACACGTAGTTGTTCGTAACCTTAACCTCTACCTGATAGGTCCAAGTGACCCCGTAGTCCGGTGCGCCATCTTGCGTAAACCCCCCGCCTTCGAGCCATATGCCGTGTGGATCGTTTCTCGTGCTGTCTACAAAGATGCGGTTGTTCGTGATCGTGACGCCCGACCACAGATGGTTCTCATGCGGCCAACCCTGCAGCACCAACTGGGGCAGAGCCGTGGAACCTGACAGACGTTGAGGTGCCACTTCAAAACCGTCAAAGGTGACGTCCGCAGCCAAAAAACGAACGGTTCCAATTATCACCGCTTCCGGATCCCGGCCGGTATCATTGCCATGTACGCCAACGTTGGGCCCGGTCAGGGTCAGCCCTTCCACGTTGACGTTCAGGTTTTCTTCATATTGACCGGCAGCTACGTTCACCGCACCGCTGGCGGCCGCCAGATTGATGCCGTGCTGGATGCGGCCGGGTTCGGCGACGCTGACTTCACCGGCATCGCCGCTGATGGTGGTGACCGAGATCCACTGCTCGACGTTGGCCGTCTCGATGCCAGTGACGGTGATGGCCGTCAGGTTGCCGCCGCCGGTCTTGCTGATCGTGTTCGAGCCGGAAAAGGTCACGGACTGGTCGGCATTGGTGCCGGTGTCCAGGACGGCAATTGAAGCGATCGTGTCCGAGCCACCATAAACGTCGCTAGCCCCCGCAGTCGTGCCCACTTGGATGTTGCCATCGTTGTACGAGAGGAACGCGTGATCACCTGCTTCACCCAGCGAGACGGTGAGCAATCCGCTTTCGAAGCCTGCAACCACGGCCAACAGTTGCCGCTGCTCGAGGGGCTCGAGGTAGAGTTTGCGGGTGTGGAGGCAGGCAGTCTTCCGAGTGCGAGAGGTTCGACTGCGGTGAGCGGACGGAGCGAACAGGCGGCGCAACATGGTGTTCTCCTAACCAGATCCTGGCAAGTTTCTATCTACTAACAAGGGGTTTGACCCCTGCATGCGATCTTTGGCTTGTGGGGTCTCTTCTACCCCTCACATTCAACTACCCCACTAGCGGGCTAAACCAACTCCACAGAAATCCACTCCATAGAGGGGCATTTGCAGTGGTAGCTATAGGGTTCCACTTAATAAATGGGCGGAACCGGCTCGGCGCAGCGCGCAAAACCGGAAAATTCGGATAACCTTCCCCAGCCTGCTGCGAATCCACGAACGACTACGCCACGCAAATGTCATGGGTGGCGGCGCGGAAATCGTTCTTCGCAGGATGGGGCTCGATAACCCGGTGGATGGAGACTACACCAAGTCGTTGTGCAAGAAACGCACCGCCGTGCGCCAGGAGTGGAAGAGCCGGCCGCGGGAGATCCCCAGTGTCTTCGCGAGCGAGGTGAGGTTGGTTTCTCCCGCCAGGTAGCGGGTCACCACCAAATGGGTCCGCTCTCCCATGTCGGTGCGCAGCAAATCGATCGAGTGGACCAACTGGCGCTGGGTCTCCCGCTCAATGCAGATGCTTGCCGGGTCGAGCTGCTCGGGGTCTTGGCAGGCTTGGTGAGCGTACAGCGCCCCGCAGCCGTAAAGAAAGCGCGACTGGCGACGGCGAAATCGCACGGCCGTTCGCCGGGCGATGGTTTGCAGCCAACACACGATGCCTGCCCCGTTGGAAGCGGGATGCAGGTTTTCAATGCTCTTGAGCACCTCGACCCATGTTTCTTGGATGCAATCATCGACATCTGCCCCTGTTACGCCGGCAGCCTCGACGGCGTTTCGAATGCGTGGCTGGCCCAATCCGACCAAAATCTCCCAAGCCGCCGCTGGTGGTACGGAACCCTCGGTTTGCTCAATCGCCATTTGCCACTGTACTTGAAGCACTGCGGTGCGGAGGCGTTCGGTCGCTGGTGTTGTAGCAAGGTTGTTCTGCTTCTGTGGGCAAACGCGGAAGAAGAAGGGCGAAGCTTCGACGATATCGCAAGACTCCCGCCGATACACTGCAATCGCGATGACTGCTACCTGCGAACTCCTACGATCCTGGTACGAAGGCGGATCGGCCGTTCTCGTCATTGAGTCGAAGATGTAACGCCGGGCGTGCCCGTTGCGGCGCGGCTGATTTGTTGCCAGAACCATGGTCGAATGCCTTCGGTCTCATCAATGCTGTTGTCTTCCGACGATGCATCTCAGCCTCCGCATTGCCGTCCAGTCCACTGCCGCGTAGGCACGCCTCCGTTATCGCGAACTGGACGATCGGGATTTTTGGCTGCCTATGGTGATCTATTTTCATCAAGGCAGAACCCCTCGTCAATAGCCAGCCATGGGCATTTTCTAGGGGGGGGTATAGGGATAGCCAATCCCCCCAACGTTGAAGGAAAAATGGAATTTTCTCCGTTGCACAACGGCTTTAAGTTCGATTGGCTGCGATCGCGCAGACGATGCCTCGCAGAACTTGCGTTCCGAGCAGATACTGTGTGGTAGAAATCGACTGCACCCACTCAGTTAGACGGAACACGCAATATCAACATGCTGTCCCGCATCTCTCGCGAACAATGGTTCTCTGCTGCGGCTACTGAGAAGCCGGCGACTGACCGATCGCGTCGGGATTGACCACTGAGTCGGCGAGGATGCGGGTGCGGAAGTCCTCGAAGCGATGGAAGGTGAGGTAGTTGGCGTCGTGCGCGTTGCGCGCGCCGCCTACGCCGTCGTCGTGCGCCGTGCGTATGGCTGCGATCATGTCGCCGCCGTCGAACACCCAGTCCGGGTATTGAAAACCGTGGTGGCGCACGTCGGGATGGTGCAGCAGGATGCACCGGACCTCCCAGTGGATCAGGTCCTCCGAACGCAGCAGGGCCAGCGTGTTGCGCACCGAGCCGGCGTTGCGGTCCGTGTGGCTCATGACCGGATTGCTCAGCGACCAGTAGGCATTCGACTTCGCGTCGTGGCGGATGGTGAACTTCTTCGCGCCGCCGGGGAAGTCGATGAACCCGGTATTCGCATCGAAAGCAGCCGTCCGGCCGTCGTCGCTAATGCGTACCAGGGCTGCCTTGCCTGCGATGCGGCTGGGCCCTTCGACGTTCACGCGCAGGATGTTCACCATGCGGCCGTCCGGGTCGAGCACGGCGTTGCCTTCGAGCCAGCCGCGGAACTGCCCGTCCAGCCACGTGGGATCGCGGGGGATGGCGTTCGACGCGGTCCAGCTCGACGCCTTGAGCAAATCGGCGTCGAGCGGGGCCGACATCATGAAGGCGCGGAACGCATAACCCCAGCCGCCGCCGGTCTTCTCGTCCTCGAACGCTCGCCAGATGCGCCCGTTGTGAATCACCACGGGCACGGGAGCCGTGTGGTAGGAGATGTCGGGGAAGAGCAGCCCGCTGTTTTCGTCCTTGGCCTCGGTCCAGGTGCGTCCGCCGTCGGTGGACATGCGGATGACGCAGTGGCCGCGGTTGTGGCCGGCGTTGGTGCCCATCATGTACAGCGCGCCGCGGTGGTGAAAGATATTCGCCCAGAACAGGCCGTCGACCCGGGCCAGGTGCTCCCAGGAGCGGCCGCGGTCGGTCGAGCGGTACACGTGGCTCACGGCACTCTTTCCTTCCGTGCTGCGCGGGCCGAACTCGTCGTGCTTGGCCAGATACGCCCCGTCCGGGAGGATCACAATGCCCGGCGAGCCGATATAGATGCCCGACGCGGCCGGCGAATACGCCACCACTACGCCCGGCACGCGGCTGTGGTCGGGCCTTGGCGGCTGGTCGGCGCGAAGCGGGAGCGTACAGGCTGCCGCCAAGGACAACAGGACGGGCAAGGATGTCTTCACGAGGCGTTTCATGGTTTCTCTCCTGAGCATCGGGGGTAGTGAACTTGAGTGATTCATGTAGGGTGGGACAAGGTCGCGCAACTCCTTGGTGAGCCTGCGCAAGCCAGACCCGGAGTGGTTTGCAGGCCGTGCGCTGGAGGCAGGCCCGCCAAGCGACCGAAGGCCCACCAGGGTCTTGGCTTGCTTGTCACCACCCTACAGCGTCACGAATAATCCGGTTTAGGCCTTGGTGGGCCTGCGCAAGCCAGACCCGACGTGGTTTGCACGCCGTGCGCTGGAAGCAGGCCCGCCAAGCGACCGCAGGCCCACCAGGGTCTTGGCTTGCTTGTCACCACCCTACAGCGTCACGAATAATCCAGGTTAGGTCCCCTGTTTCTGCCTTGATCAGGGAAGCTCGCTCAGCGCGAGTTTTTCCGGGTCAACGACCGCGTGCTTGATCCGCTGCCGGCGCCATGTGTAGGTAATATGCACCAGGCCGTCGGCCGTTTGGATGACGGCCGGATAGCTGTACTCGCCCGGCTCATCTTCCAGAACGAGTGCGGCCTGCCAGGCTTCCGCATCTTGTGAGACGGCCACGTTCAGGGGCGACCGGCCCTTGGGCGTGTGGTTGTAGACGATCAGGTGCCGGCCGTCACGCAGGGTAAGCGCATCGGTTCCGGCGTTCGGGTTGGGCAGCGCCGCGGTGGTCATCGGCCCCCAGGTGCGGCCCAAGTCGTCCGAGGTGATCTGGAACACGTTCCCCTGCCGGGTGCGGCCCAACGCCATGAGTTTCTCTCTGCCGAGGAACAGGATGCTGGGCTGGATGGCGCTGAGTTCCTTGCCGTCGCTGACCGGACCGGTCCGCTGCCACGTACGGCCCAGGTCGGCCGTCCGCTCGAAATGCACCCGCCAGCCTTCGTACTCCGTGCTGGAGCCGGCCAGGATGGACCCGTCGGGCAGTTGCACCGGCTTGTTCTTCACAGGGCCGTCGATCTGTTCCGGCAGGCGCCGCGGCTGCGACCACGTCTTCCCGCCGTCGTCGCTGGTGGCGAGCATGCCCCACCAACCCCGCGGGTTGGGCCCGGCCTTGTAGAACAGCATCAGCGGCCCGTCTTTCGGCTGAAACAGCACGGGGTTCCAGCAGGGGTACCGGTGAAGCGAACCATCCATTCGCTCGTACTGCACGCCGTTGGCCGCTTCGACCGGCTCCGTCCATCGGCCATCGACGTGCCGCGAGACCCAAATACCCACGTCCGGATGGCCCTCCCGCGTGCCGCCGAACCAGGCGGCAACCAGCCCGTCGCGGCCTTCGGCAATAGTCGAGGCGTGGCAACTGGGGAACGGCGCCGTTTCATAGATGAACTCCGAGAGCACCAGCCCCGGCTGATCGGCCGCGGTGAGTTGGCCGGCAAGCAGCAGGGCGGCCAGCAGCGCGAGCGGGGATACGAAGCGTTGTGTCATGGTCCTGTCTCCTCAGGAACGTGAAATGTTGGGATTCGCATTCTTGTTGGAGTTCCCGCTTCAGTGTGGGCGGTGCGAGTCCTTTAAATGCATGGTGAACTGACGGCAACGCATCGTATTCCAACCGAAGGTAGTGGTCAAGTCATCGCATATCGAGGTCACCCGAACCGCGTGCGTTGCCCACCGGTGGCAACCTAATCGGGTGGGGGGGGTTGGGGCAAACGACTCGATTTGGTAATGTGAATGGCAACTGCTGACGATGGACGTGGATCGTCTGTGCGAGTACTTGGCGGAAGGGTGACGACCAGACGGGCATTTCACATACACTGCGTACGAAGTTCCCGAACCTCGATAATGGGTACTCAGATGGCAAAGCGACAAGCCAGACGCATTGCTCGTCCGTTGACGGCCTCGGAAATGAGCCGCGTCGGCGCATATCGCGAACAAATTGCTCGGGAATTGCCCGAGTTGGGCGCGCGTAATCAGATGCGCAAGGATGCCCGGGATGAATGCACCCTCAGCGGTGAACTGCGCCGCGCGATCCATCAGAGCGAACTGTCTCTGGCTGAGATCGCCGCATCGGCGGGCGTTACGCCCGTCATGCTGGACGATTTCCTGACGGGCGAACGCACGTTGCGCAGCGATGTGGTCGACCGACTCGCCATGGTGGTGGGCTTTGAACTCACTCGTTCGCATTGAGCGGCCGCTGCTGCTGAAGCGACGCTTACGCATCGTATTTCAGCCGAAGGTAGTGGTCAAGTCATCGCATATCGCCAGCGACCCGACCGGGATAGTGGTCACGACGCGGTGGTCCTGTTGCAGGGTGTCGATGACGAACAGCATGCCCTCACCGCCAGGCCCACCAGCAGGATAACCAGCGTGCCGACGACAATGATCATGAAGTGGTGGAACGGGCTGCGGAGCGGGGCAAGCGACTCGGGCCAGTGGGCGGTGGGCGAAAGCGTCATCCACACGATCGTCAACACTCCGGCGGTCACCCCGGCCGCGGCGGCAGGGTTGCCGGCGCGGCGCGAGATCATGCCCAATAGGAACAGGCCCACCATCCCGCCGCTGAAGATGCTCGCCAGGGTCCACCACGCGTCCAGCGCGCTTTTGATCTCGATCATCAGCAGCGCCACGCCTGTGCCCAACGCACCCCAGACGATCGTGCCGACGTACAGCGCCGCCATCGACTGCCGCTCACTCGCCTCGCGGTTCACGTAGCGCTGGTAGTAGTCGCGCATGATGAGCGTGGCCGACGAGTTCAGGCTCGTCGACACGGTGCTCATAGCCGCGGCGAATACGGCCGCAATGAGCAGCCCGGTGACCCCGGCGGGCAATTGCGAGCCGATGAACTGCGGGAAAGCCCGGTCGCCCACATCCTTATCGGTTAGCCCGGCTTTCGTTTCGTCGAGCCGGCCGGCGTAGCCGGGCGACTCGGGTCGGACTCCCTCGGCGGCCAACTTCTGCGCGGCCACCGCCGTGCGCAGCGAGTCGAGATCGGCCGGCCGTGCCTGGTAGTACGCGAACAGCGACGTGCCGATCACGAAGAACATGGCCGAAACCGGCACGTACAGCAGGCCGCCCAGCCACACGCTCTTGCGGGCTTCGCTTTCGGAACTCGACGCGATGTACCGCTGGATGTAGCTCTGGTCGATGCCGAAGTTCTGCAGGTTGATGGTCAACCCGTAAACCAGCACGACCCAGAAGGTCGGCTCGGCCACCGACGCGCCGAGACTGCCCAGCGAGAACTTGCCGTGCTCGGCGGCGATGGAAAGCACCTGGCCCGGTCCTTCGGGCATGCCGGCCAGCATGACGCACAGGCATACCGCGGCGCCGCCCATCAGCACGAGGGCCTGCAGGGCATCGGCCCAGATGACGGCCGTGATTCCGCCCACAAACGTGTACAGGGTGACCGAAGCGCCGGTAACAAGAATCAGCAGGCGGATATCCCAGCCCAGCAGTACGCTCAGAGGCAGGGCCATCAGGTACATGACCGCGCCCATCCGCGAGATCTGTGTCAGCAGGTAGCACACGCTCGCGTAGGTGCGGGCCCAGGGACCGAAGCGGTGCTCCAGATGGGCGTAGGCCGAAACCTCCTGGCTCCTGCGGTAGTACGGCAGGAACCATCGCACGGCAATCCAGGTGGCTGGCGGCAGCGACAGGCTGAACACGAACGCGTTCCAGTTCGTCGCGTACGCGCTGCCCGGCAGAGCCAGGAAGCTGATGCTCGAAAGGTACGTGGCGAAAATCGACAGCCCGCAAACCCAGCCGGGCAGCGAGCGGCCGGCCGCCGTGAAGCCCTCGGTCGAGCGGCTGCGCGTCCAGAAATAGAAACCGATTGCCATGGTTCCCGCAAAATAGGCGACTAAAACGAGCCAGTCGATTGCGAAGAAATGGCGCTGCAAGGCAATGGTCTCGGGTCTTACACAAGGCGTGAAGAGCGTGTAACCCACTGGATCGCGTTGTACATCAGACCTGCAAAGGCGGGCTCGGCCAGGTCGGCGGGGCGGCCCAGCGAGGTGGCGAACACGCGGGCGGACCCGCGGCTGCGGGTCCAGGCCGCCGGCTGCAACGTGCCGTCGCCGTGAAACTCCAGCAGCACCTCGGTATCGTCCGCCAGGTCGAGGCCTTGCGGGAGGCCTTTGGCCGACCCGAAGGCGCCCGTTCCGGCAAGGATCGGATGGGACGGGACGCGCGGGCTGACCGGCGCCGGCCCGGGTCTGGCACCCACGGTTCCCGCCGATTCGATCCCAAGAACGTCGCAGTCGAACCGAGGCCAGCGCTCGAAGGCCGGGCTGCTGCCGGCACACAAGGCGATCAGTGGCCGACCCCGCTCGCAGTACCACCGTACGCGGGCGAGCGCCTCGCCGCCGAGCGGCATGCGCCGTGCGCAGATGATTGCCACGTCGGACTGGTGCAACTGAGCGAAGCTGGGCGCCGGCTCCTCAGTCGATTGCCATGCGCGCGTAGCCTCGTGGGGCAACCGGCCGGCAATGGTTTGGAAGAAAGCGTCCAACGCGCGGTCCACGGCATCGCCCACCGGCGTGGCAATAATGCATAGTCGCAGCAAGCCTGCCGAGTGTCCGGGCATGGTTGAATCCCAGGTTGTTTCGCCGATTGGGACCGTCCGGGTCGGCGATACGCCAACCGACCCGTGTGCCGCGTGGGCGAAGAACTTGCGCTGCCTTAGGTTCACGTGAACGTTTGCACGGGTTTCGGAAACTTCGGCCCGCGGCTCGACTTCCACCACGGGCAACGGTCTACAGGGCGACGGCGCAGGCAGTTCTCCCCGCTTTAGGCGAGGGAGACCGTCCCCGGTGAACCACATGCGCCAGGGGCCCTAATCGCATTGTCGCACACGGGGAGAAGGCTGTCGAGCGGTTGCAGGGAGCATTTTCGGGGAAATGCCCCGCCGGCGGGCGGTTGTATCGGCCGCGGCAACCTGGCCGTCCGGGCCGGTTGAGCGTCGTAGCGAAACGTTGGCGGTCGGGGGGCGCCGACGCTTGGCAAGGTGCGTCTGGTCTGCTAGATTCTGGAGCCAGCGGCCCTGGCCGGTTGAGGATATGACGCAGTAGCCCGGATCATTCACCGACGATGTAGGGTGGTGACAAGCAAGCCAAGACCCTGGTGGGCCTTCGCTCGCTTGGCCGGGCCTGCTTCCAGCGCACGACGTGCAAACCAACCTGGGTCTGGCTTGCGCAGGCCCACCAAGGACTTACGCGACCTTGGCCCACCCTACATGAATGATCCGCAGTAGCGAAAGGACAGGAAGAAATGGCAGGTAGTCTGGGATGCTCCGGAAGCGACATTGGCAACATTGCACGGCATAACTTCACCGAGTCGGCGCGACGTCTCGGGCTGGATGCGAACCTGATGCCGAAAATGGCGAATCCCAAGGAGAAGATCGAACTCCGGCTAACGCCGGTGCTCAGCGGGGAGCGGATCGCCGACATTACCGCTTATGTCGTTCACCATAACGACACGCTTGGCCCCGCTAAGGGCGGTATCCGCATGACTAGCTCCGTCAGCATGGACGAAGTGGCCGGGCTGGCCATGGAGATGACGTGGAAGACCGCACTGATCGGGGTCCCGTTCGGGGGCGGGAAGACGGGAATCCGTGTCGATGCCGCCGCGATGAGCCCGGCTGACAAGGAGGTGGTGATCCGCTCGTTCGTGCGCCACGCGGTGCGGCACATCGGCCCCGAGCTCTACGTGCCCGCGCCCGACATGGGCACCAACGAGGAAGACATGGGCCATATTCGCGACTGCATCTCGTATTCCGAGGGCCTGGCTATTACGCGGGGGTGTTACGTTACCGGCAAGCCGGTCATCCTTGGCGGCATCGAGGGCCGCCGGGAGGCGACGGGGACCGGCGTAGTGTATACCATTGAAGCGGCGTGCGCGAAGCTGGGGCTGGGAATAGAGCGGCTGCGAGTCGTTGTTCAAGGGTTCGGAAACGTCGGGTCGGTGGCTGCCGCCGAATTGGCCCGGCGCGGAGCGAGCGTTGTGGCGGTGGGCGATATAACCGGCAGCGTCTACAACGACAAGGGCTTGGATATGCAGCAGCTTGCCGAACATGTGGGCCGGCATGGAGGCATTTGCGGTTTCTCCGGGGCCGAAGCGATTGCCGCTGACGACCTGTTCGCAGTTCCCTGTGATTGCCTTGTTCCCGCCGCTGCGGGATCGCAGATTACCGAGCACAACGCCGGAAGGATATCGGCCAGGCTGATTGCCGAGGGGGCCAACTCACCCACCACGCCGGGCGCCGACGACATCCTCCGCGACAAGGACACGCTGATCATCCCGGACATTTTGTGCAATGCGGGCGGTGTGTTCGTCTCGTACATTGAGTACGTTCAGGAAACTCAACGCGAGCAGATCCGGCTCGAACAGATTCACAGCCGCTTGGAGCAGCGGATGCGGGAGTCGTTCGAGCAGGTGCACCAATACTCGTGCAGCCATGGCCTCACCATACGCCAGGCCGCCATGGACCTCGCCGTCGCCCGCGTTGCCCGCGGGATTCAGGCACGGGGGTTCCTGCCCTAAGGCGGATTGCTCATATACGTAGGGTGGGTCAAGGTCGCGTCTATCGTTGGTGGGTCCGCACAAGCCGCAACCAAGCTGATTTGCAGCCCGCCGCCTGGAAACACGCCGGCAGTAGCGACCGATGACCCACCAGAGAAGCGGCTTGTTTGACCCACCCTACCGATCGTGAAGAATCCGGGCTACGTGCCGGCCGCATCGAACGCCCGATCGAAGCAGCGGCGGGTATCGCGGGTGATGCGCTGGAAGTCGGCCAGGAGGGCGTCGGAGCCGGGATAGTGGAGCAAGTGGGCCAGCTTGCTCAGCTCGGTGGAATCGCCGGGGAGCCGGTTGCGCTGCGTGGCGTTCATTAGCGAGAGCCGGCCTTCGATGCCGCGCAGACGTCGGTAGGCATGGTCGAGCAACTGAGCATCGGCGTCGGAAACGAGCCCGGCCCGGCGGAGGTGATCGAGGGCGTCGAGGGTGTTCGGCGTGCGGATTTCCGGAAGCTGCCGCCCATGCTTTAGCTGGAGCATTTGCACCAGGAATTCGACGTCGACGATGCCGCCGGGGCCGCGCTTCAGGTCGTGCTCGTCAGCGGTTTCTTCCAGCCGGTGGCGCATGCGGCGCACTTCGGCGACGTCGCCGCGGCGCCAGCGATGGTCGAACGCCGCATGCCCGACCACCCGAATCGCCGCCTTCGCCGCGCGCCCCGAACCATACACCACCCGCGCCTTGCAGAGCGCCTGCCGTTCCCACAACTGGCCGTTTCCTTCTGCGAAGTAGCGGGCGAACTCGTCGAGCGAGGTGGCCAGTGCGCCGCTGCGGCCGGTCGGTCGGAGGCGCACGTCGACCTCGTAGAGCCGGCCGTACGGGCTCAGGCGGCTGGCCGTCTTGATGATCCGCTGGCCCAACTCGCTGAAGAAGTGCTGGCTGCTGGTGGCCGTGCCGGGCGGGGCATCGGTGTTCCCTTCGGCCTCGAAGAGGAAGACCAGGTCGAGGTCGCTGTGGTAGTTCATTTCCCACCCGCCGAACTTCCCCATCGCCAGGATGATCAATTCGCACGGCTTGCCCTGGCGTCGCCCGGTGTCGACGACCGGCCGGCCGAACTTCGCTGCCAGGCGGGCGTATTCGCGCCGGACGATCTGGTCGAGGCAGACCTCGGCAATGTGCGAAAGCGCAGTCGTTGTGGCACGTACGTCTTCCTTGCCCAAAAGTTCACGCACACCTACTCGAAGCTGCTGGTCGTTCTTGAACGCGTGCAAGATCGGGTCGAGGTCCTCGGCCGCGCGGCATAGCTCCATCAGGGTCTCTTCGAGAAACGGGCGATCCGGAAGCTTGTCCAGAACCAGGCTGTCCATCAGGCCGTCGATCATGCCCGGACTGCTCGTGAGTATGTTGCAGAGATACGGGCTATAGGCGCACAGTTCGACATAAAGTCTCAAGCTGGGCTGGTTGAAGCTGAACAGTTCCCACAAGACGCCCTTGCCGCCGAGCGACGCGCTGACGTTGCCGAGGTTGACCAGGGTGGAATCGGGGTCGGGCGTGGCGGCAATCGCATGCAGAAGGCTCGGAGCGATGGCCGCCAGAAAGTGCCGGCATCGCCGCGTCGAGAGGAATTCGCTCCCCTCCTCGGAAAGCGCCAGCAGATTGCGGTGTGCCTGCTTCACGTCGCGGAAGGGATACCGGCCGAGCACCTCGGCAATCCGTTGCTCGCCGGGGTCGGGATCGAGCACGAGGTCCGCCTCGGCCTCGGTTGCGGTATCATCGCGAAAGGCGTCGTTGAGGAGGTGGTCGAGGATGCGGCGATTCAAACCGGTGCGTTCGGCAAAGTCGCTTTCGAACTGCTCCAGGGCGCCCCCGTGGTCGTTGTCGCGATAGCCCATTCGCAGGGCCAGCTTGCGCCGCTCGTCGCGGCGGTTCGGCAGCGCGTGCGTTTGCAGGTCGAACATGATTTGCAGCAGGTGCTCAATCCGCCGCAGGAAGCGGTAGTTGCCTTCCAGGATGGACCGTTCCAGGTCGCTGAGGCATCCGACCTTCTCCAATTGCGCAATGGCATCGAGCGTATTTCCCGTGCGGATCTCGGGCAGGTCGGCACCGTTGAGGAGTTGCAGGAATTGGATGACGAACTCGATATCGCGAATGCCTCCGCGCCCGGTCTTCACGTCGCGCGTGTTCAGCCCGGCGCGGTGCGAACGCCGTTCGATGCGGCGCTTCAGCGCCTTGATTCCGCTGATATCGGCCCGGCTGAGATACCGCCGGTACACCCACGGAGCGAGTTGGTCGAGGAACTCGCGGCCGAAGGATAAGCTTCCGGCAACGGGTCGCGCCTTGATATACGCCTGCCGCTCCCAGGTCCGGCCGCGCAAGTCGTAGTAGCTTAGCGCCTGGGCCAGGCTGGGGCAGACTCTTCCTCTCGCTCCTTCCGGGCGCAGCCGCAGGTCCACTCGCCATGCAACGCCCAGATCGGTGGCCTCGGTCATCAGGCGGGTGATGTCGCGGGCGAGAATGTCGAAGAACTCGGCGTTTTCGATCGGCCGATGGCCGTCGGTCCGCCCGTCTTCGTCGTAGAGGAAGATCAGGTCGATGTCGCTCGAGTAGTTCAGTTCCAACCCGCCCAGCTTCCCCATGCCCAGGATCGTGAACCGGGCCGGTTGGCCGTTGGATCGCAGCGGGGTGCCCCGCTGCCGGCCGAGGGTCCGTCCGGCGGCGCGGAGCGCGCCTTCCAGCAGTGCATCGGCCATGTAGGAGATTTGCGCCGTCACGGTGCGGAGCGGCTGCCTGCGAACAATGTCGCCGTAGGCGATTCGCATCGTTTCGCGGCGTTTGAATCGGCGCAGCGCGCGCACCACGGCTTCATCCGATTCAATCGCCTCGACCTCCGCCACCAACTCGCCCACCAGGGTTTCCCGGGCGACCGGCCGGCCCTCGGTCATGCGGAGCAGGTCGAAGATTTCCGGGTCGCTGACCAGCAGATCGCCGAAATGCTGGCTGGTCGACAGGATTTGCACGAGCGTGGGCAGCGTGCCCGGATCGCGCTCGAACAGAGTCGCCAGTGCCAGCGGGCTCCGCGCGGCGCCAACGAACCGGTCCAGGTTGTTCAGGGCCATGTCGGGATCGGCGCATCGTGGCAAACACTGCTGAAGCTGCCCTGCAATGACGGCAAGCAGGTCCAGCGTCACACCGGCCCCGGCCATGTGGATCATCGCGGCGTGCGCATGCTTCACGTCGACCACGCCCAGCGACCGCAGCCAGGCATCGGCAGTGGCCGGGTCGTCGAGATAGCTCTTCAGCAACGCTGTGTCGTTCATTCCAGTTCAGGGTCCGCCCGGCCCGGCGCCGCCGGCAACCGCTTCCAAATCCCGCTTAGCAGCGGGCAGGTAGTAATAGTATAGCATCAGGTCCACGGCCACCATCAGAAGATTGAAGGCGTATAGAATGGTCACCCAGTCGTAAGCAACCAGCACCTTGTGCGTGATCCCGCTGAGGTATCCCAAGCAGACGATCGCCATGAACAGTGGGCTCTTGCCGTGCACCACGCCGGTGCGCAGCGTCTTGAGAATCGAGATCGGCCAACTCACCCCGAAGCAAATCAGCATCAGCGCTTCAAAGAAACTCATACCACCTTCCCGGAACCCATATTTCCCCTAGCTACAAGTAGATGTGTTCCAGCATACCTCTGACGTGCCGAGGCGTCAAGCCGTACGGAGTCCGGGTGCGCGGTCTTGGGCCGGGCGGAGCCAGACATGAAGTGTCCGGCTCTTGCGTTCCCGCACGACGTACGGAAACCGAAAGCGTGGAACACTACTGCGAGGCGAACCAGGCTTTCCACCGGCGGACGCGCTCCGTGGTGGTAAGTGGCTCGCCATCGGGCACGATCGATTTATCTTCGCCGACCGTTTCCGGCAACGCACCGAGCGCGGCGCGCATCACGCTTACCCGGTCGTCCAGCAATCGGATCAGAATGGGCGTGAATTCGGGGTCGCCCAGCTCGCCCATTGTCTCCGCAACGCGCCGCCGTACGGCAGTGTCGCGGCTGTACGCCAGGCGTTCAAGCGCCGCAACCCCGCGGGAACGGTCAAGCTGCACCATGGCCAGCGCGGCTTCGAGTTGCAGGGATTCGTTCTTGCTGCGCATCAGCTCGGTCAGTGCGCCGGCGTCGGCAAGTTGGCCGCAGGCGCCCAATGCCTGAACCGCCGCGGCGGCAACGGAGGCGTTCTCGTCTTCGACGGCTGGCAGGAGCACCGGCGTGTGCCTTGGGTCCGGATGCGCGGCCAGGTGCAGGCAACCGCGGCGCCGGACTTCTGCCGCGGTGTGACCCACGGCCGCGTAAGCAAGTCGCTGGGCCGGTTCGCTGCCATCGTGCTGGACGGCGGACAGCGCGCTTTGGAAGACCAGCGGGTCCGGCTCGGGGGTGACGAGTTGACACAGCCGCTCAACGGCCAGCGCGCCAAGAGGCTCGCTTTGGGCCACGTCCGCCAGTTCGGACGCCGCCCGCCGACGCTCGAATACGTCGTCCGTTTCCAAGCGGGCGAGCAAGCCAAACGTGCGATGCAGTTGCGGCAGTACGCTGTGGTAGACGGCTTCGGGGATGGGCTGCTGTCGCTGAAGGGCCAAGATTTCGAGCAGTTCAATGGTGCGGGGCCCGAATGCGACCAGTCCCGCGACGTCCTCGGCTGTGAGCAGTTCCTCAACGTGATGAAGCTCGTCTTCGGCGGGAACATGCTCGCGGTGCTCTGCGACTTGCGCGGCTGGGGCCTCGTTATCGGGGCCGAATTCCGCGTGAAACATTTTGGTGAGCCGCTGCAATTCGGGCTGGCGCCGCTCGATCGGGCCTTCGGCCAGGAAGGAAGCGGCGGGCGGCCATTGCGAGGCAAGCTGGCTTGCTGCATTCTTGCGGCACACGAAGCTCTCCTTGCCCATCGCGCTGAGCAGGATCGGTCCCGACCGTTGCACCGGCCACCGGCCGAGGGCCGCAAGTAGCTCTCGGTGGACCTCGGTGCTGGGATCGTCAAGCAGCGTTCGGGCTACGGCGTCAGCTTCCGGGCCTTGATAGTCCGCCAACGCCCTCGCCACTTCCGCGCGGACTCTCCACGACTCGTCGCCGGCGGCCTTCACAAGGGCTTTCATTGCACCCGAGCGGCCAAGTGCCGCCACGGCGGCCTCGCGAATGCGGGCCGCGTGGTGGCCCATGAGGGCCTGAAGCGTTTCGGTCGCGTCGGGGTCGTCTAGCTCTCCCAGACCGGCGACCGCGGCCAACTTGACCCGCAGATCGTGGTCGCGAACGGCTTCCCCGAGCAAACGGTGAGCTTCGGGATGCCGTCGCGCGGCGATGGCTTCGACCACGGCAATGCGCACCCGGACGTCGCCTGCGGCGCGCAGGTCGATCAGGGCCTCGGGCAGGGGCGCGGTCTCGTTGTCTGCCCAGACTCGCACCGCCTCAAGGCGCACGTCGGAGGAGCTGCTGCGCAATGCCGCCAGGAACCGCGGATCGGCAGCGGGGCTGACCTGCCGCCCCATTGCGGCAATCACTTCCGCATGCAGTTCCGGCACGTAGACTCGGCGTCGTTCCGGCCCGGTGGATTGGCCGTATTGGTCCAGCAATTCGCCGAGCAAACGCTGCGATTCGCCGCCCGGTAGGCTGCCGAGCGCCTCGACGGCGGCGCATCGCATCGGCAGGGGAAGCGAAGGCGATTCCGCCGCACGGTACAGTTGCTCAACGCCTGAAGCATCGCCAAGCCGCGCCAGCGCAATCGCGGCATTGGCCGCGGCGACGGGACCGCCGTCGGCAAGCGCTTCCTGGAAGGCAGGTTGCCGCTCGGGAGGTCGTGCAAGCAGTTCATCCAGGTCGGGATAGCGCCATCGCGTCCCCGACGCCGCCGGGATGTCGCCCCCGGCGCCGTCCTGGCCGGGGATGGTGCGGATCCAGACACTGCGGCGACGCCCGTCCTCCCCCTCTTCAACTCCCCGCACAAGCACGCTTCGGTCGGCTTCCGACATCGCGTGCAATGTGGGAGGATGGACCTCCCGATCGGGCTCGGGCCCTCGGGCCGCCTCGGCCGACGGTGGATTCTCGATCGGTGGAAGGTGCGGGATGGAAGACACCGGTGCCAGCCAGCCGCATCCTGCAAGAAAGCACACGCCCACGGCACAAACGAAATGTGCTGCATGGCAAGTTTGCGGGCGTGGGGATGAGTCCGTCACCGTTGGCAAGTCCTTTTGCCGAATGGCGTTGGCGATTCCTCGGCGTGTCGGCAGTCCGTCGTGCACGCGCTAAAACATGAACTCCGATAAGCCGATCATCGTGCTGTTTGTGCGGTATCCGGGCTGCGCCCCGGCTCCAAGCCGGCCAACGCGGTCCGCAGCGTCTCAACCAGTTCAGCATCGCCTCGCTGCTTGTCCTCGAACAGCTCCAGCAGTTTTTCCACGGCGCCCCGCACGGAGCTGAGTGCTTGCTGTTCTTCGGGCCGGGTGGCCAGCGGCGCAACGCCGCGCGATTGCTCGTCATCGCCGCCGACGAGACCCCGGTGAACGGCGACGAGGCGGGCCTTCAGCCTGCGGCGTGAAAACGAGTCGGGGTCTTCGTCGAATTGGTCGGTGTCGGCGCGAATCGCATCGGCGGTGAGCTGGCGGAGCGCGGCGATGACTTGCCCGGCATTCAGCCCGCTCGCACCCGCGTAGTTCAGTTGTCCCAGCGCCGTCGCGGCATGACACCGGACCAGCATGTCGAGCTGATCGTCAGCCACCAGCGTGGCCAACAGCCGTGGGACGGCGCCGTTCTCGCCTGCTGAGCGGAGCATTCCAAGCACCTTGGCGGCCTGGGAGCGCATCCAAGCATGGCCGTCCGACGACCGGGCTGGGGCTCCGGGTGAACTGGCCAGCCGGATCATCGCACGCTGAATGGCCAATGTCGCTTCCGGCGTCAGCCGCCCGAACTGAGCGTGCCGGATAATGCCCACCAGCGCGGCAAACCTGACCGGATCGATCTGATCGGGATCCTCAAGCGTGGTTAACAGCACGGGCAAGGCGGCGGACAGAGCGGTGGGAGCATCCCCGGCACGAACCGGCTCCACTTCGTTCAGTTCGCCGATAATGAGCATCGCGTTGACTCGTGCCGCCGGGTGCACGTTGGCCGAGGCCATCTTGCCCATGTAATCGAGCACAATCGCATTCAGTTTGGCGTGCGGCGGACCCGTCCGGCCCGACAACAGGTTGTTGCGCAGCTCTCGGCGCAGCAGGGGAAGCGAGCCAAGATTCGCCGGTTGCGTCCATCGCGGGAGGAAGTACCTTCGGTAGTAGGCGTCGAACGCTTCTTCCTCGCCCGCGTCGAACTTCCGGTTCCTCAACATGCCCATCACATCGTTCCGCCTGCGCCTCTGGTCCTCGTCAACCGGCACAATCAGGTAGGGCTTTTTGCCAATGTTCGGCCGAAGCGGCGCCGAATCGGCCCCGGGCGCGTCCTCCGCCTCGGGCGCCGCCGGCATGGGCTCTGCGTCATCGGCGGGTTCCTCCGCGGGCAGGGGCGGCTCGTCGTCCGGCACCTGGACGGCCGCCTCTGGTTCCTGCTGGGCAGCGGCGGGTGGGCAGATGCACAGCCAAGCCAGGAGCAACGCCGTCAGAGAAGTGAAAGCAAAGCAAGAACTGATTGTAGTGCGAAACATGGTCGTTCTTAACAGTGTGCGGGAAAACGCCGGCTCGTGCGAGGTTGTGGCCTCGCTACTCACGGAATGGACGGGAAAATCGGACAATCCCCGGCTACAATGCGCAGAAAAGGCCGAGTCTACTCCCATAGGGTAACAACCACGCGGCTATGCTGTCAAGTTGTTTCCAGGTGAGGTGCGCAGTAGAACTCTTTAGCCCGGATTATTCATGACGATGTAGGGTGGTGACAAGCAAGCCAAGACCCTGGTGGGCCTTCGGTCGCTTGGCCGGGCCTACTTCCAGCGCACGACATGCAAACCACCCCGGGTCTGGCTTGCGCAGGCCCACCAGGGACTTACGCGACCTTGTTCCCTACATGAGTAATCCGGGTTAGTGGCCCGGTCTGTCCATACCCCCGTTGGAACTAGCGGGGGCAACTCGCACCCCCCAATGGGTCACGCCTCCCTTTGACACCATCCGGCAGGTCGGATAGAGTGTGAACCTATGACGTTGCTTTACACAGACCCACGTTTCTTCGAGCACGAGACAGGCCATCACCCGGAACGGGCCGACCGCATTCGCATGATCGAGCCGCAACTGCGGGCCGAGGGTCTCTGGGATCGCTGTACTCACGTGAACCCGGTCTCAATACTGCCCGAGCAGCTTGCGCGGGTGCATTCGCCCGACTATATCACAGAGATTTGGGGAGCATGTAAGGCGGGGGGGGGATACATTGAGGCCGATACCGTTCTGAGCCCGGCCTCCTACGACGTCGCCCTGTTGGCCGCCGGTAGTTGCTCGGATGCAGTACGTCGCGTTCTTCAGGAAAAGGACCGTACGGCGTTGTGCATTGTCCGTCCTCCGGGCCACCATGCGTTGATGAATCGTGCCATGGGCTTCTGCCTGTTCAACAACATTGCCGTTGCGGCCATGGTGGCGACTACCGAATACGAGTTGGAAAGGGTTCTGATCGTCGATTTTGATGTTCATCACGGCAACGGTACCCAAGCGACTTTCTGGGATGATCCCAAAGTGGGGTTCTTCTCGATCCACCGCTACCCGTACTACCCCGGTACCGGTGGAGCGGAAGAGACCGGCAGTGGACGGGGAATCGGCACTACTACGAATTTGCCTGTCCGGTACGGCACGCCCCGTCACGATTATCTGACACTCTTTGCCGACCGACTCGAGCAATTCGCCGCCCGGATTCGGCCCCAGTTAGTGCTTGTCAGCGCCGGGTTCGATTCGCACCGGGCCGACCCGGTTGGCGACCTGGGCCTCGAAATGGAAGACTTCGAGTCCATCGCTCGTACCATTGTCGGTATTGCCGCCACCCACGCTGGCGGAAAGGTGGTTACCGTCCTCGAAGGAGGTTACAACCCCCAGGTAACTGCCGAGGCAATCGCGCTGTATGTGCGGTGTCTACTCGATGGTTCCGGCCCGTAGGCCGGATACTGTAGGGTGGGTCAAACAAGCAGCCGCCTCTTTGGTGGGTCATCGGTCGCTACTGCCGGCATGCTTCCAGTCAAGCGGGCTGCAAATCAGCTTTATTGCAGCCTGTGCGTACCCACCAACGTGCATGCGACCGTACGCCACTCTACGTAGATGAATAGCCGGGTTAATCGACCGGGATGACGATTGCAGGGTATGCGAAAATGGCCCCCCGAAACGGCACCCGCAACTCAACGAGGACGAACCGGAGGAGCTTCCGGCAGGGGCGTGCCGCACCGTGGGCAGATGGAGAAGGAGAAGGAGGTCGGCTTCTCACACGACGGACATACTCTTGCATGCCGCAAGATCGAAGACCCAGCCAGACCAATTCCCGATTCCTCGGCAGGCTGCTCGTGCCGAGCCTCCTGGTGCACATACTGCTCCGAATCGGACGAATCCTCCGGTTCCTCCGGGGGCACCACGGGTGCCGGCCCGAGGATGCCCATTACGTCGTCTTCGGAAAAACCGGCCGGCACCGGCACGTGGACCTTGGCATGGCAATGGGGGCAACACCCGCTCTTGCCGGCGAAGCTGTCCTTCACCCGCAACTGGTGCCCATTGGGGCAGCAAACCTGGATAGACATTGCCGCACCTCCCGTGATCCGTTTGTCCGGCTGAGTACTTCGCGCGCCGCGTTGCCCCCGTAAATTGATTGTAACCGATATTGGCGAACTGCAGGGCAAGATCGCGACATATTCTTCCCCCGTCCACGGAGGGGAAAGACGGGCTCTTCCGTTTCTAGGTGCAGGCCGCGGCAATGTAGTAGGCACACACCGTTGTGCCGCCCCTGAAACTAAGGCTGTCTGCACCTGGAAACGGAAGAGCCGAAAGACGGGACCTGGGACAGGCAATCATGGTATCATGGAGACCTATGACACCGGCAATCTCGATCGTCATTCCCGCCTATAATGAAGCCCGCCGGCTACCCCCGTATCTTGGCGCGGTGAGACAGCACATGGACACCTGCTATGCCGGTACGCACGAGGTCATCGTCGTGGACGACGGCAGTCGCGACGGGCTTGGCAGCGTGGTCGAGGCGTGGCAGGCCGACTGGCCGTCGCTGCGGCTTCTCAGCCATCCAGCCAACCGCGGCAAGGGCGCAGCAGTGCGGACGGGCATGTTGGCCGCCTGCGGCGAACGCCTGCTCTTTGCCGACGCCGACGGCGCAACGCCTATCGCCGAAGAAGCGAGACTCCGCGCGGCACTGGATGACGGCGCCGACCTGGCGGTCGGATCGAGGCTGTTGCCGGCGCCCGGTGTGCGGCGCCGTCGCGCCCTGGTGCGTGGTTTGGCCGGCAGGGTCTTCGCAGCCTTGGCACGGTGGTGGCTTCATGTGCCGGTGCGTGATACGCAGTGCGGTTTCAAAATGTTCCGCCGCGAGGTCGCTCGGGAGTTGTTTGAACAGAGTTGTGAACCGGGTTACCTGTTCGACCTCGAGATACTGGCCCTGGCGAACCGCCGCGGCTACCGGACTGCCGAAGTGCCGGTCGACTGGACGGAAGTACCCGGCGGACACCTGAGCCTGGCCCGCGTAGCGCCGGGAATCCTGCTTGCCATGTGGCGGTTGCGCCGAAGGTTGGAGGACGGGAGCTAGGAGTTGGGAGTTGGGAGCTAGGAGATGGGAGATGGGAGATGGGAGATGGGGCTATGTTGCGTCGGCTGCGATTGCCAGCGCGCCGTGGACGACTACAGCTTCGCCAAGCAGCGCGGGAACGATCCGGTACGATTCACGCAACGGCGGGAACACATAGCGGCCCACCTCGCGGCGGAGCGGATCAAGAAACAGCTCTTCGCCGAGTTGGGCCACCCCACCGCCGATCACGACCGTCTCCGCACCCATCAGGGTAATGGCCTGGGCAATCGCCCAGCCGTAAGTCTGGCACGCATGGCGGAAGACCTTGCGGGCAAGTTCGTTTCCCTCCCGAGCCGCCTCGGCGAGCAGTTTCGTCGTGAGCCGCTCCAGATAGCCGTCACAGCGATGCAGCAGGTCGGCGGCCGCCTTCTCACCCGCCTCTTCCAGTTCGACCAGCCGCAGCCGAATCCGGCGCGGGTCGGTTGGCCGGTCGGCAAACGTGCGGGCACTCAGGGCGTGGAGTTCGGGATCGATCAGTTCGGCCTGCACCTTCTGAGAGATGGCCCAGCCGCTGGCGAGCGATTCGACCGTTTCGTCGGGTTCCTGGCAATGCAGTCCCGGGCGCAAATGGCCGATTTCCATGGCAACGCCGCCGGCTCCGCGGTAGAGCTGCCCACCAATGACAAGGGCCCCGCCGATGCCGCTCCCAACATTACTGTAGAGGACAACGCGACAACCCTTGCCGGCGCCGAATCGGGCTTCCGCCAGTCCGGCAAGGTCGGAATCATTGCCCAGCACCGCAGGCAATCCCAGCGTGTCGCGGCACCAGCTTGCCAGCGGGAAACCGTCCCAGCCGTCAATCTGGTGGCTGGTAATCGTTACACCCCGGTCTTGATCGACCGGACCGCCGAACCCGATGCCAATCCCGCGTACTCCATGCTTCGCGATCAACGGGCCCGCGGCCGACTCGACCTGCCGGCGAATGCCCTTAGCGACGGCGCCCGGCGCCACGTCGAGCTTCACCAAATCCGCCAGCGGGCCGCCGTCGCCCGTCCCGGCGCCAAGCTGCAATTTGGTTCCGCCGATTTCAATCCCTAGTAGCATGGCGGTATGACTGGTCAATCGGACAGGACCGTTATAGCCCACATTGCATCATCTTGCACGGTGCGCGAGGCGTCTACAGCTCCTTGACGCGGATGTTGCGGAACTCAACAGGAGAGCCGTGACCAAGAAAGCCGATGTAGCCCTTCTTGTTAAGCAGGCCAGGGTGTTCGTGGCCGTCTAAGTAGGGTTTTTCGATCTCGGCCAGGTCGGCGTCGACAATCACCTGCCCGTTGAGCGTCACGCGGATGCGGCTGCCTTCCGCGCGGATCTCCTGGCAGTTCCACTCGCCGGCCGGCCGCAGGTGTCCCCGCTTGGCCGGCACCACGCCGTAAACCGAACCGTGGAACTGGTAGGTCTTGAGGTTGTTGTACATCGGGTGGTCGTCATCGAGCACCTGGATTTCCATTCCCGCGTACGCTGGGTTCCCTTGAAGCGGCGTGCGAATGCCCACTCCGTTATTCCCACCGGGCGGAACCTTGAAATCCAGCCGCAGGACGAAATCGGCGTATTCCTTTTCCGTGAACAGATTCCCCCCCCGCCGGCAGACAATCGCGCCATCCTCGACGGCGTAGCCTTGGACGGACCCCTGCCAGCCTTCCAAATCCTTTCCATTGAAAAGTGAAACGAAGCCCTCGCCGGCTTCGTCCGCCGAGACGCCGACCGAATCGGCACGCGCGGAAACGAGACAACACACGGAAGAAAGTACCAAACAAGCAAGCAGCATTCTCATCACCGTGGTCCTCCAAAGAATGACAAAGGGTACCTGGTTCATTGTTGCTTTTCCCGGATTTCGGCGGTTGCACGCATCGAACAGAACTTCGGCCCGCACATACTGCAGTAAGATGCCGTCTTACCGGCGATCTCGGGAATCGTCTCATCGTGCATCTGCCGGGCCGTTTCCCCGTCGAGCGCCAGGCGGAATTGCTCCTCCCAGTCGAAGCGGAACCGGGCGCGGCTGATGGCGTCGTCGCGATCTCTCGCACCGGGGCGGCCGCGTGCAATGTCGGCCGCGTGCGCGGCGATCTTGTAGGCAATCACTCCCTGGCGAACGTCGTCGAGTTCGGGCAGTCCGAGGTGCTCCTTCGGGGTTACGTAGCAAAGCATCGCCGCCCCGTGCCACGCGGCCATGGCGGCCCCGATAGCACTGGTAATATGGTCGTAGCCCGGCGCTACGTCGGTGACAACCGGACCGAGCACGTAGAACGGCGCCTCGTCGCACCACTCCTGCTCGAGCCGTACATTCTGCTCGATCTGGTTCATGGGCACGTGGCCGGGACCTTCGATCATTACCTGGCAGCCGCGTTGCCGGGCGCGGCGGGCCAACTCGCCCATCACCTTCAGTTCGGCCAGTTGGGCCTCGTCGGTCGCGTCGGCCAGGCAGCCCGGCCGCAGCCCGTCGCCGAGGCTCCATGTCACATCGTAAGCCCGCAGGATGTCGCACAGGTCGTCAAAGGCCGTGTAGAGCGGGTTCTGCTCGTTGTGGGCGGTCATCCACCTGGCCATCAGTGCTCCGCCACGACTGACAATCCCCGTGATGCGACGCTCCGTAAGCGGCAGGTGCTCCCTCAGCAAGGCGCAGTGAATTGTCATGTAATCCACTCCCTGCCGCGCCTGCCGCTCGACAATTTCGAGAAAGAGTTGCGGGCGTAACTCGGCGATGTCGTCAAGCTGCTGGGCCACCTGGTAGATGGGCACGGTACCCACGGGAACGTCGGTCGCATCGATGATCCGCTCCCGGACGGCGTCGATCCCCTCACCGGTGGACAGGTCCATGACCGTGTCGGCCCCGTATTTCACTGCCGCGTGGAGTTTGTCGAGTTCGCAGCCGCTATCGCTGGCCACTTCCGACTTTCCAATGTTGGCGTTGATCTTGGTACGCGCGGCAATACCTATACCAATGGGAGCAAGTCCCCTCTTTGTGTGGTTGGCGTTGGCCGGAATGACCATGCGGCCGCGTCCCACTTCGTCGCGCACCTGGTCCGGGGCAAGGTGCTCCTGTTCCGCCACGAACGCCATTTGAGGCGTGATGCTGCCCGCGAGGGCTTCCTGCAGTTGCGTCATGTGGGGTACTTTCCCCTTTGAAAGGCCGAGGATGGAAGGATCGTAACCGCTCACCGAGGGATGGCCCGGGTGCTTCGCTCAGTTCGCACGTGAATGGCGCAGTCCCTATTTGGCGGCAGAATCGTAGTTCAAGCCGATAACCCGCCCACTCTGCCGGGAGAACCAAAAACAGTTCCCGCTAAACGCTTACGAAACCATTCTATGCTACCGGATGGCGGCGCCGGGTCAACAGGGGAAGAAAGGAAGGGCGGGTCTTCCCGAAATCCTGAGATAACCCAACCCGCGCATATTCTGCGTATTTTGTAACCGTCAAATTCGCGGCAAGCCTCAAGAATGACACAATCGATACCGATAAACACCGGCAACGGCGTTTTCCCTCACATCCTGCGCACTTGGTGTGCAACCGAAAACTTGCCAGCAAGGTACCCTCCCATGTCGACGACGAGACCAGCCGCCTCCCTCCGGCAAGAACCGAATCGAGCAAGGAGCAGCCGATCGGCCAAGCCCGTAGACGAGAGTCCGGCAGCCGGCCCCCGCAGTCCAAGGCCGCGAGTTCTTGCCCGCTTCCCCGACCTGGATGCCAAGCAGCCAATCGACGAGCCTGTCGAGACCTTCGCCAGCCTGGATGGCCGCATTATCAATCAGAAGCTTGCCCGGCGAATTCTTGTCGGCATTGCGTGCCTTTTGATCCTTGCGGCCGTTCTGCCGTTGGCTTTTCGGCGGGAGGGAAGGAAGCAAGGCGCACGCGACACCGCAAGCAGCCAGCCCTCGTGGCAACCGGAAAACCCGGCTCCGGATGCATCCGTCGCGCCCGCGTGGGGCGATGCTGCAACGCGGGTGGACGAGGCGGTACTGCCGAGGAGACAGGCTGCCCGGGACTCAGCCTTGCCTGCCGGCCACGAAGACACGGCTGGCCTGCCGCACACATCGACATTCCGAGCTTCCGAACCCTCTGCCGCTCAAACGCCGGGACCGCCGAAACCGGCAACTGATGTGCCTGAACAGCCCAGACAGCGGTCTCAGGAGCAGGGGGCCCTGGCCAACCGTGGGCAGTCGATTGTCCCTCCCGATGAAGCCGCATTGGACGCCGCCAGGCGTGGGCAATTCGACGATGCCGATCGTGCAGATCTCGCACGTGCCCCAGAGTATGACCGGCGTTATCCTACAGCACGTTCGACAAACAACCAACCATCTGAAATGCCCAACGCCCAATCGTCTGTTGATCGATATGGTAGTGGTTACCAGGCAGCGGGCCCGGAACCTCGTTACCAGCAGGGCGGACCAGCCAGCTATCGAGAGCCTGCACCTTCCTACCAGCCTTATCGAAACGACTCAGCCACGGCGCAGTGGCAGGATTCTACCTACCGGGATTCCAGCGGCGTCAGCGCTGAACGCCGCGATTATGCAGCGGAACCGGCGTCCAGCAACTGGTCGTCGTGCGGCACCGGCCCAGCGGCCAATTCCTGCAATGTCCCGCACTCGGGAGATTACCGAACGCAAACGGCAGCCGACGACCGATCGTACCAGGCTCCCGGCTACCGGTCTGAGCAGGCAACCGACTATCGATCTGAACAGGCAGCCGACTACCGCTCTAAACAGGCAGCCGACTACTACCGGTCGTACCAGGCTCCCGACTATCGGTCGGAGCAGGCATCAGGCTACCAGTCCCAGCAGGCATCAGGCTATTCGCCCCAGCCCACCGCCAATTATGGCTATTCGCCGCAAGCATACGATTATCGATCGGTCCCCGCGACCGGCAACTGGTCCTCACCTGCGGCCGGCGCGCCATCCCAACCGTACTACGGGACTCCCAATTCCCAACCTTCAACACCCGGTTCCCAACCCGCTCCCGGCTACTACGACGGTACCGGAACGCACACGACGCCGGGCCAAGGGATGCCGTATTACCAGGCCGATCGCCGTACTGAGCCCGCGGCCGGCTACGCCCCGTACAACGCTCAACCGAGCGGTGCGCACTTCCAGGGGACGATCGAACAACCGCCCGTTCCGGCGCAGTACGACACGAGCGGCTCGCGCCTATACTGATCTCGTCTCGCCAGAGCAGCCAGCCCAGGAAAGTAATAATGGCCTCCTTGGATAAAGCCTTCATCAAGGCCTATCGGCAGCGGGAGTCCGCCGTCGGCGCCATTCCGATCGACACGTCGGGAACGGATTCGCTGGTGGACGCGCTGGAGGATCGGCCGTTGCGCGAGGCGAAGAAGCGATCCGCCGCCGCGCGGCACGATGGTGTACTCGCCGTACTGCAATCGGATCGGTTGCAGGTCCAGCCACAGCGGTCGGCGGCAGCGCAGCCGCCGAAACCGGCTGCCGGAGAGCAAGATGCCGTGTTGGAAAACGGCAACCAGGCCGTGCCTCCGTTCCTCCACAGTCGATCCGCAAGACCATGCCATGCAGTTGCCGGTCGGACCGCAACAAGCCCCGTCCTCGATGCAGAGCCGGACCGAAAGGCACGCGTCGACTGCGTTTCCCAGACGGCCCCCGGGCAAGTTGTCCCAGCACCGCATATCAACGCGAGTTCGCATGGCAGCGCCCCGCTGGCGGGTCCGGCGGCGGGTCCGGCGGCAACCGCCCCCGACACGGCAACGTCAACCGACCATAGCGACTGCTCCGGTCTCCGCGGGGCCATGGCCCGGGAATCGGGCGCGACGTGCCCGGAAGCTGCGGGAGTGGGGTTTTCCCCTTCGCACACACCGGCCGATTGTACTCCCGCGATTGCCTCCTCCGGCGCAGCAGAGTTCACCGATACAGCGGGGCAAAGCCAGCCCTCGCTAGGTTGCGGCCAGGGAAGTTCCCGTTGCTTGCCGCCGGACAACAAACCAGGCGCCGCCGGCTCAACGGAGCCGGCGGGCGAAGACGCTTGCGATGCGAGGGCGTTTCGGCCCCTCCTCCAGGTCGATCGGATCGCACCGTCGTCCGTCGGCCGGCGCCTCGGACAACGGGCTGCCGCCGAACTCGACCGTCTGGCCGATTCCCTAATGGCCATCGCACATGAAGGCAGGCAGGTCATCGGATTCGCGTCGGACGGGCCCGGGCAAGGAACCACCACGCTGCTTGGTGTCGTCGCGTTGCGACTGGCCGAGCGACGCGTGTCCGCCGCCTTGGTCGACGCGAGCATGGCCGATCCGCAACTTGCCACCGAATTGGGGCTGCTGCCCGACTACGGCTGGGAAGAGGCCCTTACGCGTTCCGTACCGTGCGAAGAACTGGTAATCGAGTCGGCCAGCCAGCCGATGGCTCTCGTGCCGCTTTGCACCCGGTTCGACGCCGCCGGTTTGCCCGACGACTTCACACCGCTTCGAGAGATCTTTGCCACACTGCGGGAACACTATGACCTGGTACTGGTCGACCTGGGCGCACCAGACGCTGCCCTCGCCAGTCGAATACTCAAGACGCTCGATACCGTACTGCTCGTTCACGACGTGCGCAGCACCCCGGCCGAACGCGTTTACGATCGGCACCGGACACTCAGCCGGGCAGGTGTAAACATTGCAGGGATTGTCGAATCGTTTGTCTCCGGCGGATAGCTCCATGTACGAAGCCTATTGGCAACTGAATCAGAAGCCGTTCGAGGGCGCCGCCGACCCGAGGTTCTATTATCCCGGCGAACCGCAGCAGGCTGCGATTCTCAAGCTGCGATATGCCATCGAGAACCGCCGCGGTGCGGCGCTGCTGTGCGGGCCGTCCGGCACGGGAAAGACGCTGGTTGGCGGCATGCTGCGGGCTGCGCTCGACCCGGCGTGCTCGCCCGTTGTGCACGTAGTCTTCCCCCAAATGCCGACTTTCGAGTTGCTTTGCTACCTGGCCGACGAAATGGAGCAGACTACCACTACTCCGGCAGGCACGCATGGAAGTATCCGGCGCATTGAGCGGTTCCTGGCCGAGAACACCCGAGATGGCCGGCACACGGTCCTCGTGGTGGACGAGGCGCATCTGATTCGGGAAGTCGAATCCTTCGAGGCCCTTCGGCTCCTCCTCAATTTCGAGGTGGACGGGCAGCCGGGGCTGACGCTGCTGTTGGTCGGCCAGACCGCGCTGCTGCCCATGCTTCAACGCATGCCCGCACTGGACGAGCGGCTTTCCGTCAAGTCGCTTCTGCGCCCCTTCACCGAGCGGGAGACCGGCGAGTACGTGGCACACCGGCTGAACGTCGCCGGCGCCAAGACGGCCATCTTCGAGCCGCGCGCCATGCCCACCCTTCACGGACTGACGCAGGGCGTTCCGCGGCGCATCAACCGGCTTTGCGATCTTGCCCTCCTGATCGGGTTTGCCGAAGAGCGCAAGACCCTCGGCGCCGAGCATCTTGAATCCGTCGCCCAGGAACTCGTGGCCGTCACGCCGGAGTGAAGAGACGAGAAAACCGCGCGGGACTTGTGTTTCGTACTCTCATCCCCAATTATCTCCCTTCGCGTGGCCGCCGCCGGAAGCGGCGGCCGCACGAAGGGGGATAGAGAGCTTGGCCGCCGCTTGTAGCCCACCGACCATTGTTCCGGCCGGGCGAGCCGGCCGGTGACACCCAGGGCTTGCATACAACAAGCAGGGCAGTTCCAGGCGGTTGCACCTCCTTTCTTCGCTGGCTGGTCCAATTCCCGTGTGCGTAGGAGCGAAGGTCTATCCGTTACGTTTCCGGACTTGTGCTACAATAGCTCGCATGGACACGTCACTTCCGTTATCAAACCGTTGCCTGCTGCTTTCGGCCGTTGCCGTGGGTTTGGTGGTCGCGTTGGTGCTGCTGGCCACGTCGCCCATGCTGCCGATGACGTGGGACGAGGGCGATGCGCTCCGCAGGGCGGAACAGATTGGTGGCGGCCGGTGGGAGTTCACCACCGAGCGCGAGGGCCATCCGGCGGGGTTTGGGATGGTCATTGCCGCAGGATGGCGTATGGCCGGTGGGTGGCTGCCGCCGCTTCTGGCCGCGCGGTTCGGCCCGATCCTGCTCTTCGCCTGCGCGGCTGCGGCCCTGTTCTACCGGTTGGGAAGGGACTACTCGCTTGTTGCCGGCCTGGCGGGAGCCGCGGCACTCATGCTGCTGCCGCGGATGTTCGCACACGCGCACGTCGCCGCAGGTGACGGGCCGCTTACCGCCTGCTGGATCTTGGCGTGGGCCGCATTCGCCCTGGCACGGCAAGGTTGGAAGGGAGCCGTCACGTGGGGCGCCGTGCTGGGTCTGACCCTGAGCATGAAGGCAACCGGCTGGCTCGCGCCGGTCCCCTTTGTCCTTTGGGCCGCGGCGTATCGCGACCGGCCGGCCGGCCGGGCCCTGGTGGTCGGTCTGCCGGTGGCACTCGCTGTGTTCTTTCTGATGAACCCACCCTTGTGGCGTGACCCGATCACCGGTTGGACAACCTTCTTCCAGTTGAACCTGGGCCGTGCGGCTGCCGAGTTGAACATATCGACCCAGTTTCTCGGGCGCATGTACAACCTCGACCATCCCTTGCCGTGGTACAACACGCTTTTTTGGACCGCCGTAACGGCGCCGCTGGGGCTGCTGGCTCTTGCCGGGGTGGGCGTGGTTGCCACGCTGCGACGCCCCAAGAGCCGATCGATGGAAATGCTGGTCGTGCTGAACTGGCTGCTGCTTCTGGTCGTGCGGGCGTTGCCCGGGGTGCCCGTGCATGACGGCGTGCGGCTCTTTCTGCCCAGTTTCGCGTTTCTGGCGGCCCTGGCGGGGATCGGCACACACGAAGTGTACCGTTGGGCATCGCAGCGCTGGCCCGCGGATCGGCGCATGTGCGTTTTGACCGGCACCGCGTTGCTGTCCATTTACGCTGCCTGCTCGGTGAACCTGTGGCTCTATGCCCCGCAGTGGCTGTCGTACTACAACCTTGCCATTGGCGGACTGCCGGGCGCCGCGGCTGCCGGGATGGAGCCGACGTACTGGTGGGATGCCTTGGACCGCGAGGCGCTCGACTGGCTTCACGCCAACACGGCCGGGGACGAGAAGATCCGTTTCGCGGCCCCCTCGCCGGACAACCTGTCCTGGATGAACCAGTGGGGTGTGCTGCGGCGAGGCTGGCACGTTTCGCACGCGGGCCGGTATCGTTGGTACGTCATCCAGCATCGCCCCAGCGCCTGGCAGCCGTCTGACCACCGGCTGCTGGAGAACGCCGTGCCCGTTTACCGAAAGACCTTACTGGGGGTTCCGCTGCTGAGCGTTTACGATTACCGGGACTTCGAGCGGGCAAGCAGCATTGAACGCTGAATGTCGAACGCTGAACATTGAACATTGAACACCGAACGCCATGCTGTTTTCCTGGTTGCGACGTCGGCGGCGAAAGAAACTTCTGGCAGAGCCTTTCCCTGATGAGTGGCTGCGGTATCTCAGCCGCAATGTGCGGCAATACGCGTGCTTGCCGACGGATCAGCAGGAGCGGCTGCGAGATCTGCTGCGGGTGTTCGTCGCGGAGCGCACGTGGGTGGGCTGTGCGGGGTTGGTCATTACGGACGAAGTGCGCGTGACCATTGCAGCCCAGGCGTGCCTGCTCCTGCTGGGCATCGAGGGCGACTGGTGTTTCGATTCGTTACGGAGCATTCTGGTATATCCCGACGCCGTGGCCCTGCCGCCTGAGATGCAGAAGCACGAAGTGATTGTCGACGAGGGGCTGCCGATTTCGGGTCAGGCGTGGTATCGGGGTCCGGTGATCCTATCGTGGCACCATGCCCTCATGGGGGGAAGGTATCCTCACGACGGGCACAATGTGGTCTTGCACGAGTTCGCCCACCAGATCGACGCCCTCAGCGGCGAGATGGGCGGTTCGCCCCCACTTCCCACGCGGGCGCAGCATGATCGGTGGGAAGCAGTCATGGCTCGTGAGTACACCCGCATGGTCGCAGCCGTCCGGCATGGGCGGCGCACCGTGCTGGACGAATATGCCGCAGCCAGCCGGGCGGAATTTTTTGCGGTGGCCACCGAGCACTTCTTCGAGCAGCCGCACCGCGTTCAGCAGCACCATCCCGACTTGTACGACGTCCTTCAGATGCTTTATCATGTGAATCCGGCCGAGTGGCCGAAGTGCAAGAGCGTGGTATAACGGAGTTGCCCATTGGAGAATCCCGAATGTCTGCCTTTCCTCCCCTTTCCTCCGAGATGCGAGAGTGGTAGGCTCTTCCGTTTCAAGGCGCAGAACTGCCTGGCGCGTGGGTGAACCCGGATGCTGAGACATCCGGAACCACCCACCCTACCTCTGGTCACCACCGATTCGCACCCAGAAACGGAAGAGCCGAGTGCTATGACTATTCCACGCCGCAAGTTCCTTGCGCAGTCCACAGCCGGAGCGCTCGTGATGGGTGGAATCAACGCCGGCAAGCCGGCAGCAGCAGACCAGCTCGAAGAGTCCGGATTCCGCACGCGCTTGCTAGAGTGTCTCGGCGGTCCCTGGCCCGAACCGTGCGAACTCCGCCCCGAAGTCCACGAAACGATCGAGCGGGACGGCTACCGGATCGAGTCGGTCAGCTTCCAGTCGGAGCCGGAGGACCGGGTGCCGGCGCTGCTGCTGGTGCCCGAGGGCGTCGACGCCGGGCATCCGGCTCCGGCCGTGGCCGTGTGGCACCAGCACAACGGCGAGTGGCACCTGGGCAAAAGCGAGCCGGCCGGCCTTGCGGGCAATCCAATGCACCATACGGGCGTCGCGCTGGTCCGCGAAGGCTACGTCGTGCTGTGCCCCGACGCATTGTGCTTCGAGCAGCGGCAAGACCCGTCCGGAACTCTGAAGGCCGGAAGCTTCGAACGTTTCGAGTTCCTCCGCTACGTCGTCGCCGGCAAGTGCATGGCGTGGAAGAACATCCTCGACATGCGCCGTGCCGTCGACTATCTCTGTTCCCGGCCCGAGGTGGACCGCGACCGCATTGGCTGTTACGGGCATTCAATGGGGTCAACGCACACGTGGCTGGTTGGCCCCTGGGAACCGCGGCTGAAATGCCTGGTAGGCAACTGCTGCCTGCCCACGTATGCAGCCATCCACCGCACGCGCCTGCTGCATTGCTTCCCCAACTTCATTCCGGGCCTGTTGCAGTTCGGCGACACGCCCGACATTTGCGGACTGATCGCCCCGCGGGCGCTGCATCTGAACTTCGGCGAGGCCGACGGCGGCAGCCCCATCGAGGAGGTTCGCGAGGGTGTGCAAAGAATTGCGGCCGCATACGAGAAGGCCGGCGCTCCCGAGCAGTTCAGCTACTACATCGAGCCGGGCGCCGGTCACGTCCTGTCCGAGGCGATGTGGCGGCGCGCCGCCGATTGCCTGCGGCGGAACCTTGCAGCGTGAACCACCTGTATCAATTATTCCGCCAGGCCGGATTGCACAGGCACCGAGCCGCTTGAATATCGGTCCAGCTTCTTTTTGATAAGCTACTCTTGAACAAATGGAAGTGCCCTCCAATAAGCGCCGCCAACAACAGCCGGCGGGCGGGGCCGGGGCACATTCTTCGCATTTGACATGGCGGGGACACATGACGATACCGACGATTCGCGTGCTTGTGGTCGACGACTCGGCGTTGATGCGCGAGATGATCTGTGATGGGATCGAGCAAGCGCCCAACATGGAGGTGGCCGGACAGGCCGCTGACGGAGAGAAGGCGCTGCAAGCCTTGGAATGCGTCAAGGCCGACGTGGTGACCCTCGACATTCAGATGCCCAACCGCGACGGGTTGAGCACGCTCGACGCAATCCTCGCAAGCAGGCCGATGCCGGTCGTCATGGTGAGTTCGCTGACGCGTCTGGGGGCCGACATCACGCTCGATGCGCTGGACCGCGGCGCCATCGACTACGTGGCGAAGCCCAATTCAAGCGCGGAGGCCCGCCGCGTGTTCACAGAGGAACTGCCGCGCAAGATCCGCTCGGCGGCGCGCGCCGACGTGCAGCGGATTCTCGCCATCCGCCAGGCACGGAAGCAACGTCGCCAGGAGCAGCGGCGACAGCCACCCGCCCCGAAGCTGGTGTCCGAGGCCGGCAGGGCCGAGTTAGCCGACAAGTGCATTGCCCTGGGCATCTCGACCGGTGGTCCGCCAGCCCTCCGCTCGCTGTTTGAGAGCCTTCGCCCGCCCATGCCGCCGATTGTCGTGGTGCAGCACATGCCGCCCCACTTTACCAAACCCTTGGCCTGGCGGCTCGATTCGCTCTCGCAACTGGCCGTCAAAGAGGCCGAGGAGGGCGACCGGCTGAAGCCGAACCAGGTGCTGATTGCTCCCGGCGGATTGCACCTGGAACTGCACCGGCTGGGCAATTCCGCCCGGGTCGGCCTCCGGGACGGGCCGCAGGTGAGCAGCCACAAACCGTCTGTCGACGTCATGATGAAATCGGCCGCGGCCATTTTCGGCCCACGCTGCCTCGGCGTGATCATGACCGGCATGGGTCGGGACGGTTCCGACGGTTGCGGCGCGATCCGCGCCGCGGGCGGTTACGTCCTCGGCCAAGACGAGGCCACGAGCGACGTGTACGGCATGAACAAGGTCGCGTTCCAGGAAGGCAATGTCGACCGCCAGTTCTCCCTGGGCGAGGCCGCCGGAACCATTGCCCTCCAGGTCAAGCGGCTCTGGAATCTGCAAGCCGTCATGGCCGGCGTCTGAACGCCCGTCTACGGCACTTTGCGCTGGTCCAGCCGCTCGCCGGCGGGAATGCGTATCGGCGAGTTCAGGCCGCCACGCGCCTCGAAGTCGGCAAACATCGTATCGCGCAGCGATTGAATCTGCTCCTGATAGGCCGGCACGTCGATGAGGTTGTGCCGCTCGGCAGGGTCGTTGACCAGGTCGTGGAACGAATCGATGTCCCAAACACCGTGATAGTAGACGTACTTGTACTGCTTCGTGCGGATGGCCAGCATCGTGGGCGTGGCGGGGAAGTTCCACTCCCAGTGGTACTCATACAGGACGTAGTCGCGCCACGGAATCTTCGCCCCACGTAGCAGCGGCAGAAACGACATGCCGGCCCAGTCGGCGTCCTCCGGCTTCGCAACGTTCATTGCATGCAGCACCGTCGGTGCAATGTCGATGTTCTGCACCATCTGCTCCACGCGCGTGCCGGGTTCAATCAGGCCCGGCGCCCATACGAGCAGCGGGATGCGGATGGACGGCTCGAAGGCGGCGCGCTTGTCGTAGAACCCGTGTTCGCCCATGTGGAAACCCCCGTCGCTCATGTAAATAACCACGGTGCTCTCGGCCAGGCCGTGCTCTCTCACGTACTGGATAACCCGCCCGAGGTTCTCGTCAATCGAGTGGATGGCCTCGCAGTAACCATAATACCATTCGTCGAAGCTGGGCACGGGATCGTTGTCGAAGCGGCCGGTCTCCATGTGGTCGATTCCGTGGATGGAGTTGCGGCGCTCGCGCACCCAGCGCGGCTGGGTACGATAATTGCGTTCGGTGCGGGCCATGGTATCCGGATAGGGAATCGGTTTGCCTGCATAACGGCCCTTGTGGCGGGCGGCCGGTTCAAACGGATAATGCGGGGCCTTGAAAGCCAGATGCAAGTAGAACGGACGGTCCTTGGGACGGTCCTCGCTCAGCCAGCGGAGCGCCTCGGTGGTCAGTACGTCGGCGTCGTAGCCCTCAAACCGGCGCTGCCGCCCGTTGACGTTCAGCACCGGGTCGAAGTACTCGCCCTGGCCGGGGAAGCTTACCCAGTGGTCGAAGCCCGGCCGCGGGCTGTCGTTTTCGTGGCCCATGTGCCACTTGCCGACAAGAGCCGTGGCAATGCCGGCGCGCTGTAGGTACTGCGGAAAGAAGACCGTGCCCGGCGGCTCCGGCCGCTGGTTGTCGACGATTCCGTGCCGGTGCATGTACTGGCCGGTAAGGATCGACGCGCGGACCGGCGAGCAGAGCGACGTGGTGACGAATGCACTGGCGACGTGGGCTCCCTGCGCCGCCATGTAGTCCATTGCCGGCGTCTCCAGCCATTCGGGCGCGCCGGGGTGGAAACCCATGAAGTCGTAGCGATGGTCGTCCGACAGCACGAGAATCACGTTCCGCGCGCGCGGTGCATCAGCGCCGGCGGCGGACGGCACAAACGTCGCAACGATTGTCAACAGAAGCAGCGGAGTGGCAGGATAACGCGTCATCGGAACAGTCTCCCGGTGCAATGTCCTTGTGTGCAACTTATCGTTTACGCGAAGCCAGCAGTTGGCTCGCATTTCCTTGCTCGACCGCCTCCCGCCGGCCATCGTCTAGTCCCGCTTCTTGAACCTTCAGTACCGCCGATTCCAGGGGGAAAAGCGGTAGATGCGATCCGAACAGCACCTGTTCAGGCGGCACCGTGTTCAGCAGGCGGGCGACGCCGCCCACGCCCTCGCGCGTGGCAATGTCGATCCAGAAACGCCGCTCGGCCAGCAATTGCGACAGGCCCGGTGCAAGCCGGGCTGGGCCGTTGAGCAATACCAGCCGGAGCTTCTCCCGCGGCCGAAGCGCGTCGGCCAGCGGGGCGGTATCCACATCGGGAATCTGCAGCAGCCGATGCTGCGTCCGGGCATCGTCCATCCGCACGACCACCTGCACGATCAATCCGTGCTGGACCGCAAGATCCAGAAGCTCGGCAAATGCCGGATCGTCCAGCCCGTAACCGTGATAGTTCGGGTGGAGCCGGATGCCCGGCATGCCGTGGTCCTCCGCGCAGCGGCGAACGTCTTCCTGCCAGTCGGGCAGCATGGGGTTGACCGATCCGAAGGGGACCAGTTCCACTTCCCGCTGCCGGCGGCAGTCGTCGGCAAGGCGGCGGTTGACACCGCCGATATCACGGTGCAGCACACCGTCGAGGCTCCCAACCCACGCCTGGCCCACGCCGTGCTTCCGGTAGGTTGCGAGAAGCCGTGGGATTTCGTCGCAGGGCGTGCGGCGCAGCGGCCATCGGGACAGGTTTGCATTCACGTCGATCATCATCGTCCCACCCCCTTTCGGGCAAGAGCGTCTTGGAGCAGTCGGCGGAGATTCCCGCCGAGAATCAGCCGCCTGGCCTCTTCCGGCAGGTCGGCGCTGTGGACCTTGGCCAACTGCGACGCAAAGCTGCGCCCGCCCGCGTCGCTGCCGAAAATGACCCGCTCCGGCCCCAGTTCGCGGACTGCCATTTCCACGAAGCCGGCCGTCGGGTCGGAACCGCTGACCTCGGCCCAGACGTTCTTCGAGGCGCGGATCATGCGAATGCCGCGTTCCCAATCGTTGCCCGTGTGGGCGCAGATGAAGGACGCATCGGGATGGCGGGCCGCCAGCGCGGCCACGTCGGCGCAGCTCGACTCGCCTGGCAGGTTCTCCGTCACTCGATCGTAAGCATGCTGCAGAATTGGTATCTGCAGCTCGACCGCGCGGCGGACGATCGGGTCGAGTTCCGGCTCGTTGCACCGGATGGCAATCCAGAGCTTGATGCCGACCATCGGACCGTCGCGCACACAGCGGTTCAACTCGTCCAGGCTCGCCTGCCGATGCTTCGGGTTCAGGTAGACCATGCCCAGCACGCGGTCGGGGGCATGCTCGATCGCGGCAAGTACGTCGTTGTTCTCCGAGCGAAGCTCCTCCGGCGACGGATCGCGCGAGAACGAGGTTCCCATGAAGAGGACGATCCGCCCAATCGCCACGCGGTCGGCATATTCAAGCAATTGATCGACGCGCTCCTGAACGCTGCCCGACACGCCGGACAGATGGGTATGAGCATCCCAAATGCCATCGTCTGGCGGGACCGACGTGGTTTCGTAGGCGGGAAGCGTCTTTGCGGCGCCGGCCGCCAGCGCAGCGGCCGCACCCGCCAAGAGCGTCCGTCGCGAAAGCCGCACGCCGGAAGTGTGGCCGTCGGCGGAAGCAGGTGCCGGATCGCCGCGCCCGGAGGCCCGCGGCTGAAGTGAATCGTTGGCGTCAATCTCGAACATTATCTCGCCCTCCCGTATTGGTTGCAGCCTACCCCGCTGGGTCGGTCTTACACGAAGTGCCACAAGAAGTCAAGAAACGACAGCCATTAGCCCGGATTACTCGCGATAGGTAGGGTGGGTCAAACAAGCCGCTTCTTTGGTGGGCCGTCGCTCACCACTTTCAGCGTGCTTCCGGACAAGCGGACTGCAAATCATCTTGATTGAGGCTTGTGCGGGCCCACCAACGATGTATGC
>JAVEUP010000401.1:0-3075 GCA_034005525.1 Thermoguttaceae bacterium | reverse complement strand
CTTTAATTCGCCTTCTGGCCGGTATGGCCCGGATCGTCAGTCAGTTCGATCGTTACGCCGTCGTGCCGCTCGGTGCGGATCACGCGGTCGTACAGGTCGTAGACGCTGCGCGTGCCGTGCCAGGCGACGTCGGCGCCGGCGGGATAGTTCGCGGCGAGCACGAAGTAGGCGTCGGCGGTGAACTCGACGCGGCCCTCCTGGTCGTAGAGCGTGCGGGTGACCAGCCAGCCGGCATTGCCCGACTCGTACTGGGTGGAGGAGATCAGCGTTTCCACGCCCTCGGGCGAGATTCGGTAGACGGCCGTGGGCAGCCCCTGCCAGTATTCGTATCGGACGTGGTTGTATTTCAGGCCGGAAGCGCCGACCGTGAAGTAGTTTTCCAGCAGGCTGCCCGTGCGGGGATCGTAGACATTATGCGTGACGTTGCCTTGCGGGTCGGTGGACTTGATGACGCGGTCCTCGGAGTCGTACGTCCACGTGCTGACGTTCCCCAAGGCGTCGATTGCGAGGATGCGGCGGCCTTCGCCGTCGTACTTGACGAGCTGCGACCAGGCGCCGGGATCCTCGGCCGGGTCGGCCGGATCCTGCGTGTAGCGGTTCTCGGCCCCGGTAACGACGAACGGCATGCTCTCGTGCGTCAGCAGGCCGCGCATGTTGTAGCGGTAGACGGTGACGAGAAACTGCTGCTCGGCCGGGTCGGCATGGCCGTCGAGCGACTGCACGGTGCGGAGCAGGTTGCCGCGGCTATCGCGGACCTCGGCGGCGATTCGTCCCTCGCCCAGGTCCACCCGCGTAACGCTCAGCCCTCCCCGCCGGTTTTCACCGGCGCTTTCTTTGACCCCAGAGTCCTCGCTCAGAGTCGTCAATATATGCGCCTGTCCCCCCCCCCACAACTACCTGGTAGGAATCAGATTCGGATCGCGATACCAACTGACATACATGCCCTCACATGGTTGTGCGTACCAGCCCGAGTAGTCAGGGTGCACAACTCCCATGAAGCCTGCAACCGGAACCGTGAGGATCTCTGACAGAGCTCGTCTCTCAATCCCAACCCTGACGATCCTTCCCTCACCCGCAAGATTCTCCCCAGCAACAGGCACAACCTCAATGCCCTCGTAACCATCAAGCAGTGACTGCTCGCTGGGAACGCGAACTGAGGTCTTGACAGCGCAAACGATACTCTCATGGGTGATACCTTGGTTGGGGAAATGGAGCCAAACGATGATGTATGTGCCGTTCGCTGACTTTCGAAACGGAAGTTCATACACTTGCGGCTCTGTATCGCACAAAGACTGGAGATGCTGGTCTTCGCGCAATGCAGCCTGAATTCTATCTGCGGTAGACATGTGCGGATATCCTCGCCAAACCCATTGAAACAACGTCATACCGTGATACATAGCTGAGGAAGCCGGCGTGGAGCAGCCTATTCATTTGTCATTGTCATAGTGCGAGTCACGGTGTGGTCTGCGCGCTAATTCTGGGACGCCCAACGGGAAGAGGGGACACCATTGATTATAATCAGTGATGTCCCCTTTTCCCGCCCAAAATAGCATTCGTAAAAGTCAAATGTCAAGACCTGACCCCGCTGCCCCCCATCGGCCGCGTCGGCATACCAGATTTCGGCCGTGACGCGCTGCTGGTGGTCGTACTCGTACACCCGCACACGGCCGTTGCGGTCGGTATAGCGGGCGAGGTTGCCCTCGGCGTCGTACTCGAACAGCCGGCTATCGCCCAGCGGGTTGATTTCTTCGGCAACCTGCCCCTCGGCGTTGTAGACCCACTGCGTCAGATTGCCCACCGGGTCGAGCACGGTGGCCAGGTTTCCGCTGCCATCGTACGTGAAACGGGTATTGCTTCCGTTGGCGTTCGTGAGGCTTGCCACCCTGCCTGCGGCGTCGAACGTGGCGAAGCCGAGGTTGAGCGTGCCGGGGTTGAAGCCGGAGCCGCCTGCGGGCTGCGCGAACAGCGGGGCACTGAAGATACCGAACCCGTCGGACGATTCCGGCATTGCCAGGCTGAGCATCCCGCCGTTGCCGTCGGGGGCGCCCAACGGGAAGAGGGGACACCATTGATTATAATCAGTGATGTCCCCTTTTCCCGCCCAATGTCACCCAAACAACGACTGCGTTGTTCGAGACTATTCGCTTGTTTTGGGTCTAGCCGTAACGGGCTGGGTTATTCCGGTCGATTGCTTCCATGAACAAGTATACGAGAACTGCATCAACGGCGGGTGAACTACGAGCAATCTCGATGGTGGCGCGCTCTGGTCTCTCGTCATTCACATAGCTCAAAATCAGCGGTCCAATGGTATCCGAGGCAACAATCCTTGTGCCATTGTAGAAAATCCCCCGGCGAGCTGGCTCATTCTTCATTCGGATTTCGTACACGTTACCAGCCACAACAACTTCGCTGTGCTCATATCGTAACGAATTGCCGTCATTACATTTGGAGGCGGCAAGGATCTGGCCATCGCTCGCCGTGCGTAGAACCCAGTAGGCTTGATAGGGAAATGGGACGTAAACCACTTGAAGAAGCTCAAAGAACACCCTAGCCAATAGTGATGGCTTGCCGCCAACCCATTCCGTGTGAAGGATTCCCTGAAAACCGCGACAGCGTATCTGGGTGGGAGTACGCTTGCCAAACCACACACTGGCTTCTCGCACCCACATGACCGGTGCAGTGTCCGTGTGAAGCACGTAAGCTGGGGGCCACCACTCCAGTTGAGTCCAGCGAAGCGTAACACCCACGACAGAGCCGGGATCGACAAAATCGCTGGGATCGTCGTAGCGGAAAGTAACCTTTCGTCTCATCTCGAGCACGTCACTCGCGGTCAGGATTACCCACCAGTATCTAGAGGTTGGCTGCCGAGTCCGAGTCTATATTCGCCACTGGATCGCCTTCGCCCCGTTCCCGTCTTGCCCCATGGACCTTCGAGAACCCATCTGGCATATACGCCTCCCCCTGGCGTGAACTCCTCCTTAGTTTCTGTTGCTGAAGGCCCATTTTCACACTTTCGCAAGGCGTGAGACGTTCGGGTTTGGTGCCGCGTGAGTTTGCGTGAGGCAAGAGAGGCAA
>JAVEUP010000039.1:0-49672 GCA_034005525.1 Thermoguttaceae bacterium | reverse complement strand
CTAGCTGCTGGGTGTTAGTTGCTAGTGGACGCGCTGACGCGGAACAGAAGGAAGTCAGCACGCAGGACGCCCAGGCGGCCCCGACACGTTCCCCCCCCCAACTCCCAGCTCCCAGCTCCCATTAAACGAACAGTGGGTGACGAATACTGGGCGACAATTCGGAAAGTCTTACGCCGTAGAGGTTAACGGCCGTTTTTGTCTCCGGCGGCGGCCGGGGGCCGAACGCTGCGAATGTGGCGGAAGCCGTGTAATGGCAACGAGTTATGACAAGATGAGCGAATAGGCGAACAGCCGGCCAACCCCCGGGGGCGGGCGGATAATTGCGGGGGTTCGATTTCTCTGACGACAAGCAAACCACGAAGAACACGAAAGCAGGCGGATATGGTGTTTCCGGCGGGCACAGCCCGCCCTACGCCGCTGACGCGGAACAGAAGGAAGTCAGCACGCAGGACGCCCAGGCGGCCCCGACACGTTCCCCCCTAACTCCCAACTCCCATCTCCCAACTCCCATTAACTCGCCGCACACGCGGGACCTTTCCCGGAAGCGAGTGAGCGTTATACTGAACGAAAGGCGGCCCCTACGACAACTGCGTATGCTTGCGCCTGCGAGGCTGTGGCGATGAGTTGCCCTTCGCGGGTCAACGGCGCGGCCGGTCCTCTTCACTGCACGCGAGGGGGGCAGTCCGGTCTTCCCGGCGCCGGCGGCTGGGCGATTGCAGGTATTGCCCGTGGTGCCGCGAAAACTGGGTCAGTCCCCTGCAAACGGTTGAGATCATGAAATGGGCTCCGGTTCTTAAGCTTCTTCTGGTCAAGGTGCTCCCCGCCGTCGCAGGGCTTGCGCTGCTTGTGACGATCATGGCGTACATGGCCGGCGCGCTGAGTACCGACGTGCGGTCGCCGGGCCGTGTGGAACCACCGGGCCGGACTCTCCCGGATGGGGCCGCCGTTGCGGCGGTGGCTCCCGTGGAGCAACCGTACGTCGAGGAAGCGATCGGCTCCCTGAAGGCTGAAAGCCGGACGGAAATATCTTCCCGCGTCATGGCGGCCATCAAGACGGTCAGCGTCCGAAGCGGTTCGAACGTCACCCAGGGCGACGAGCTGATACAACTCGACCGCCGCGACCTCGAGGCGGAGCGCAGCCAGGCGGAGGCCAACGTTGTCGCGGCTCAGGCCGCGCTGAACCGCGCCGAAAACGATTTCAAACGCGCCGAGCAACTCTTCCAGAACCGGACGGTCAGCCGCGAGCAGTACGATCAGACCGTCGAGGCAACGGAGGTCGCACGCGCGCGGCTGAAAGCCGCGCAAGATAAGCTGGACCAGGCCGACGTGATGCTGACGTTTACCACCATTGCCGCTCCGAAGGACGGCGTCATTGTGGAACGGCTGGCCGAGCCGGGCGACATGGCGCGGCCCGGCGAACCGCTTTTGCTGCTTTACTCGCCCACGACGCTCCGGTTGGAAGTGCCCGTCATGGAGAACCTGGCGGTTCACGTGAAGGTGGGCGATCAACTCCGTGTGAAAATCGACGCCATCGGCGACCAGCAGTTTGAAGGAACGGTCGACGAGATCGTCCCCCAGGCCGATTTCGCCAGCCGGTCGTTTTTGGTCAAATTGTCCCTGCCGCCGTCCGACCGGTTGTTTGAAGGCATGTTCGGGCGCGTGTTCATCCCGGCGGGTTCGCGCCGTCACCTGTGCTTGAAAGAGGGCGCCGTCGAGACCGTCGGCCAGTTGGAGTTCGTCGACGTGGTGCGCGACGACGGCTCGCTTGAAAGACGCTTTATTAAGAGCGGCCGAAGAGGCTTCGGCGGCCGGGTCGAGGTCCTGGCCGGGCTGGAAGCCGATGAGAAAGTGTGGGTGAAACGCCCCGCGGAACAGTAGATGCAGTGCGGGTGGCTCCGAATGTTTGTGGCAGCATTAGGGATCGCTCGGAAATCAATTGGCCAATTGCAATGTAGTAGGCACACGCCGTGTGCCGAAATGCGCGAACGGCACACGGCGTGTGCCTACTGCAATTTGTTCAAGTTATTTCTGAGCGCACGCTTACTTCACCCAGCACGACAACATGTATGCCGGCGATCCGCGTGGGTGAACCCGGCCGCTACGCGGCCGGAACCATCCACCCTACCTGCTGAAGGGAACCATGACTGAACCAGACTCGCCATCGCGCCCGCTGCTTAGCCGCATTATTGAGACCGTCCTCCGCGGCGACGTTGCCATCCTGCTGGTGATTCTCTCGCTGGCGTTAGGGGGTGCGGCCCTTCTCTTAACGCCGCGCGAGGAGGAGCCGCAAATCGTCGTTCCGCTGGCCGACGTGCTGGTCCGCGCTCCCGGCCTGTCGGCCGAGGAAGTCGAGCAAAAGGTTACGCGACGGCTCGAAAAGCTCCTGTTCCAGATCGACGGCGTGGAATACGTCTATTCCATGTCGAAGCCGGGCCAGGCCGTTGTAACCGTCCGCTTCTTCGTTGGCGAGGACCGCGAAGACTCGCTCGTGAAGCTGTACAACAAGATCCACTCGAACGTGGACCAGGTGCCCAAGGACGTGCAGGATTGGGTGGTCAAGCCGATCGAAGTGGACGACGTGCCCATCGTCAACGTTACGCTGTGGTCCGAACAACCCGAGCGCTACGGCGATTACGAGCTGCGCCGGCTGGCCGAGGAGCTTCAGCACGAGTTGCAGGCGATCACCAATACGAACCAGGTCTCGGTCATCGGCGGGCGGCCGCGGCAGATTCGCGTGTTCATCGACCCGGGCCGGCTGGCCGCGCGGCAAATGTCGCCGTTCCAGGCGGCCGACGCGCTGCGGGCGAGCAACGTGAACTACCGGGCGGGCGACTTCGACCAGCAGGACCAGCAGTTCGTGGTCGAGGCAGGCACCTTCGTACGCAACGCCCGCGCGCTGGGAAACCTGGTGGTCGGCGTCTCCGGCAATCGGCCCGTGTACCTGAAGGACGTGGCGCGGGTGGTCGACGGCCCGGCCGAAGTGGACAGCTACACGTGGATGGCCTTCGGGCCGGCCGCCCGCGCGCCGCATGACCCCAAAGACCGCGGCCCCGCGGCCGCGGAAGCCGGCGCCGACATCTATGGCAAGGTATTCCCCGCCGTCCATATTGCCGTTGCCAAGCGAAAAGGGAGCAACGCCGTCTGGGTGGCCGAGGGTGTCCAGCGGCGAATGCAGGAACTCGCCGCCACCGGCCTTTTGCCCGATGGGGTGCATTACCGGATCACACGCGACTACGGCGAAACGGCCAACGCAAAGGTCAACGACCTTGTGGCGAGCCTCGCGGTGGCCGTGGTGACCGTGATCGCGCTGATCGGGGTGATCATCGGCTGGCGCGCGGCATTGGTCATTGCGCTTGCCGTTCCCGTCTGCTACAGCATTACCCTGTTCGTGAATCTTCTGGCAGGCTACACGATCAACCGGGTGACCCTGTTCGCGCTGATCCTGTCGCTCGGCCTGTTGGTCGACGATCCGATTACCGACGTGGAGAACATCGTGCGATACTTCGGCATGAAGAAGCTGAAGCCGCGCGAGGCCACAGTAAAGGCGATCCAGGAGGTGCAGCCTGCGTTGATCCTGTCGACGCTGGCCATCATTGCCAGTTTCGTACCGCTGATGTTCATCACGGGCATGATGGGCCCATACATGGCGCCCATGGCGCTGAACGTGCCGCTTACCGTGACCGTTTCGACCTTCGTCGCGTTATTCATCACGCCGTGGGTGGCAATGGTCGCGCTGCGGCGGTTGGCCGAGAAGAAGGAGGGCGAGCCCGAGTACGACCCGACCGGCGGAATCCTGTACCGGCTCAGCCGGGCCATTCTCGGGCCCGTGCTCAAATCCCGCGTGGCAAGCTGGAGCGTCCTGGGAGGCGTAGCCGCGCTGCTGGCGGCCACGATGGCGGTGCCGGCCTTCCGCGTGGTGCCGCTGAAGATGCTGCCGTACGATAACAAGAACGAGTTTCAGATTGTCATCGACATGCCCGAGGGCTCCACGCTCGAACGCACCGACGCGGTTACGCGGCAGTTGGGCGGGTATCTGGCGGGCGTGTCGGAGGTGACCGACCTGCAAATGTACGTCGGGCTGGCCTCGCCGATGGACTTCAACGGCATGGTGCGCCACTATTTCCTGCGCCAAGGCGCCCACCTGGCCGACATCCGCGTGAACCTCGCGCCGAAAGACAACCGGGCGCAGCAGTCGCATGCCATCCTGCTGCGGCTGCGCGACGATCTGACGGCCATCGCCGAGGCCGCAGGCGCGAATATCAAGCTGGTCGAGGTTCCGCCGGGGCCGCCGGTGATCGCAACGGTCACCGCCGAGGTGTACGGCCCGCCCGACGCCCGATACGATGAGTTGATTACCGCCGCCCGCCATGTTGAAGCCCGCATGAAACGCGAGCCGCTCCTGGTGGATATCGACATCAGTGCCGAGGCCGACCAGCCGAAAGTGATCTTCGAGACCGACCAGCCGAAGGCCGCGCTGTCGGGCGTGGCCAAGCACGACGTCGCCCAGACCATCAACCTTGCCCTGGAAGGTCTGCCCACCACGGTGCTCCAGGTGCCCGGCGAGGTGAACCCGCTTTGGGTCAACCTGGAAATCGACCGGGCGAAGCGTTCCGCGCTGGACGATTTGCGGGAACTGTACGTACGCGGGCAGCAGGGGCAGATGGTGCAGATCGGCGCCTTGGGCGAGTTCCTGGCCGAGCGCGACGGGCAGCCGATCCTCGAAGGCAAGACCATCTACCGCAAGAATCTCCGGCGGGTGGTATACGTGTTTGCCGACGTCGCCGGCCGGCCTCCGGCCGACGCCATTATTGACATCATCGTGGATCAGTTGCCCGATGGGGACTGTCCCAATTTTCGCGGCACGGCCGCCGACGCGGGCAGCAATCCGCCCGCTGAAGCCGCGAAAATGGGACTGTCCCCTTCGCCTGCCGAGCCGCGCCCCGTCGCAGCCCGCACGTGGCTGCGCCCGGGCGGCGGGGTGCCGTGGTCGATGCCGCCGGGGTTCACCGCCGAGTGGGCCGGCGAGGGCGAGTGGAAGATCACGCTCGACGTATTCCGCGACCTGGGGCTGGCGTTCGCCGCGGCGCTGGCGGGCATCTTCGTCGTCCTCATGTTCCAGACCGGCTCCCGCCTGCTGCCGGTGGTCATCATGCTGGCCATTCCACTGACGCTCATCGGCATCATGCCGGGCTTCTGGCTGTTGAACCTGATCGTGGACCGGCCGGTGGGCGGCTATCCGAATCCCGTATTCTTCACCGCCACGGCCATGATCGGCATGATCGCCCTCGGCGGCATCGTGGTGCGGAACTCGGTCGTGCTGATCGACTTCATCAACCAGGCGGTGGCCGAGGGCACGCCGATGCGCGAGGCCGTCATTCAGAGCGTAGCCGTCCGCACGCGGCCCATCGTATTGACCGCCGGCACCACGCTGCTGGGCAACTGGGTCATCACCCTCGACCCCATCTTCTCCGGCCTCGCCTGGGCCATCATCTTCGGCATCCTCACCTCCACCGTATTCACGCTGCTGGTCATCCCCGTGGTGTACTGGCTGGTTTACGGGCGGGAATCTACTTCCACGCCAGCGCCGCCGTAGGGCAGGCGGCGACGCATTCCGCAGCGGTCTTGGTCAGTGCGTCGGAAAGCGTACCGGTCATTGGCACGGCAACGCGCACGTCGAACCCGCGGCCGCGAAACGCCAGCCCGACCGGCTCGCCTGCGGCCTCGGTAATGGCGATGCACAGCCCGCAGGCGATGCACTTGCCCGGCTCGTAGACGACCTTCTCGTGCGTCCAGTCCTGGACGAAGTGGCGCTGGGGCGAGCCGTGCCGCTTGGGATCCGCCTGATACACGGCCGCATAATGCCGCAGCCGGCAGTCGGCCAGGGCGCGGCAGTCGCACCGGAGGCATCGTTCGGCTTGCTCGGCGCCCTCGTCGGCGGCAAAGCCTGCTTGCGTGCCGCCGCTCGGCTCCCGGCGGCCGGCGCGGTTCGCAGCGGCGAGGAACACGTCGATTTCATCCGCTTGCAGCCGCCCCATTCTGACGTTCAGCGGCCGCGGAATGCCGGTGACCGGCTCGCCTCTCAGGTACTGGTCGATTGCCGCGGCGGCCTCCTTCCCATCGGCCGCGCTGCGAATGACCATGCACTTGCCGCGCACCGCCGCCCCGGCGGCGAACAAGCCGTCAACGCCGGTGGCGTACGTGGCGCCGTCGATCCCAATCCCGCGCCGCTGCGTCTTCACGCCCCATGCTTCGGCTTGCTCGGGAGCTTGGGCCCCGAGCGCGAGCAGGACGGCGTCGAACTCGCGCTGCACGTCGGCCGGCGAGGGATCGTTGGCAACGCGCGTGCCGGCTCGCAGTTCAATGCCAAGCCGCAGGATCGTCTCCGCCTCGGCCTGGAGCACCTCGCGCGGCAGTTCTTCTTCAGACGTCTCGCGGAGCAGTCGTCCGCCCGGAGTTGGATTCTCGTCGAACAGCACGCACGCATGCCCGCGACGGGCGAGGTAATACGCAGCCGCAAGCCCGGTCGGCCCCGCGCCGACAATGGCCACGCGCTTGCCGGAGGCCGGTGCACATTCCGGCACGTACGGCTGGGACGCGGCAAGGTCCACGTCGGCCACCAACCGCTTCAGCAGGCAGATGGCCACGGCGCCGTCGGCCTGCGTCCGCCGGCAGGTCTTTTCGCACGGTGCGGGGCATATACGTCCAAGGACGGCCGGCAGGGCGATGTCGCGTTTGACGGTCTCGATGGCCCCGGCGAAGTCGCGGCGAGCGATCTGCCGCAGCATCAGCGGGATGTCCATGTTCGCCGGGCAGCCGAACCAGCAGGGCGCCAGGCAATCGCCCAGATGATCGCTCAGCAGCAGTTCCAATGCCTGCCGGCGGACGGCGTGGACCTCGTCGGTTTCGCTCTCGACTTCCATCCCATCTTCGGCCGGCGCGCCGCACGCGGGCACCAGCTTCCCGCTCTGGCGTATCTTCACCATGCACACCAGGCACGACGTATTTGCCGGATGCCCGTCAAGGTGGCAGAGCGTCGGCACGTCGATGTCCAGCTTGCGAGCGGCATCGAGAATCGTCGCCCCCTGAGGCACCTCGACTTCACGATGGTCGATGGAGAGTTTCGGCATAGTTGAGCTTTGCTTAAGGACCAAACGACGCCCCCCGGGATTGGCCGGGAGTGCGCGATTGCATCTCGTCATGATAAGGCACTTTCTTGCCGACGTCCACCGCCGGTGCCGGGAGTTCCGCTTGCGAGGGGCGTCCGTGAAATCGTGTCTGAGTAACGGTGGAGGTCGCTATGCCCCTCTTGACGGGCGGTGCGACAGACTGCTATACTGAACATTGATCCTCACCCATTTCGAGGTCCTCATGATTCATCGTATTCGCATCCAGAACTTCAGGAGCATAATCGACGTCACCGTCGATTTGTCGCCGGTCACCGTTCTGGTGGGCAGAAGCGGCGCCGGCAAATCGAACTTCGTCCAGGCGGTGCGATTCCTGCGCGACGTGTTGACCGCGCCGCAAACGGCCCAGGTTCAGCAGGAATGGGAGCGATCCCGGCCGGCAACCGCGCCCGATGGACCTGCGCAGTTTGAAATCCACTTCTCGATAGCTGGGGTGGAGGACGCGTTCCAGTACCAACTGTCCATTGCAGAACAAGGTTTTCGTCAGGGGCGACCACTTGAAGAGCGTCTGAACCTCGGCGGCACGTGCCTTTTCCATCAGGCGTTGAAAAACGCACAAGATCGACACCTGCCACCTTGGCTCGTCGAGCCGGAGGTGATTCCTGTTCCGCAGGCGGGCCCAATTGCCCTGGGCCGGATTCCATCGATTTCGGAAGTGGTCATCGCGTTCACCGCATTGACCTCGGGAATAGGCTGTTATCTCTTTTCCGATGGGGTTCTCTGCGGTGGCCAGCAATCGCAGGCGGCCACGGGGCTTGATGACAGCGCAACCAACTACCTGGAGACGCTGAAGGAGATCATTACCAATTTACACGATTTGCGTGTCCGCAAGAGCATGGTTGCGGCGCTGCAGCGAATCAACCCCTCGGTTTCGTCAGTCGAGTTGAACGACGTCCGGCAGCCGAGCCACGTGGTGGTTGGCCATAAATTCAACGGCAAGACGTTGCCGCTGCAACTGTCGCAGGAGTCAGCCGGATTTCGCCGTTTCTACGCGCACTTGCTGGCCCTCTATCAGCAACCTTCAAAGCAAACGCTCCTGTTCGAGCACCCGGAGGATGGAATTCACCCGGGCGCTCTCTCCCTCCTTGCGGAAGAATTCAATGCTGCCCCAGGCGACGGACGGGGACAGGTCATCCTGACCACCCACAGCCCGGAGTTCCTGGACCACTTTGCTGCCGAGCAGATCCGCGTTGTCGAACTCGATGGGTTGCAAACCCGGATCGGTCTCGTCTCCGACGAACAGCGAGACGCTATCCGTGAAAGGTTGCTCGATGCGGGCGAATTGCTTACCGTCGATCCTGCAAGGATTCAGTTGGAGGCGACGGAGGCATGAAGCGGATCGTCCTGTTCGTCGAAGGAGACGGAGACGAAGTCGCGTTACCCCGTCTGGTCAAGAGGCTTCTGACGGAACAGAACGTGTGGGCGGGCGGCGACATCTTTCTGGACGAGAACCCCTTTCGCGTCGGGCAGGTCGGCAACCTCCTTAAGAATGACTGCCGCAAGTGGAAGCGTTGGCTTGCCGCGAGCGTCAAACGTCCGAGCGTGGGCGGTGTCCTGCTGGTTCTCGACGGCGACGCCAAGACAATTCACCGTAAGAGTTTCTGCGCCGCTGCCATTGCTGCTCAACTCGCCGATGAAGCGAAGGGCCAGGGCGGTGGAAGGACATTCTCAGTTGCTGTGGTGTTTGCGCGGCAGGAATACGAATCTTGGTTGATTCCGGGTCTCGCGGCAATGGCGGGGAGACAACTCAGTAATGGGCGGCTGATTCGGCCGGGCGCGCAACTGCCCACCGAAAACCTGGAAGAGAAGCGCGACACCAAAGGATGGATCAACAGTATCCTCGAAGGCGGCTACCGGCCGACCCGCGATCAGGCGGCGCTCACCGAGATGGTCGATCTCCAGGCCATCCGCAACTGCAAGCTCCGCTCGTTTCGACGGTTGGAGGCTGCCTTGGCGGAACTGGTGACGGCAATACGAGAAGGCGTTCATGTTGCCACGCCAATACCGCTGTCCTGACAAAGGTACAGAAATCCCTGCGCCACGGTTCCCGCGAAGGGGACCGCTTCATCTCTAGCACCGAGAACGGTGGAGTGGGATTCTGGAAGCCATCTGCGAAGAGACATCGAAAAAGGCCGGGAATGGGCGGAAACGGGGCCTTCCGAACCCTTTTCGTGCCGCAAGTCCCTTTGCCCAAGAACTCTACCCCCCAGGGCTACGGCGATCCCGTCCTGGCTTTGACAGCAACACACTTCGCGTGGTAGGATAATACCGATGTCGGCAGGCAGCCTGCCGGCGGCCGTCGTGCCGTGCTGCGATGCAGAAACGGCACGTAGTAAGTATCGCACTGAATGAAGGAACTCGCGATGAAAAGGTTTGTCTCGCTTGCTTTGACAGGTGTGGTGTTGGCGAGCCGGCTGTGTCTGCCGGCGGAGGCTGGGACGCCGGCCGGCGCTGAAGGACCCGTCCCCGCCGACCGTATCGCGGCGTTGGTCGAGGCCGAGTGGATCGCCGATGACCGCCGATTCAACCCGACCGAGGTCGCACGCGAACATTCCGACCGCGTAACCACTGCCCAAGACGCGGCCGGAGCGGTGGACGGAGTCAAGGACAGCCGGTGGGGCTTCCACGTACAAAGCGGCGAGGAGGATCCGTGGTGGCAGGTCGATCTTACCGAAGTCGTCCCGATCGAGCGAGTGGTCGTGTACAACCGTACCGAAGCCAGTACTGCTCCGCGGGCGCGCAACCTCAGAATTCTAGTCGCCGAGCAAGGCGCCGAAGAGTGTACGCCGCAGGACTTCCGGATCGCCTATCAGCATGACGGCAGCGTCTTCTACGGCGCGGCGGAAGAGGCGCCCCTAGTCGTCACCTTCGACGAGCCGGTCGAGGCCCGCGTCGTCCGCTTGATGGTCCCCGGCCGCTGCTCTTTTGCCCTGGTGGAGGTCGAGGTGTATGCGGCCGGCGCTCCGGAGACGAACATCGCTCTCGGCCGCCCGGCCGACCAGAAGAGCGTCCACCCCACCGCCTCATCCCCGGGCACCAAGGGGCACCCCTTGCCGGAGCCACCCGACGGCGCCGCCTCCTCGATCGACCACACCCGCGCTGCCTTCTCGATCGGCCACACCTGCGAGGTGCTCGACCGTGCGGCGAAGCTGGCCGCACGGCTCGACGGGCAGGCCGATCCCGAGAGGCTGCGGCCGCTGGTCGAACGACTGGAGGCAGTCACCCGCCGGGCCGAAAAGGCCGGCGAGGGGAAGGCTCTGCCCGAGGCAGCCCGGCAAGAACTCTATGTCGATGCGCGCCGGCTGCTGCGGCAAATCGCCTGGACCAATCCACTGTTGCTTGAGATCGACAAGCTGCTGTTTGTGAAGCGGCACGATCCGGGCGGGCTGTTCCACATGGTGCATCAGTACTACGGCTTCGGCGCAAAACCGGGCGGCGGGCTGTACGTTCTTTCGGATCCGTTCTCCGACAACCCGAAGCTCATCGACCTGCTGGCCGAGTCGCGGGTTGAGAATGGGCGGCTGGCCGGGCGGCGCCTGGTTCCGGGAGCGTTCCTCGCCCCGGAAGTCTCTTACGACGGAAAGACGATCCTCTTCCCGTACACCGAGGGGCTCGACAGCATGCCCGACCACGGCGTCTGGTCGCCCGAGGCGTGCTACCACATCTTCCGGGTCAACGCCGACGGCAGCGGGCTGGTGCAGTTGACCGATGGGGCCTACAACGAGTTCGATCCATGCTTCCTTCCGGACGGGCGGATTGCGTTCATTTCGGAACGACGTGGCGGGTTCCTGCGTTGCGGCGGCTCCGCACCGCGGTGGCCGTCGCCAAACTATACGCTCCACTCGATGGAGCCCGACGGCAGCGATATCATTACGCTAAGCTATCACGAGACGCAGGAGTGGAACCCGAGCGTCAGTCACGACGGCATGCTCGTGTATACGCGCTGGGATTACGTCGACCGCGATACGAACGTCGCCCATCACAAGTGGATATGCTATCCCGACGGCCGCGACCCGCGGGCGTTCCACGGCAACTATCCAACGGGCCAGCGCAGCGACCGGCCGTGGATGGAGATGCAGATACGGGCGATTCCCGGCTCTCACCGCTACGTGGCCGTGGCCGCTGCACACCATGGGCACGAGTTCGGCTCGCTGGTGCTCATCGACCTCCGCCCGGAGGACGACGGCGCCATGTCGCAACTCACCCGCCTGACGCCCGAAGTGCCGTTTCCCGAATCGGAAGGGCGCCCGATCAAGGAATACATGGTGTACGGAACGCCGTGGCCGTTGAGCGAAGACGATTACCTGGTCGTCTACGACGCGGAAGGCGCACAAAGCGGCACTTACAACCGCGGCATCTACTGGATGGACCGTTTCGGCAACCGGGAGCTGATCTACCGCGACCCCGAAATCTCCTGTTATGCTCCCATGCCGCTAAGGCCCCGGCCCCGGCCGCCGGTCATTCCGCGGCAGACGGTCCAGGCGGCAAGCGACGTCGCAGCGGCCGGGGGCAAGATTCCGCCGGCGACCGTTGCCGTGATGAACGTATACGACAGCCAGTTCGACTGGCCTGCGGAAACCGACATCCGGTCGTTGCGGATCATCCACGTGCTGCCGAAGACCACCTCCCCGGCGAATCAGCCGCGCATTGGCGTTGCCAGCGGAGCCAATGCCCGCGCCGTGCTGGGCACCGTACCGGTGGAGGCCGATGGCAGCGCGTATTTCGAGGCGCCCGTAGGCAAGTCCATTTACTTTCAGGCCCTCAATGCAGAGGGGATGGCCGTGCAGTCGATGCGTTCGGGAACCTACGTCCATCCTGGAGAGCAGCTCACCTGCCAGGGCTGCCACGAGCGCAAGCACACGCCGCCCGAGTTGGGCCGCAACGTCCCACTTGCGTTGCGCCGCAGTCCCTCACCGATCGAACCCGAGCCGGACGGCTCGAATCCCTTCAGCTACATGCGGCTGGTTCAGCCGGTCCTGGACCGCCATTGCGTTGCATGCCATCGGCAGGAGGGCGCCATTGACCTCAGCGGCGTCATTGAAGCCCCGCACGGCTTCAGCCGATCGTACACCAACCTGGCGGGCAAGTATGGTTTCTATTACAATTCCAGCAACGGTTCCTTCCGCAGCGCCAGCCGCGGCGGCGCGCGCACCGAACCCGGCAAGTTCGGGGCGCTGGCCGCCGGGCTCACCCAGTACCTCGGTGAAGACCACTACGGCGTGAAGCTGACCGAAGAGGAACGGCGGCGGGTAATCGTCTGGCTCGACGCCAACTCCGATTTCTTCGGCGTCTACGAGAATACCGAGGCCCAGTCGCGCGGTGAGGTGGTTTACCCGTCGCTCGACTGACGGGGCTAGTCGCGCCACCGGCAGGGCCGGGCGGCCCGGCGTCGGGACGATCTGTCAACTCGTGAAATCAGGAGTTCCACCAAGCACTCACGCGACTCTGGCCCACCCTACTTGAATACGCACGAGTTACCCCAGGTTGCCCGCGTTGCCTAGTTGTCCGATCGGCGGTGTTGCGGAACGGATGACAGGGCATCATCAATTCGCAGACAGTTTCCGCGATTTCTCGCGATGTTCTGCTGAGCGGCCGCGTTGCGTCGATGGCTCCTTTCACTCGTGTCTTACCGCCTCTTCCGCCCTTGGCATCGGAGATACGGCGCGACCTGTCGGCCATTGGCACGCCCCTTGCGACGTCGTCCAAGTGGTATTTGCGCGTCCATGGGGGCGCAACCGCCCATTGGTCGGGCGGCAAGGTCTTGTGCTCGGCTTCAAGGTCGAGAACGCATTGTGGAGGCTTCGGAAAGGAGGGTTGAGATTATGTTTGTCAGAGCATGGTTATCGCGAAGGGCTATCGTGGCCTATTTCTTCGTGGCGGCAGGGTTGCTGCTGCCCGTTGAAAGTCGAAAGACCGGCGCCCAGGAATTGGCACTGGACCCGGCGCCGGTCGACGTCGTCTGGGATGAGGAAGACGGCGATGCCGAACACTTGGTGAGTGGCCTCATGCACGAGGCGTTCGCGTCGCCGGTGGTCTTCGATCCAAAACCGGGAATGGTCGTTCCGAAGGAACCGCCGGCACCAATCGACGAGATGCCGCCGGACTTCCAGCCGGATGCCGACTCCATCTGGATCGAGGGCTATTGGGCTTGGGACGACGAACGTGAGGATTTCGTTTGGATTTCGGGCGTTTATCGGGTTCCGCCCGTCGGACGCCGCTGGGTGCCCGGCTATTGGCAGGAAGTGCCCGGCGGGTATCAATGGGTGGCCGGCTTCTGGACGTCGCTGGAACAACAGGAGGTGACCTACCTGCCCGATCCGCCCGCGTCGCAGGAACACGGCCCAACAAGCCCAGCGCCCTCGGACGATCACTTTTGGGCGAGCGGCCATTGGCAGCATTACCAAGGGCGCTATGTCTGGCGCCCCGGCTATTGGGCGCAGGGGCATGAGCAGTGGGTATGGGTGCCTGCACAATATGTGTGGACGCCCCATGGTTACGTGTTTGTCGCCGGATACTGGGATCACCGGTTCATCGACCGCGGCATTTGCTTCGCCCCAATCTACTGGCGGCGCCCGGTGTACTTGCGGTCGGGGTTCTACTACCGACCGTTCCGCGTGATCGACCTTGCCCGGCTGCACTTGCACCTGTTTGTTCGTCCCAGGTATTCCCATTACTACTATGGCGACTGGTACGGCCGACCAGCCCGCTGGGGAATCCATGCGTCCTTCGCTTTCCACGGGCGCTATGGGTATGACCCGCTGTGGTCGTACAACCGCTGGCACTTCGGCCGGCGGGGGATCGATTATAGTTCGCGGGTGCGCGGTTGGCACCGTTACTTCCACCACCATGTAGACCGACGGCCTCCGAGTACGTGGCACGGCCAACGGCAATTCACCCAGCGGCATCGCGATTACAAGCACCTCGGGCGGGTCGTTCTCGGCCACGACTTGAGAGACTTCGCCGCCAGGCACCAGCGAAGCGTGCGACAGATCACCGAGCCGGACCGGCGGCGAATGCACGATACCGCCAGGGCGATGCGCGAGGTCCGCGACGTCCGCCGCCAGGGCGAACGCGATGGGAAACCGGGCCGAGTCCGACTGCCCGAAACGCCGGACGTGCGTCGCGAGCGTGATCGGGTCGCGAGAGTAAGCCCGGACCGACGTCCTCCGGACATTGGTCGTTCGGATCGACGGCCCGATGTGCGCCAACCGGACCGCAGGCCTGACGTACGCCGATCCGAAGGACGTCCTGATGTGCGCCGGCCGGAGGCACGCCGATCGACGCCATCTCCACGGCCGGAGACGCGCCGGCCAACGCCAACGCCACGGCCGGAGACTCGCCGATCTACCCCAACGCCACGACCGGAGACGCGCCGGCCAACGCCAACTCCACGGCCGGAGACGCGCCGATCTACTCCAACTCCACGGCCGGAGACGCGCCAATCAACGCCAACTCCACGGCCGGAGACGCGCCGATCGACGCCAGTTCCACGGCCGGAGACGCGCCGATCGACGCCAAGCCCACGGCCGGAGACGCGCCGATCAACGCCAAGCCCACGGCCGGAGACGCGCCGATCAACGCCAACTCCACGGCCGGAGACGCGCCGATCAACGCCAGCTCCACGGCCGGAGACGCGCCGACCAACGCCGAGCCCACGGCCGGAGACGCGCCAATCGACGCCAACTCCACGGCCGGAGACGCGCCGATCGACGTCAAGCCCACGGCCGGAGACCCGTCCGAGCCGCAGCTCCGGAGGCAGCCGGCAGGCCCGTCCGAGCGGAGGCTCCGGACGTGGCTCTGAAGGCCGTTCCGGTGGTCGAAGTGGGCGCGGACGGTAAGCGGGCGAAGTCGAAGGGGGCGGCGAATTAGCTGTGCGCGGCAGATTGTCGCGTACGTGTGAATTGGCGAGAACCGCAACGCTGCCATACTCTGAACGGGTAAGCAGGCGCCCACTCAATTCGTTGAGTTGCCGGGCGCCTGCCCCTTTCCTCTTCCAAGAGAGGCAACGGCAAATCGCCACATTGTTGAGCCAACCGGGGCTCTCGGAGCGGATTCCCATTATGCTCGCAAGCGGGGGTTCGCCGGCGATCGCTTGAGTTTCTCAGCCACTCTTCCGCCGTTTGTTCCAGCGTCATGGTGTCGTAGTCCTGGCGGCCTTTCGGTCAATCTGTCCTGCCCGCTGCGAAATGCTGCGAGTCGATGGCAATGCAGTTTGTGGGGCGGTTGGCGCTCAGAGCCTCGTTTCTTCCGGCATTTTCGGGGTTTCTTTTCCTTACGGGCACGGACCTTCGAGTCCGCGCGATAACCGGCATAGCACTTGCATCCAACTGTGATTCGGAGGATTCACCTCCATGACGGTGCGGCCGCCCGTTGGACGGTCGGGCCGTACGTGTTCCCGGCAACGGGGCCGCGAACGAAACGAATACTTCGGAAAGGAGGGGTTGAGTGATGTCTGGAAAACTGCTGTATTGGAGGCTGGCGATGGCTTCCTGGGTGCTGGGCGCGATGGTGACTTGGCTGCTGGTCGGAGGCCAGTGGACCGGTGCGCAGGAGGCACCGGCCGAGCCAGAAGAGATCGACGTCGCTTGGGACGTTGAAGACGGCGATGCCGAGCACCTACTCCGGGGCGCGATGCACGAAGCGTTCGCCGCACCGGTGCCGTTCAACCCGGAGCCGGGAATAGTCGTCCCGAAAGAGCCGCCGGCGCCGATCAACGAGATGCCGCCGGAAATGCGTCCGGACGCCGATTCCATTTGGCTCGAAGGGTATTGGGCATGGGACGATGAGTTGGAGGAGTTCATTTGGATCTCGGGCGTGTATCGCGTTCCGCCACCCGGACGCCGGTGGGTCCCCGGAAATTGGCGAAAGGTGGCGGAGGGCCACCAGTGGAACGCCGGCTTCTGGGCGGCGCTTGAGCAGGACGAACTCGCGTACCTGCCCGACCCGCCCGAGACGGTCGAACGAGGCCCGACCAGCCCCGCTCCCTCAGAGGAGCACTTCTGGGCCACCGGACACTGGTACCACGACAGCAACGAATATGTGTGGCGGCCCGGGTACTGGGTCCGCGGACATGAACGCTGGATTTGGATCCCGGCCCATTACGTGTGGACCCCTCGCGGGTGCATCTTCGTGGCGGGCTACTGGGACTACCGGTTGAACGACCGCGGCATGTGCTTCGCACCGGTCTACTGGCGCCGTCCGGTGTATTTGCAGACCGGGTTCTATTACCGCCCGGCTCGTGTGATCGATCTCGTGCGGCTGCACTTGCACCTGTTTGTGCGGCCGAGCTATTGCCACTATTACTATGGCGACTGGTACGGGCCGTCCCGATTCGGCATTCATGCGTCCTTTGCCTTCCATGGCCGGTACGGGTATGACCTTTATGGGCCTACCACCACTGGTACTTCGGGCAGCGCGGCATCGACTACACCGAACGCGTCCGCGGCTGGCACAACTACTTTGGGCGCCACGAGGATCGCCGCCCACCGCGTACCTGGCGAGCCAGAACGCAATTCGTCGCGGAACATCGCGATTTCGAGCATCTGGACCGAATCGTGCTTGGGCACGATCTGCAAGAGTTTGCCCAGCAGCACCCGCGCAGCGTAGTCAAGCTCGGCGACCAGGAACGGGAGCAGATGCGAGAAACGGCTCGAGCGATGCGCGAGTTCCGCGATCGACGGCGGGACGAGCCGGCAGAAGGACGGCTTCGACTGCCCGAAACGCCTGACGTGCAGCGCCTGCGTGAGCGGGTGGCAGAACGCGTCCAGCCGGATCGGCCGGGCAGACCGGAGGTACCCGATCGGCCGGAACGACCGGGGCTGCCCGATCGGCCGGGCAGACCGGAGGTGCCCGATCGGCCGGAACGACCGGGGCTGCCCGATCGACCGGAGCGACCGAGGGTGCCGGATCGGCCGGGCAGACCAGAGGTAGGCGATCGGCCGGACCTACCAGAGGCGCCCGATCAGCCGGAGCGACCGCAGACGCCGGAGCGACCGCAGACGCCGGAGCGACCGCAGACGCCGGAGCGACCGCAGACGCCGGAGCGGCCGGGGGCGCCTGGCGTGCCAGGTCTACCGTGATCTACTAACATGAATGCGCGCGGATATTGCGCTCTTGTAGCACGGGCGTCTTGCCTGCGAACCTGAGATGGGCAGGGCGCCCGCGCCGCGCAAAAAGTGCAGTTCCCACTCACAAGGCCGATGACGAAAGGATGCTTCCGATGACTCTACTCCATTTCTTGCTGTTGTTGTTGATCGCCGGCGTCTGCGGGAGTATCGCTCAGGCACTGGTGGGCGGTACCCCCGGCGGCTGCCTGGCGTCGATCGCGCTGGGCTTCATCGGTGCGCTGTTGGGAAGCTGGTTGGCACAACTCATCGGCCTGCCCGATGTGTTGGTGCTCGATATCGGAGGACAGCCATTCCCCGTCATCTGGTCGATCATTGGGGCAGCCCTCTTTGCCGCGGTGCTTTCTCTGTTGACTCGGCGCCGCATCCATCCCTAACCGGGATTATTCATATGACGCCTGAATTGCATCAACACGGCAACGTGGCAGCATGCGGGTTCAAGGGCTTATGCTCGCCTTCGGCAGGGCCGCGCGGAGCCGTGCCAGGCCGGCCTCGGTAATGCGCGTCCGCGATACGTCCAACTCGGTGAGCGACTTCAGTTGGGCCAGATGCTCCACGGCATCGTCCCCGATTTCCGTCTGCTGGAGACTCAGCCACGTAAGCCCGGTCAGTTCCGCCAGCCGCGCGACGCCTGCATTGGTAATCGGCGTCATCATAAGGTTCAGCCGCGTAAGCTTCGGCAACTGCTTCAGATGCTCAAGCGAATCGTCGCTTAGGGCCGTACCGCCTAGGTCGAGCGCCCAAAGCTCGTTGAGGTCCTTCAAGTGTGCCAACCCGGTGCCGCTGAGGCCGAGGCGGCGGAGGTTCAACCGGCGCAGATTCGTCAGGCCGGCCAAGTGTTCCAGGCCGGCGTCGGTCACGTTGAACGCCTGGGCCACCGAAAGGTCGTCCAGTTCCGTCAGGTCGGCCAGATGCTCCAGGCCATAGTCGCTCAGCGCCAGGGAATCCTCAACGGCCAAGGTCCGAAGCTGCTTCATCTTCGCGAGGCTTTCCATGCCCGTGTCGCTTACCGACCGGCTTCGCACCCGCAGGGCTACGAGGTTCTCCATGCCGACGAGTTCCTCGATACCCGCATCGCCAATCATGTCGCTGCCGCGCACGTCGAGCAGTCGTATGTTGGACAACTGGGCGATGGTCTGAAGCCCCATGTCGCTAATATAGTTGTCGGTCAGATGCAGGTACTGCAAGTTCGGCAATTCAGCGAGGCTTTCCAACGCCTGGTCGGTCATGCGGGTCGTGCGGCGCAGGCGCAAGTCGCTGAGCGATTTCAATGCGGTCAATTGCCGCACGCCGGCGTCGGTAACCACGGTATTACCGAGTTCAAGCCGGTCAAGCTGTGTGAACTGGGCGATGATGGAAGCCGACTCGTCGGTAATCTCCGTGCCGCGCAGCGAAAGCTCCTTCAGGTCGCCAAACGGCGCGAGCTTCTTCACCTCGGCGTCGGAAACGGACTGTCCGCTCAGATCGACCGAAACGACGCGGCCCGCGTCGTCGCGGCCAATCTTCCCGCCAAGACTCTCGACCAACGCCTCGGCCGCTTGTGCATCGGCCGATAGGACCGCCGGCTCCGGTTCCGCAGGTTCAGGCTCGCGTTCAGGTTCAGCCTCAATGGGTTCAGGGGCGTCCTCTGACACGGGCTCACGGAGTTCGGCGGGTGGAACTCCGGCAGGGTCGGGCAACTCCGGCGCTGGAGCCGGGCAGCCGGCCATGCAAGCGAGAATGAGCGGAATGAAGACCGAAGCCAGCGGTCTGAACTTCATCGGCATCTCCTTCTAACGTCCAACGGGCGTTACACTGGTCTGCTTCGTGGGCACCAAGCGCAGGTCGGGCACACCGGGCGTCTCCACGCCGCGCTTGCGCAGCGAATGGGCCATGGCCGGCTTGAAGTCGTCCGGCGCCGCTTTCAGTCCCGCACGCAGCGCATCTACCGCCTCGGCGGCCGGAAGGCCCTCAAGGCACATGCGGGCGTCGTCGCGCAGGTCGGCGTTGCCCAGCAGCGCGGCGACCGGGCCGACGGCCTCGGGGCCGGCAATCTGCCAGACCATCCACATCACGTCGCGGCGGAACTGCAGCGGCGGTTCCGCGCTGACCAGCTTGATCAATTCGGCCGAAACGGCCTTCGCCTCGTCCGAAGCGCCCGGCCGGCCCGCGTGGTACACGACGTTCTGCATTGCCCGGTTGGCGGCACGGGCAATCTCGAACTTCTCGGGATCACTGTCGCAGGCGATTTTCGCAAGCGGCGCGACGGCCGCCGCGCCTACCTGCCCGGCGTTGTCGCGGGCGGCGGCGCGAACGTTGTCGTCACCGCTCTGAATCTGCTCGACCAGCATTTCGAGTGTCAACTGCTCGTTCATGGTTATCCTATCGATGGTTGAGTGTCGTTGGTATTCAATTGAATTCCGGCGAAGACGCCGGCCTGACTCAGATGACGTAAGGGTATCGCTCCGGGCGGTCCATCAGCCGGCGGGCTTGCTCGTCGCCGACGATCTCCCGCTTGCTGTGGTCCCAGTTGAGCTTCCGGCCCAGCACGAACGACAGGTTGCCCAAGACGGTCAGGATGGCTACGTCGGCGCCGGCCTCGACGTTCATAATGGTCTTGCGGCCGGTCTTGATGCCCTCGAACCAATCCTCCTTGTGTCCCGGGCTTTCGTACACGTCCTTAGCGCCGGCCCCTGGCTTCCACTCGCGGGCCTTGCGTTCCGCCCAGGTGCCGCCGTCGCCGCCCCAGTGGTGGAACGTGCCGTCGGTGCCGGTGTAGAGCGCGCCGTAGCCCGGACGGGAAATGGCGCCTCCCGGCTCGTTGCCGGTCCGTTCCTCGGGCGGGACCGGGTTGCCCGGCTGGTTCCAGGTGAGCACCCAGTCGGGGTTCTTGAACGTGTAGGTCACGTTCATATTGACGGCGGAGTTCCACAGGCCGCGTTTCGGCGCCTCGCCGGTCGCCTCGACGGTGACCGGGCCGGTGCCGTCGGCGCCCATCCACCACATGGCGCAGCTCATCACGTGCGCGCCGCGGTCGCGAATCTGCCCGCCGCCCGACTCCATCATCCAACGGAACACCCCGTGCAGGTAGCCGCGGTTGAACGGCCGCCAGCGGAGCGGGCCGAGCCAAAGGTCCCAATCGAGTTCCTCCGGCGGATCGCTGTCCGGATTCGTACCGCCCGACGGGGTCGGATAGTGCCAGCAATCCACCCGGCTGACCTTGCCGATGTTGCCGTTGGCCAGGTAACGATGGGACAGGTAGGCCTCGGGCTGGCTCCGGCCCTGCGAGCCCACCTGCACGGCGATCTTCGCACGGTTGCAGGCCTCGATCATCGCCTTGCCTTCTTGAACCGTGCAGCAGGCGGGCTTCTCGACGTACACGTGCTTGCCGCACTCGGCAGCGTGAACGGTTTGCAGTGCGTGCAGATGGTCGGGCGTGGCAATGACCACAGCGTCGATATCGTCCCGCTCGAGCACGTAGCGGTAGTCGCGGTACACGTCGGCCTGCGGGCCGGCCATGCGCGAGGCATTCTCCAGCCGTTTGTCGTCCACATCGCACACCGCAGCGATGTTCACCTCGCCCCGATCCATGCGCGACTTGATGTCGCGCAGATGGTAGCCGCCCATCCCGCCCACGCCAATGTGGCCGAAAGTCAGCTTCTCGTTGGCCGCCCGCGCACTGGTGGGCACCAGGTAGGGAGCGGCAAATGCCGTCGCGGACGCGGCACCGGCGGTCTTCAGGAACGTCCGCCGCGGCAGTTTCACCTTGCGATCAATCATCGTTCGCCTTTCTATCAAACAGCAGTAATGGACTTGAACTGGCGCATTCGCTGCGAAGCGGCCGAATGGGGAACCCGGCACGCTCCATGTCGTAACTGATAGGGTAACCGCCGCAGCGGGAGCGTGCAAGGCCCCGAATAGCCGCCGAGACTGGCGCCAAGCGCCACGAAAGTGCAGTACGTGCTGCCCGTCAAACCCCCCAAACCTCGCAGAACCCATATCGCCAGAAGGACGTGGCGCACGCGTCCCAGTTATATGATCTCATGAAGCCCGCCTGTGATTCTACTGGACGGGTTTCCAACCAAAACCACGCACCAACAATGCCTTAGGAAACCGGAGGCACGATCCGATGTTTCTGATGCTGCTTTGGCTCGGCGCGATTGCCGGCATGTGGATCGTCGTGATATCCGGCGCACGGCGGCAGTCGACACCGGACACCGCGTCATCGGGACTCCTGATCCTTATGGCGATCTTGTTCGGTGCCATTCCGCCCACAGTCATCTGCTTCGTCTCGACCTTCGTCCTGTTCCAGGCGGCGCCGACCGTCCAGTTCAACGCAGGCAGTTCGTACGCGACGACCTTATGGTCGTTCTGGGTACATGCCTGGCCCGCACTGTTCCTGGCATCCGGATTCCTTGCCGTGGGATACTTCTTCTGGCTGCTTATCGCTCTTGCTGTCCACCGCAACCACTGGACAACCTTTGCCTTGTTTCTGAGCTTCCTCTCGACCGCGATCGGTTGGTTCCTCCTGAGCAATGCGTTTCCCTCTGCGTAAGAAAGACACAGAAGTGAGGGCACGGAACGGCTGGCTTGGCGGCCGAGAGTCATGGACGATTTGCGTTTGACGCATAACGATCGATCGGGTATCAATTAAACAGAAGGGAGATCGATATGGATGCAGTGACGGTTTCGCCAGGGTATCAGGTGGTTGTTCCCAAGGCGGTCAGGGAACGAACCGGCGTCGGGCTGGGAGAGAAGCGTCAGGTGCTGGGCTTCGACGACCGGATCGAACTGGTCTGCATCCGGCCTAAGCGTTCGATGCCCAGGTTCCTTCGTGGTATGGACGCAACCTTCGTCCGTGAAGAACGAGCCCGGCAGGACGATCCGCGTGTTTGACCCCTACTACAAGTGGCTAGGAATTCCAAGATGGGAGCAGCCGCCCAACCACTACCGGCTGCTGGGGATCAATCTGTTTGAAAACGATCCGGACGTGATCGAGACCGCTGCCGACCGGCAGATGGGACACATCCGCAACTACCAGGCAGGGAAGCATTCCGAATTGTCGCAGCGCCTGCTCAACGAGCTTTCGGCCGCACGCCTTTGCCTGCTCAATGCGGAGAAGAAGAAAGCGTACGACGGGAAGCTCCGGACCGACCTGGCCGCTCGCCACGGCGACGTGATGGTGCCCGGGCCGCCGTTTGGTTTCTACGTGCGCGGCGCGGCCCGGTACTTTGGGGTCGTCGCCCGGCAGTTCTGGCTCAACCGGTTCGTTCTTCCCCGGGCGTATGCAGCCCTGGGACAGGACATCGTGCATGATGGCCGGTATCGCGACCGTATGCCCGAGTTGTATACCCGCCTGGACGAAGTGACCCAGCGGCTGGCCGCGCTCCGGGCCGCAAAGGCGCCTGCGGCGATCGAAACGGCAGAAACGCCCGAAGCAGCCCCTGGCAACACGCCGACTGCCGCAAGCGACCCGGTTGAGCGGGTTTCCTGGGTGAAGCGGGCCGCACGCTGGCTGGCGAACACGGCCAGATCGGTCTATCTTTCCAATCGTCACAAAGCCCTCTTGCGGGAAATCGCACGCACGGCCTGGCCCATCGATTACGAGCGGACCGGTCCGGTCGATCTGACCACCCGCGTGCGCGACGCCCTGACGGGAATCGAGCAGTGCCGAGCCGAGGTCAAGACGCTCTCAGTCGTTCCGCCCGAGCAGTGGCTTAGCCCCAAGCGCCTGGCCTGGATCGTCCTGGCCGTCCTGGGCCTGATCGTCATGCTGTTTTTCCTGCTCCGGTGGCGGTTCTGAAGCCCGCAGCCCGGATTATTCAGACCCAGCGCAGCGGGTCGCGTTCGCGGCGGGCAGGCCAGACCTTCAGTTCGGCGAACTGCTCGCGAAGGACGTCGGCCAGCGACTCCAGGGCGAACCGCTCGCTGGCGAAGTGGCCGGGCAGCAGCAGCGAAACGCCGGCGGCCTCGGCTTCCAGGCAGGTGTGGAAGCGGGCCTCGCCCAGCAGGACGCATTCGCAGCCGGCGTCGATGGCCGGACGGAGCAGGTCGTCCGCCGCGCCGCACGTGATGCCCACAAGCCGCACCTCGCGCTTCGGCTCGCCGACCAGGCCGATCCGGTCGATGCCGAGGAACTGCTTGACGTTATCAGACAGTGCGGCCAGAGTCGCCGGCGTTTCAAGCCAGCCGATGCGCCCGGTTCCCAACGCGCCTTCGCCGGGAACAAGCGGCGCGATTCCGCGCAGGCCGAGCCCCCGGGCCAGGCGCTGATTGATCCCCTCGGCCGCCGAGTCGAACGCGGTATGCGCACTGTAAACGGCCGTGTCGGAGGCAATCAGTTCCAGGAGCATCGTCCCAACGGTCGTGTCGGCCGTGATCCGCCGAACCGGCCGGAACGGCAGTGGGTGGTGGACCACCACGAGGTCGGCCTCATGCTCGACCGCTTCGGCCACCGTCGGCGGCGTAAGCGTCAGACAGGTCATCACGCGCGAGACCGGGCGTCGGCGATCGCCGACGAGCAATCCGACGTTGTCCCACTCCTCCGCCAGCGACGGCGGGGCGAGGGTTTCAAGGTAGCGGATAATATCGGACAGAACAGTCACAGTTCAGGCTCCACTTCTATCTGATGCGCCCTACGCACTTCTTCAAGGAATCGGTCGAGTCCGGTCCGGCAACCGGCTCCGTGTCGGGATCGTGCATCGGATCATTCCCGGCATTGTGTATCCGTCTTCCGGAGATTGCAGGTCATTTGCATTAGGGCTCACCGGCAACGGGTCTTGCGGCAGGCCAGTTGTCACATGCCCGCGTTGCGGCTGTGTGGAGCGCGTCATCGGCACGGGCATTGGCGAAGTGTTGGTCGGCCGATTCGCCGGCTGCCTGCGCGCGGCGCGCCCGGGCGTGGTGCAGCGAAGCTTGGACACCGAGCTCCAACTCGGCAAGCGAGTCCGACTCGACTCCTTCAAGGGCGAAGCGCGATAAGGCATCCGCCTCTTCCGGCCCCCGGCGCGATACGCCGTCGAGCAGTTTGCGGGCCAGGTCGTTCCGGCCGAGCCGTCCGGCTTCGCAGGCCAGCAGAACCAGCGTCGCATCGTCGATGCTCCCGAGGGTTTCCGGCGTTGCGGCGTTGGCCAGCGAGAGGGCCCGGTCCGGATTGTGCATCGCGGCGACGCTCAAGACAATCGTTTCGCGACTGCCTTCATCGGTCAGACGGTTCAGTAGTCTTGGGGCGACCTTGCCGTATACGCGCAAGTCAAACCAGGCACGCACAGCGTCCACCTGGTCCGGATCGGTTTCCAGCGACTGCAGATAGTGATCTGCCGGATAGGGCGAGGACGCGCCGGGCAGAAGCTGTGCCAATTGCCCGTAGAGAACGGCCGTGCCCAACGAGACAGCTTCCGGCTCGCGCCGGCACTCTTCGACCAGCCGGGCAATCGCGTCATCGGTTCGCCCGGCCGCCACGAGCGATGCGAGATACACATCCCAGGAGAACAGCACACTCTTGTTCCGGAGTTGACGCGCTCGCTCAAAGAATGACACGGCGTCCGCAAAGCGGCGCGACATCGCCAACGAATGGGCGTAACCGTTGACAGCATAGTAATCATCGGGGAATCGCGACGCAAGATCGCGAAACAGGTCGTGTGATTTGCGGAAGGGCTCGAGGCGCGCTCGCAGATAGCAGGCCGTCGGCGAGTCCGGTTGATCGGCAGCCATGCGGCGGTATATTTCGAGTGCCTTGTCCCTTTGCCCCATGCGCCTCATCGCTTCCTGGCGAACACGATGGGCTTCGACCGAATCGGGCGATCGTTCGACTAGTCGCTCGATGAAGTGCATCCCCTGCTCCGATCCCTGCATCGAACTGATGAGGCTCCAGGCCAGCAGCACGGTCGTTGCATCAGCCGAAGCAGCCTGGGCAACCGGTTCCATGAGCGCAACAATCCCGTGCTGGTCGTCCAGGCTGAGGAGCAGGTTCAAGCTGACCCGCCAGCCTCCGGGCACCACGAAGGCGTGCTTCCGCCGCTTCACCGACGCATTGGCCGGAAGGTTGATCGTTTCTGGAGGATCCCTGAAGGGATAATCGACCTTGTCTTGTCGGACAATCCGCTGACCGATGAAATGCTTGAAGTCCGGCTCACCTTCGTCAAGCTTGGCTGCCGGGTTGCTCAAATAGGTAATGGTCTCCACGATCAGCGGCGCGGCCCCGAGCACGTTGTAGACAATCAGATCCCGGCCGCCCGCAATGGCCAGTTCCTGCTCCTCCAGCAACTCACCCTGCGGGCTGGTTACCCGAACCATGCGGACGCCCAGGGCAAAGCGGCGCACAATCCGGCTGTCCGGTTCGACTTGGAACACATCGTCGCCGGCGGCAATCGTAACGGCCGAATCGAGCCCGTTGAGAAAATGAACGTCGGCGCGCGTGGAGGAATACCACGTCTTGACGATCAGTCCCGCAACGGCTGCCACCAGGAGCGCCACCACGATCTGGCGCATCTGGCGAGGCCCCCGCGACATCGGCACCATGCCCAGGAACTCGTAACTGCCGCCGCCCACGTCGCGCACGAGGTACTGGCGAAGCGGAATGAGCGGGATGAACAGCAGGGTAAACCAGAGCGTGGCGAAGTGGGCGCCATCGGCCGGATCGAAATCCCGCCGCCCATAGAGCATCGTCCCGATCCCGTTGAAGGTGGCCATCGCAGGAGCACGGCCGATTGGCCGCACGAACAAACGCCGATTCTCCAGAAGTTCATCGAGTTTCCGACAGACGTGCGGGTTCGGTTCGAATCGGCGTCGGCGCCGAAGCATTTCTTCAAGTCCGGCTGGATCACCAGCCTGAATGGCCGCCTGCACATCCGGCTCGTTGAGCAGGCGCTGCATTTCAGGATCGGACGCCCCGAACCCGCCGCCCAGTCGTCCCGCCATCCCTGGTCCCAGGCCGCTCGGCTGGTCCTCGAACACTCCAGCATCGTCCTCGTAGCTCATCGCGCCCCCTCCTGAGAGTGAAAGAGACATGGGGAATCAACCTCCCACAGAACCTGAGTCTACGTAGTACGATTTAGGTAGTCAAGCGGTGACAGGCGTGGATTTCCATGCGGGGGTCGTCCGGCTTCCGACTCGCCGGGACCCCGCTTGCCGCCTCGGAAGCGGCTCGCCGGCTCCTTGGGTTTGTTGGACATCACAAGGACCCGATCCCCGCAATTCACTCAACATGCGCGCATCGACACAAAGTGCAGTTGACCTTCCGCGCGGGCCTCAGCACCGGAGCACCTACCCTGCCAGCAGCAGTTTTGCGGGCGACTGGAGGTAATCGATGACACTGTTGAGGAAGCGGCCGGCGGCCGCGCCGTCAATCAGGCGGTGGTCGTAGGAAAGGCTCAGCGGCATCATCAGCCGCGGGACGATCTGGCCCTCGCGCACCGCCGGCTGCCAGCGAGAACGGCCCAGCAGCAGGATGGCCACCTCGGGGTGGTTGATGATGGGCGTGCTGTACGCCCCGCCGATCGCGCCTAAGTTGCTCACCGTGAACGTGCCGCCCCGGAGATCTTCGATGGCGAAGTCGGCATTGCGGGCGCGCTGGGCGATGTAGCCGAGTTCGCGGGCGAGGCGAGCAATGCCCATGCGTTCGGCCCCGCGGATGTTCGGCACGACCAGCCCGCGCGGCGTGTCGACCGCGATGCCCAGGTTCACGTAGCCCTTGTAGACGATCTGCCCGTTCTCGTCGTCGATGCTGGCATTAACGGCCGGATGCTGCTGCAAGGAGAGCGCGACCGCCCGCAGGACAAACGGCATGGCCGTCAGCTTCACGCCCTCGCCCAGGTAGCCGGGCGGCACGCTCTTGCGGAGTTGCTCGAGGTCGGTTACGTCGGCATCGTCGAAGTTGGTCACGTGCGGGATGGTCGACACGGAACGGACCATCTGCTCGGCGATGGCGCGGCGGATGCGCGGCATCTTCTCGCGACGCACCGGACCGTATTGGTCCTGCCCAGGCTCGCCCGGCGGGGTGACCGGCTCCGGCGCCCCGGCCGCCGACCCGGCGCCCTCGCCGGCGGCCTTCACGTCGTCGATGGTGATTCGGCCTCGCTTGCCGCTGCCAGCGACCTGCGCCAGGTCGACGCCCAGCTCGCGCGCCACCCGCCGGGCCGCGGGGCCGGCCGGCAGCGGCGCGGTCGGCTCGGAAACCGGGGCCGGGCGTTCCGCCGCCGGCTTTTCGGCTGCCGGCTTCTTGGGCGCAGGCGACGCTTTGACCTTCTCGGCCACCGGTTCCGGTTCCTTGGCTTCTTCTTCCTTCGCGGGCGCCGCCGGCTTGGGCGTGTCTTCGGCAGCTTGGCCGTCGCCCTCGACGGTCAAGAGCGTTTGCCCGACCTTGACCGTCTCGCCCTTCTTCACGTGGACCTTGCTCACCTTGCCGCCGAACGGACACGGCACCTCAATGACCGCCTTGTCGGTCTCGAGTTCCAGTACGCCCTGGTTGGGCTCAATCTGGTCGCCTTCGCGCACCAGGATGTTCACCACATCGCCGCTTTCGACGTTCTCGCCCAATGCGGGCAGCTTGCATTCGTTGGCCATGATCGGTTCGTGTTAGTTGCTAGTTGTTAGTTGCTAGTTGTTAGTTGTTAGTTGTTAGTCGTCAAACGGGGAACGGCTTGCGGTTTCTTGCGTGGGGTCCACATGTTGCCAGCCACACTTCCACTAACCAACAACGAACAACTAGACTGTGACCGGGTTGGGTTTCTCGGGGTCGAGCCCGAGGGTCTTGACGGCCTGGGGCAGCTTCGTCTTGGGGTACTTTCCTTGGCGTGCAAGCTCACTGAGCGCGGCCAGGGCGATGTTCTCGGCGTCAACCTCGAAGAAACGCCTTAGTTCCTTGCGCGCTTCGCTTCGGCCGAAGCCGTCGGCGCCGAGCACGACGTAATCGGGCCCTGCCCAAGGCGCGATCGTAAGCCCCAGCGCGCCGGCATAATCGAGCGCGGCGACGACTGGGCCCTCTGCTCCGTCGAGCACCTGCTTGACGTAGGGCACCCGCGGCTCGCCGCTGGGGTGCAGGCGGTTGAAGCGGTCGCAGTCGCGCCCGTCGTAGTAGAGCGCCTTGTAGCTGGTGACGCTATATACGTTGCTGCCCACGCCAAACTGGGTTTCCAGGATCTCCTGCGCCCGGAGCGTTTCCCGCAAGATGGCCCCGCTGCCGAGAAGCTGCACCTTGGGCTTCTTCGCCCCGAGGTCCCGCTCGGAAAGCCGGTACATGCCGCGCAGAATCCCCTCGGTCGAGCCGAGCGGCAGGATGGGCATCTCGTAGTTCTCGTTCATCAGCGTGATGTAGTAGAAGATGTCCTCCCCTTCGTAGTACATCCGCTTCATGCCGTCGAGCACGATGACCGACATCTCGTACGCATACGCGGGATCGTACGCTTGCAGGTTCGGGTAGGCCAGGGCGAACAGGTGGCTGTTCCCGTCCTGATGCTGAAGTCCTTCACCGGCCAGCGTGGTCCGGCCGGCGGTGCCACCCAGCACGAAGCCGCGGCATCGCATATCGCCGGCGGCCCAAATCAGGTCGCCGATGCGCTGAAAGCCGAACATCGAGTAGTAGATGAAGAACGGGATCAGGTTGATGCCGTGGCTGGAATGCGCCGTGCCGGCGGCGATCAGCGACGCCATGGACCCGGCCTCGGTAATGCCCTCCTCGATAATCTGCCCGTCCTTCGCCTCGCGATAGTATAGGAACGTTTCGCTATCAACCGGCTCATAAAGCTGTCCGACGTGCGAATAGATGCCGAACTGCCGGAAGAGCGATTCCATGCCGAACGTTCTCGCTTCGTCGGGTACGATGGGCACGACGTAGCGGCCGACATTCTTGTCGCGCAGCAGCCGCGCCAGCAGCCGCACGAAGGCCATCGTGCTCGATACCTCGCGGCCTTCGCTGCCGGCGAAGAACTCGGCGAAGTCTTCCCACTTCGGCGGCTTCAGTTTCACGCGCGCGGTGCCCCGGCCCGGCACGAAGCCGCTCAGGGAGTCGCGGCGTTCGCGCAGGTAGCGCATTTCCGGGCTGTCTTCCGGCGGCTTGTAGAACTCGGCCCGGCGTGCGGCGTCGTCCGAAATGGGGATGTCGAACCGGCGGCGGAACTCGACTAGTTCATCCTCGTTGAGCTTCTTCTGCTGGTGCGTGATGTTCCGCCCCTCACCGGCCTCGCCCAGCCCGTAGCCTTTGATGGTCTGTGCCAGAATGACGGTGGGCGCACCTTTGTGTTCGGCGGCGGCCTTGTAGGCGGCGTACACCTTGGCCGGGTCGTGCCCGCCGCGGCGCATGCGGCGGAGCTGCTCGTCGTCGAGATGCTCGACGAGCTTCTTCAGGTAGGGCGTATTGAAGAAGTGCTCGCGGATGTAGCTGCCCGTCGATACGGTGTATTTCTGGAACTGCCCGTCGACGACCTCGCCCATTCGGCGGGCCAATTCGCCGGTGGTGTCGGCGGCCAGCAGCGGATCCCACTCGTCGCCCCAGACGACCTTGATGACGTTCCAGCCGGCGCCGCGGAATGCGCCCTCCAACTCCTGTATGATCTTCCCGTTGCCGCGCACGGGGCCGTCGAGCCGCTGCAAGTTGCAGTTGATGACGAACGTGAGGTTGTCGAGTTGCTCGCGCGCAGCCAGGGTGATCGCGCCGAGCGTTTCCGGCTCGTCGCATTCGCCGTCGCCCAGGAACGCCCACACGCGCGACGCCTCGGCCTCGGGTAGGATGCCGCGGTCGACCAGGTAATGGTTGAACCGGGCCTGGTAGATTGCCATCAGCGGCCCCAAGCCCATCGAAACGGTGGGGAACTCCCAGAAGTCGGGCATCAGCCACGGGTGCGGGTACGACGACAGCCCCGGCTTGTCCTGCAATTCGCGGCGGAAGTTCTCCAGGTGATGATCCTCCAAGCGGCCCAGCAGCCAGGCCCTTGCGTAGATACCCGGCGTGGCATGGCCTTGAAAGAAGACCTGGTCAGGCGGCAGCCGGCCCTTCTTGCCGCGGAAGAAGTGGTTGAAGGCCACCTCGTACAGCGTGGCCGCCGACGCAAACGTGGAAATATGCCCGCCGATCCCCGCGCTCCGCTTGTTCGCGCGCACGACCATTGCCATGGCGTTCCACCGCAGGATGCTCTTAATGCGGCGTTCGAGTTCGCGGTCGCCGGGGTATTCGGGCTCTTCTTCCGCGGGGATGGTGTTCACGTAGGGCGTAGCGCCCACGTACGCCAGGCGCACCCCGCGCCGGAACGCCCGCTCCTTCAGCGCCTGGACCAGGTACGCCGCTCTCTCCGGACCCGCCGTCTGGAGCACGTACTCGAACGCGTCAAGCCAATCGGCGGTTTCGGCGGGGTCGGTTTCGTGGAAGCGAGCCAGGGGCAGCACTCCCGCGGGATGGTCTTCTTCGTCGGATGAGCGATTCATGGTTGGGTCGGTCGTGCGTTCGATTCGTGGCGGGCGGATTGTATGTCTGTGTGGGACCGCAGGAACGCCTCTCCGGGACGCTCAGGAGCGGATCTCGGAGCGACCCGCCTACACCTGCGATCGGAGAGACCCGCCTTTGTGTGCACCGGCACTGTTGCCTCTGCCGCCAGCCAAACGGCGACGTACACCACAGAGGGGGTTGCGGCAATGCTGTCTCCCAATTTGCCAGTCGCGTCATGGTCAAACGGAGGCAAGCCGGACGGGCCGCTCCCCGAGCCACACACATTTCCACCAATTCTATTGTGCAGGCGGGGTTACGGTAAGCGGGAGCATTGTCGGTCGAGTGAGCACAGTGGAGTGTAATCGATGGCAAATCTTACAATGGGAGCCGGGTACCCTTTGTTGACCGAATGGGCACTCCGAGTGCCGCCCTTTTCATGTAACTCTTTTCATCCAAAGCACTTAGATCGAGCCGATGCCGTCACCCCCGGTTGTTTGCAGCGTCGGGGCACCGCTGTTGGCACGCCAGTTGCAATGCTGTTCTACCCGTGGTAAGCTCAATGCTGCCGAAACCTTTTCTACCACGGTGGGTGGGTATTCCTGCAAGGCCGGTAACTATCGTAGAGGCGGGTTCCAGGCTCGTTCAGTCCGGCCCGCGGCTTGTCGGCACGGAAATCCTGCTTGCCGGGGCGAACCAAACGAAATCGAATCGCGTATCGAAAATGAACGGCACGATTGAACAAATGCCTCCGCGTGCCTCACAATCAGACTTGCCCGAGACCTGGTCCGATGAGGAACTGATCCTGGGCTATCAGTCTGAGGGCGATCGGCGCGTTTTTGACGAACTGGTCCACCGGTATGAGCGGGAGTTGTATAGCTACCTCCGCCACTATGTGGGGGATGAGCAGGTTGCCGAGGACGTCTTCCAGCAGACGTTCCTCCAGGTCCATCTCAAGTGCGACCAGTTCGAGCCGGGCCGCAAGTTCCGGCCCTGGCTGTATACGGTTGCGATCAACCAGGCGATCGACATGCAGCGCCGCAACCGGCGCCACCGCATGGCCAGCCTGGACAAGCGTTTGCACGCCGGCGACGATGAAGGATCCGGGGCCTTGGTCGATCTGCTCGACGGCAATGGTTCCGACCCCCTGGAGGCAGCCGAGGAAGCCGAGCAGAGCGAAGAAGTCCGCCGGGCAGTTGACGATTTGCCCGAGTCAACCCGCCAAGCGGTTCTGCTGGTCTATTTCCAGGGCATGAAGTACCGCGAGGCCGCCGAGGTCATGTCGATCCCCGTTGGAACCGTCAAGAGCCGGTTGCACGCCGCCATCCAGAAGCTCAACGAGGTTCTTTCACGCACCCACCTTCCAAAATGACCCCATGAGTTCGATTGACCGAGAGCATTTGCTTGGCTACTTGCTTGGCGCGTTGGACGAGGACGAGCATCGGCACGTCGACGCGCGCCTTCAACGCGAACCTGAACTGCTCCGGAGCCTGGAATCGGTCCAGCGCTCGCTCCGGCCACTGCAGAGGATGACGAGAGTGTATGAGCCGCCTGCGGGGTTGGCCGGACGCACTTGCCGCATGGTTCTGGCCGATCGGGGGCGGGTGGAACCGCTGCCGCAGCTTAGTCCGTGCGCCCCTGCTCCCCGTTGGACCGCGGGGTTTCGGTTCGCCGACGTCGCGGTCGCGGTCGCCGTGTTCCTGGCCGCCACGGCGCTGATCGTCCCGGCGGTCCAGAGCAGCCGCTTCAATGCGCACATTCTGACCTGCCAGGACAAACTCCGGCAGATTGGCATGGCGCTCAGCCAGTACAGCGAAAGGCAGGGAGGGTACTTCCCGGTCGTCCCACCCCGGGGGCGGTTTGCCACTGCGGGTATTTATGCGCCGGTGCTACTAGATCATGGACTACTGACGCAGTCGCATCAGGTGGTTTGCCCGGGGTCGCCGCTGGCCGAAGATCGGGATTTTCGAGTGCCGCATCTTTCCGAAGTTCGTCAGGTCGGCGATCGGCGAGGTCGGGAGATGTGTCGGCAGATGGGCGGCAGCTACGGATATACTCTTGGCCACGTTCAAGACGGGGTGTATCGGGGCACCAAGAACCGTCACCGCGCACGATTTGCGCTGCTGTCCGACACGCCGAGCCTGCACATGCCCGAACTTCAGAGCGTCAACCATTCCGGCCGGGGCCAGAACATCTTGTTTGAAGACGGCCACGTCCAGTTTCTTGAGACACCCTCCGCTCCCGATTCATCCGATCATTTCTTTACCAACGACGAGGGTCGCATCGCGCCCGGCACGCACGTGGACGATTCGGTCATCGTCTCCAGCACCGCGTACCCGCTGGTTATCGATGGAGTCTCCGAACCCCGATAGCCGATAGCGAAGAAGTGCGGCTCTTTCGTTTCTAAGTGCAGGCCACGCCAACGTAGTAGGCACACGCCGCTGTGCCGTCCCTGGGCAAAGCAGTCTGCACCTGGAAACGGAAGAGCCAGAAGTGCCGTTCTCACACGGGATGTAGCTCGGGCAACGCTTGAACAAGAGGCATTGCTGGTAATCTAGGTAAAACGGCCTTGACTCTAAGGGACCTCTCCGGCACAATTCCATGCCATGTGGATATTCACTCGATACGTGGTTTGGGAGGTGCTGAAATTCTTCTTTGCCGGGCTGGTGGTGCTGACGCTTCTGGTGACGGTGGGGATGGGCGTGAAAGAGGGGCTGTCGCAAGGACTGCCGCCAATTGTCATGCTCCGGACCATGCCTTTCATGATCCCCGAAATGCTAGGCATTACGCTCCCAGTGGCCATGCTGTATTCGGTCTGCACGGTGTTCGGGCGCATGGCGGGGACGAACGAGATCGTTGCTTTGAAATCGGCGGGAATCAGCCCCATGGCGGCCGTTTCGCCCGTACTTGTCATGGCGGTCTTCCTGAGCCTCATTACGGTAAGCATTTACGAGATGGTCGCCGTATGGTGCCGGCCCACAGTGCAGCGAGTCGTGATTGAATCGATTGAAGACATTGCCTACGGCATGCTCCAGGCAAAGCGTTCGTTTCAAACCGACGGCCTTTCTATTACCGTGAAGCGGGTCGATGGCCGGCGTTTGATCAAACCCACCATCGCTATTACGTCGCGAGGCAACGAGCCCGCGCTCACCCTGTCTGCCGAGGAGGCTGAGCTGCGCGCCGATTTCAACGAGCGGGTGCTGAATATCTACTGCCGTAACGGCGAGGTGGACGTGGAAGGGCAGGTCCGTTTGAGTTTCCACGATACGCAGAAATACGCCGTGCCGTTCCGAGAGCCGGAAAAACAGATCCACCGCAACTGGCTTGCTACCGGCGAGATTGCCACGCACGTTCGTGACCTGAAGGAGTCGATGGACCTGGCCGAGGAAAGGATCGATCGCTGTATCGCGGATGGAGAGACACCGAGCGATTCCGATCTTCGACAGCTTAAGATCCTGCAAGGGCGTTTCCACCGGCTACGTACAGAACCGTTTCGCCGGTGGTCGAACGGGTTCACGTGCTTCTTCTTCGTGCTAGTTGGCGCCCCCGTGGCCATGATGCGCCGGAATGGCGACATTCTAGCCACCTTCTTTGTTTGCTTTCTGCCAATTCTCGTGGCCTATTACCCACTCCTCATGCTCAGCGAGAACCTTTCGACCACGGGTAAGCTGCCCCCTTGGTCATTCTGGCTGGGCAACGCCGTCATGGTCGTCCCCGGTCTTGTCCTGCTGCGGCAGGTACTCCGGCACTAATACAGCATATCGTTGTTTCGGGTGGTTGGTGCGGTTCCCACATGAACCGTTCTCCTAAAGGGTAGGCTTCCCGAAACCGATATAAGTTGTCGTTTCAGAATCGTCACCCTGACGGCACACCCTTCGCTTTTTCCGCAGACTACCCAAGCTAACCGTGCCATGCTTGTAACCGTTTACAGGGGGCTATTCCCTTCGTGTACAGCGGTAGGGACTTGCTGCGCCAATCGCGGTGAACGGTACCCTGTTCGCGAACAGGCCTTGTTGGCTACGGACCTTCCAGTTTGCCATCGTGCTGGAAACCTGCTACCTTCGCCGGCTTGTCGAAATGGCCCTGCCACAGCCGAGCGGCATTTCGAGGGGGCGAATTCGATGCCCTTTGCTCGGTGGGACCGCCTTCTTTTCGATGCGGGCCAGAAAGTGCCGCTGGTGGGGCCGTGCCTCTTGGTGCTGCTGGCGACCCTGGTGTTTCGTTTGACGAATGCCGACTTGCTGGTTTCCGGGCTTTTCCACGACGGCACATCGACGGGCGGGTTTCCTCTACTCAATCACCCGGCGCTTGTGGGACTCTACTACTGGGGATTAACACCCGCATGGCTGCTCGGGATCGGAAGCCTGGCGTTGTTGGCGGCATCGGCGTTTTGCAGCGTGCCGGCTGGAGGAAAACGCGGCGCGGTCTTTCTGCTGGTGCTTCTGGCCGTGGGTCCGATCTCCTTGGTCAATGTTGCCTATAAGGGCTACTGGGGGCGTCCACGGCCCGACCAGACGACGCACTTCGGCGGCAGCCGGCCGTTTCTGCACGTGCTGGAAAAAGGCCCCGTGGGCGATTACCACTCCTTTCCCTCGGGCCACGCCACGGCCGGCTTCTGCATGCTGGCTCCCGCCTTCCTGCTCTACCGGCGCCGTCCGCGACTGGCAGGCGCCTGCCTGGCGTTCGGACTGATGTGCGGCGTGGTTGTCGGTATGGGGCGGGTAATGCAGGGGCGCCACTTCGCGAGCGACGTCGCGTGGGCGGCAGCCGTGGTCTACTTCACCGGATGCGCGCTCGATTACCTGATACTGGACAAGACCACCCCGCCACGAAAGAGAGCCAGACCGGCCGCCGCCGATCGGCGATCGGCACCCAGTAAAGAGGGATCGAAGCCACGTATCCCGGCCGCCTTGCCGACGAAGCAGCGGCGGGAAGCCGCATGAATCAGGTCGCGCACTACTCCAGGCAATAGACCGCGTACACCCGGTTCCGGTACACGATCGGCAATGCCAGCGGCGGCCGGGAGAACGTCACGGCGTACCGGGCGCCATACTGCTTGCCAAGACGCCGGAGCCTCTCCGGGTCTTGCTCCGAGAGCGAGCGATACCAGAACTCGTCCGGCACGGCGCCCCGGGTGGCGTGCATGTCCTTCATGCGCCGCCACCACTCGACAAGCCCTTTGGCGTCCTGCGGGATGTTCTTCCAGTTGGCCACCTCGCCTCGCCCGGAATACCACGTGAACGTCTGCGCAAGCCGGTCGGTCAGAAACAGGGTGCCGTGTTCGATCTCCGGCGACTGGGCAACAAACCTGCACACGTCGCGCCAGGCCACGAAATCGTCGCAGTATCGTTCAAAGATGTGGCTGTGGCGTGTAACTCGGAATGCGCGGGCCGGCTGCGGCACGGGGCGAACCACCGCGTGCGCGCCCACGTGCATGGCGGCCATGGCCACCGCTCCGGCCAGCCACCAACGCGCGGCCGTGGCGCGCCGCTGCCACAGCTCGGATATCGCAGCCGTGCCCGCCAACGCAACGCCCATCGGCACGGCGAAGTCGGCCAGCCGATACCAATAGAACCTCAGCAGCCCGGCTGCCAGGCCCCGGTCGACCAGCTCCAGCGGGGTTAACAGCGCGCCCACCGCGGCAATCACCACCGTGGCCAGTACGAACCAGTTCAGCCGCGCGAGGTTTTCACTGCATCGGGATTTGGTGTACCGCCACAGCACGACCCAGAGCATCGTCAGCGCCACAAAACGCGCAATGAAGTGCCACGGAATGAGCGATATCGCAAGGTGGTGCCCCAGGCGGACGTACACGTAGATCTCGTGGGCGGTCCGGACCGTGGCGCGGTCGGTGCCAAGGTCGAGCACGAGCACGGGCAGCAAGCCCGGCAAGGCCAGCAGTCCGCCGGCGACCAGGCCCGGCAAGATGGCCCGGACGTCCGGGCGGCGCGGCCCCGATGCCCACCATGCCACTCCGGCCGCAAGAACGGACCATCCGCCGACGAGCACGTGCAGCGACGAGGCAATCCCCAGCAGAATAAAGCAGCGGTTCCAGCGCGCCCGCACAAGGGCTTCGAGCCCGAAGAACACAAACGCGTAGGCGAAGCTCTTGCCCTCCACGCCGCCAATCACCCACTCGCCGGCCATGTGGCACCGTTCGAGCAGGCAGACGAACAGTGCGGCGGTGAGTACGGCCCAGCCGCCTTTCGGCAAAACGGCTGAACTCAGCCGCCGCCACGACCAGGCCAAGAGCCACCAGGTCACCAGGCGTCCCACCCATGCAAACGCAAGCGGCGAAAGCAGCAGTGCCAGCCAGCCGAAAGTGAAGAAGAACGCCTGGTGGGCGTCGGGCGATTCGAGGAAGAAGTCGCCCGCCCCCCACTCCGGATTCCAGTGATGGATGGCCTTGCCCAGGTAGTAGGGCTCGTTCACGTCCGGCACGGGCCAGCCGCCCTGGATAACGAACACCAGGAACACCAAAACGGTTTCCAGCAGCGGGCGGGCAGCGGGCGAGTCGGAATGGGCGTTCACGGTCCGTTACCGGTCCAGGGCTGCAATCGCCTTGAAATCGTTCTTCAGCGAGCGATAGAGTTGCTGATACACGGGGAACGCACGATCGTAATAGCGTTTCGCTTTCCGGTCGCACGGCGTTTCGCTCACCACGCGAATGGTCGCCGAGCAGGCCTCGGCAACATTCTTGAACACGCCGGCCCCAACCGCCGCCAGCAGCGCCACTCCGTAGGCCGGCCCCTCCTCGCTGTTGATGGTCACGACCTTCCGGCCGAATACGTCGGCCTGAATCTGCCGCCACATGGGGCTCCGGGAACCGCCGCCGGAGGCGCGAATCTGGCGGATCGGCACGCCCAACTGCTCGAATATGTCCAAGCTGTCGCGAATCGAGTATGCCACGCCCTCCATAATCGCCCGGATCACGTGCCCTCGCGCATGGGCCATGGTCAGCCCGACGAAGCATCCGCGGGCGTCGGGGTCGGCATGGGGCGTCCGTTCGCCGGAGAGGTAGGGCAGGAACAGCAGTCCCTCGGCGCCCTTGGGCGTGGCGGCGGCCTCTTCGGTCAGAAGGTCGTAGACGTCTTTCTTCAGGCGTTTCGCCACGGCGACGTCGGCCTTGCACAGTTCGTTGCGGAACCATTGGAAAGAGCCCCCGGCCGCCAGGGTGACGCCCATCATGTGCCACTTTCCGTTCACGGCGTGGCAGAAAGTATGAACGCGCCCTTCAGGGTCGATCTTCACTTCATCGCTATGGACGAACATCACGCCCGAGGTGCCGATGGACGTGGAGAGCACCCCGCGCTGGACGATGCCATTGCCGACGGCGCCTGCGGCGCAGTCGCCGGCCCCGCCGACGACCAGGCAGTCGGTGGAAAGCCCGAGCAGGGTTGCGGCCTCGGGCGTCAGCGTGCCGGTTACCTGTTCCGACTCGTACACCGTAGCGAACAGGTCGGGATCGAGTTCGAGCCGGGAAAGGAGTTCCTTCGACCAGGTGCGCTTGGCCACATCGAGCAGCAACATGCCGCTGGCATCGCTCACCTCGGTCGCGTATTCGCCGGTCAGGCGGCGGCGAATTTCGTCCTTCGGCAGCAGGATCTTGCGCGTTCTGGCAAAGTGCTTCGGCTCATGGTTGCGGAGCCAAAGGATCTTCGGGGCGGTGAAGCCCGTCAGTGCCGGGTTGGCTACCATTCGGATGAGTTCTTTCCGCCCACCGGCCCGCTGCTCGATCTCGCTGCACTCGGCGGCGGTGCGCTGGTCGTTCCAGAGGATGGCGCGGCGGACCACCTTGTTGTCCTTGTCGAGGAAGACCGATCCGTGCATTTGGCCGGACAGCCCGATGGCCTTTACGTCGGCGGCCTTCAGCTTGGCCCTGCGGACAACCTGGCGAACCGCCTTGACCGTGGCTTCCCACCAGTCGTTCGGGTCCTGCTCGCTCCACAGCGGCTTGGGGACATAGCAGGGATAGGTTTCCATGGCCGAGGCCAGAATCTGTCCTTCCGCGTCGATGGCCAGCGCCTTCGTGCCGGAAGTGCCAATGTCAATGCCCAACATTGCGCTCATGGTATGCGAATCCTCCTGCAATAGGCTGGTAAACTGTGTACGGGGCCGCTTCCTTTGACTTAGTGCCACAAATATAGCCGAATTGTAACCCACCCCATGCCCCATCTACAAGGGCATCGGCAGGGAACTCCCGGGGCTGGTTTCGGATGAGCCCGGCGAGCGGGGGCCGTGAGGCCCCTGTTTCTGCAAGACATCGCGCAGTTCCTCCGCTTCGTGCAAACGATGTCGCCCCATTGACCAGTCAGCCCCGGTCGCCGTAGAGTAAAGGCTATGCGACTTCTTGCCACATTACTGCCGGGCAGTGCCCGCATGCGTTTGAGTGTGCCAGTACTCCTGGCCGGAACCCTTTCGTTTCTCGCCGGTTGTCCCGGCCCGCAACCCGACGCCCCGGAGCCTGGCGCCGCGCCGCCGCTTGCAGATGCCGAGTTGAGCTTGATCGTCGTGGACGATCCCGCGATAGCCCGGTCGGCCGAGCGTCTGCGTGGCGAGTGGAACCTGCAGACCGGCGGCGGGTTCTCCGTGACGGAGACCACGGCCGAGGAGTTGCTAGTCACCGCATCCCTACCCGGCGACGCCGTCATTCTGCCGTCCGCCCTGCTGGGATCCGTGGTCGAACGCGAGGCGACTGTACCGTCGCTTTCCCGCGCATTGATCACCGGCGTTTCGGACGAACAACGCGGCGAGTGGTCCGACGTCTTCGAGGCCCTCCGGCACGGCGAGGCCGTTTGGGGAACCAGCGAGGTGGCCGTGCCGTTCGGATCGCCCGTCTTCGTATGTTACTATCGGGCCGACCTGCTCGAACAACTCGATCGTCCGCCGCCGCGCACCTGGGACGAGTATCTGGCCGTGGCCCGCCTGCTGGCCGAAGCGAATCCCGGCACGGAACCGTGGCACGGGGCCGTCGAGCCGCTGGGACCGGGTTGGGCAGGGCTCGTGCTGCTTGCCCGCGCGGCGCCGTATGCAAAGCACCGCGAGAACTACTCCGTCTGGTTCGACATTCAGACCATGGCTCCGCTGATTGCCGGCCCACCGCTGGTGCGGGCGCTGGAGGAACTGGTCGAAGCGGCGAAGCTCGGGCCGGTGGACACTCTGGAACTCGATCCGGACGGCGCGCGGCGTGCCTTCTGGACGGGCCGCGCCGGCATGGCCCTGAGCTGGCCCACCGCCGCGGCCGACGACCTGCCGCCGGACCCCGGCGATGCACTCCGTGCCGGGTTCGCCGAACTGCCGGGCTCTAAGAAGGTGTACAACGTCAGCCGCAGCCGATGGGACGATCGCCTTGCCGACGAATGCCCTCACGTGCCGCTGTTGAGCATTGCCGGCCGGCTGGGCGTAGTGACTCGCGGGTCGGCGCATCCCGAGGCTACGCAGGAGTTGCTCATGTGGCTATCGGGCCGTCACTGGAGCCCTACGGTGTGTGCCAAAAGCCCGGCAACGACGCTCTTTCGGCAGGAACACGTTTCGGCTCCCGCCGCTTGGGTCGAGCCGCCGGCCTCGCCGGACGCCGCAGCCCGGTACGCGGCGGCAACGGCGGCCGCACTGGGTCGGCGCACCTGGGTCACCGCGTTGCGCATTCCCGGGCGGGAGGCGTACCTGGCCGCCTTGGATCAGGCCGTTCATGCGGCAGTGCGCGGCGAAGCCACACCGCAGGAAGCACTCAACGCCGCTGCCGAAAGCTGGCGGGCCACCACCGACTCGCTCGGCCTCGACCGGCAGAGAACCGCCTACCGCCGCAGCCTCGGATTCGACTGAGGAGAGCACAACCAACAGAAATTCCCGATGATCCTCCACGTCGACATGGACGCCTACTATGCCTCGGTCGAGGAGCGCGATCGGCCGGAATTGGCGGACAAGCCGGTCATTGTGGGCGGCTCGGCGGAGAAGCGGGGCGTGGTGTCGGCCTGCAATTACATTGCCCGCCGCTATGGCGTCCACAGCGCCATGCCGTCGGCAACCGCCCGGCGTCTATGCCCGCACGCCGTCTTCCTGCCGGGCCGCATCGGCTACTACGCCGAGGTCTCCCGCCAGATACGCGGCATCTTCGAGCGGTTCACGCCGTTGGTTGAGCCCCTTTCGCTCGACGAGGCCTTCCTGGACGTGACCGGCAGCGAGGGGTTGTTCGGCCCGGCCGTCGAAATCGGGCGGCAGATCAAGCAAGCCATTCGCGATGAGCTGCGATTGGTGGCCTCGGTGGGCGTGGCGCCCAACAAGTTTCTGGCGAAGATTGCCAGCGACCTGCGAAAGCCCGACGGATTCGTGGTCGTCGAGCCCGATCGCGTGCGAGACTTCCTCGATCCCCTGTCGGTCGGGCGACTATGGGGCGTGGGCAAGCAGGCGAGCAGGGTGTTCGAGAAGCTGGGCATCCGGACCATCGGGCAGCTTCGCCAGTGGCCGCCGGACTCATTGAAGGCCCGCTTCGGCACCAGCGGGGAGCACCTGTGGCAGTTGGCGCACGGCATCGACGACCGGCCCGTGGTGCCCGAGCGGGAGGCCAAGTCGATTTCGCACGAAACGACCTTCGAACGCGATATTTCCGATTTCGACGTATTGCGCGCCTGGCTGATGGACCTGACCGAGCAGGTCGGCTGCCGGCTGCGGCGGTATGGATTGCGGGGCCGTACGGTGCATCTGAAGGTCCGGTTCGACGACTTCTCCCTCACCACCCGCTCCCAGACCCTGCCCGAACCGACCGACGTCACCGACGAACTCTGGCGCGCAGCCGACGCATTGCTCTGCCGGCGGCTTCAAGGTCAAGCAGCGGGCACGCGAGTCCTTTCAACGAAGCACCCGGCCGGTTCCGAGAAACCACTCCCGTCCCCTGTCCCCGCCACTTGCCAGCCGGTGCGGCTGTTGGGCATGGGTATTAGCGGGCTGGACGACACGGGACTCGTGCAAGGGTTGCTGTTCGACCAGGAGGACCGCTGCAAGCAGAGCCAGCTCGATGCCGTCGCCGATCAGCTCAAAGCCCGCTTCGGCACCGCCGCCCTCCGCCGCGGCAGCAGCCTCGGGCGGGAATCGCGGCCTAAGCAGTAGGCAGTCGGCGACCAGGGGACTGCACCCGCATGCAGCGAAGCCGCCACCGGCCGGCATCTCTTGGCCTCCATCAAGCGAATCGAGGCGCAGTTGCAGGAAATCGAGTAACAAGCGCACCCCACCGAACCATTGCGTGAAGGCGACACCGAAAGGCGCGACCCCGGAATCTCCACAACGGAATATCCGAGGTGATGGAAATCGCTTCAAGTCGTTTTCGAGAAATGCCCCCCCCTTGGCGCATACTGCGATCCTCCATATTGTGGTGGAGTCGATGGCCGCCTGGATTCTCGGAAGTTCCGGAGAATGGAAAGTTCGGCTTCAAGGCATCGGCAGAAAGGAAGGAGCGGTATGCGGCGAAGAATAATCGTCACAGATCTGACGCGATTTGGGAGACCCGACATCGTCTGTATCGCTGGGGTGGATCCCCGCAACGGCGAGTGTATTCGCCCAATGCCGTATCTCGAGGCCGAGAAGTGCCGAGCGCTGAACATACTTCCAGGAACAATTCTGAGTGGCAACTTCAGTGTTCCACCCGAACGCGAAGGACCACACCAGGAAGATTACTTCCACCGGGACCTGAAGGTCGAAGGCGCCTGTACGTCGTCGGAATTCAAGGCGGCGCTGGAGTTCCATCTCTTTGACAGCGTCGAGGAAGGCTTTAAGATAGAATTGGGGGACAGGCAAAAACACATTCCTGCCGCTCACGCGGTCGACAGATCCATCATCACGATTTCCGTATTGCCAAAGAACGTACGGATTGTTGAAAACACTTTCAAACCGGGGAAGATTAGGTTACACTTCACGGATCGATCCGGGCGTGAATTCGGCTTCATCGGGATTACCGATCTGGGATTCCATAATTACGCAGTTGAACACCACGGCCGAACCCAGATGAATCAGTTGAATCACTGGATTCACTCGCAGGAAGAAGTCCTCCTTCGGTTAGGCCTGAGTCGGCGTTTCCAGCCGCAAGACGGGCCGGATGGCTATTGGCTTCAGGCGAATGGCGTTTACACGTTTCCAGAGTGCCACAAGGGTATTCGCAGTTACTCGTAACACTTCCCCATGCTTTCAAGTCCGCCGTAAGCCATGGACGCCCTGAATCCATCGACTGTCCTGTACTCGATTGGCCATTCCAACCACTCGATCGAACGGTTTTTGGAATTGCTTGGACAGCACGGTATTCAAGCGGTTGCCGATGTCCGCTCTTCGCCCTACAGTCACCATTCACCTCAATTTAACAGGGAAGTGTTGGAAATCAGCTTGAAAGAATGCGGGATCGCGTACGTGTTCTTGGGGATGGAACTTGGCGCACGGCGTCATGAGCAGGACTGCTACACGGACGGAAAAGTCGATTACGAACGAGTCCCTGCGACCGAAGCATTTCAGCATGGCATTAGACGGCTGATCGATGGCGCATCCCGAATGAGGGTTGCAATGCTCTGTGCGGAAAAGGATCCGTTGACCTGCCACCGCACTATCATGATTGGCCGCCATATCAAGAAGCTGGTCGCGGACGTGCGGCACATTCTTTCCGATGGCGGTATTGAATCGCAATCGGAGGCGGAACAGAGACTGCTGGTTGAGTGCAACCTTAGCCAGCCACATTTCTTCCTCACGCGCGAAGAACGTCTGCTCGAAGCGTTTCAGAAACGGGCGATGCACATCGCCTACGAGGAGCCGGTCCCCAATGTCTGAAATGGAAGTCTTCACAATCGGATTCACGCGAAAGACGGCAGAGCGGTTCTTTCACCTTCTGCGATCATCGGGTGCGAAGCGGATAGTGGACGTTCGGCTAAACAACGTTTCGCAGTTGGCCGGGTTTGCAAAACGTGATGACCTCACATTCTTTGCACGCGAAATCTGCGATATGGATTACGTGCATGTTCCTGACCTGGCGCCGTCGAAAGACATTCTCGATGCCTTCAAGAAGAATGGTGGTGATTGGGAAAAATACGCAGAGGAGTTTTTGCGATTGCTCGAGGAACGTCAAGTCGAGAAGTCTGTTCCTAAAGAAGTCATCGACAGAGGCTGCCTCCTTTGTAGTGAAGACAAGCCCGACCATTGCCACCGGCGTCTGGTGGCTGAATACTTGCGAGACAAATGGAACGACGAACTGACCATAAGGCACTTGGTTTGATCCCAAGACAACCAAACCGTTGCGCTGGGATGATGAGGGAGTCGCATGAGTACCGAATCCTTCGATCCTTATCACAAGTGGCTCGGCATTCGGCCCGAAGAGCAGCCGGCGAACCACTATCGGCTGCTGGCGCTTGGGCTGTTCGAGGACGATGCCGACGCCATTGCCAACGCGGCTGATCAGCGGATGCTGCTGGTCCGGAGCTTCCAGACCGGCAGGTCTTCCGCCGTTTCGCAGAAGCTCCTGAACGAGATCACCGCCGCGAAACTGTGCCTGCTCAGCCCGGAAAGGAAGGCCGCGTACGACGAGCAACTTCGGGCGGAGCTTGGCGCGCAAACCGGTCGGGAGCAACGGGCTGGGGCGGCTGCGCCGGACGATGTCGCCTCGCCGCAGGGGGGTATCGGTTTCCCGGGAATCCAGGCCGACGTCGGAGCAAGTCCGACCGCAAGACGCAGTGGCCCGCCGCCCCTGCTGCTCGCCGCGGGCGGTTTTGCCGCTCTCGTGTTGCTCGGGGCGCTGGTCTGGATTGTCGCGCGGCCGGGGCAGGCTGACCCCGCGCCGACCCGCATTGCGACTCGCGACGCGCAAGAGCCGGTTGCACCGCATCAACGACTGGCCGTACCCAAACCGCCGCCACCGCCTCGCGATGTGGGCGAAGTCGCACTGGCAGACGCCACCTTGGCTGACCGTTCTGAAGAGGTGGGACCGCCTGAGTTGCCGCCTGGGATCGATGCCCGGCCGTACGCAGCGCATCAGCGGGAATGGGCGGAGCGCCTCGGCCTGCCAATCGAGCAGACCAATTCCATCGGAATGAAGTTCGTGCTCATCCCGCCGGGCGAGTACGACATGGGCTCCGACTCCCAGGAAATTGAGCAGCTTCTGCAAGAAGCCAGAAGGGAGGATGCGCCCAAGACGTATCTCGACCGGATTTCCACGGAAGCTCCGCAGCATCGCGTCCGGATCACGCGGCCGTTCTACCTGGGAGTCCACCAAGTGACGCAGGCGGAGTACGAGCGGGTCGTGGGGAACAATCCGAGCGAGTTCAAAGGTGACCCCCGGCGGCCGGTGGAGAACGTGAGCTGGCACGATGCCGTCGAGTTTTGCCGCAAGCTCAGTGAACTGGCCCCGGAGAGCAGTGCCGATAGAATCTATCGCTTGCCGACCGAAGCCGAATGGGAGTACGCCTGCCGCGCGGGAAGCACCACGAGGTGGCACTTCGGCGACGACGCTTCCGAGTTGGATCACTACGCGTGGCACGGGGGCAGACCCGACGCCCAGCCACAGCCCGTCGGTCAGAAGAAGCCGAACGGGTGGGGCCTGTACGACATGCTGGGCAACGTGTGGGAATGGTGTGCCGACTGGTTTCACCACGATTACTATGCGAACTCGCCGGTAGATGATCCTCCCGGGCCTCCATCGGGAAAGAGCCGCGTCGTTCGCGGCAGTAGCTGGGATTTCCTCCCTTATATGTGCCGATCCACACACCGCGTCAGGTATGAGCCGGACCGCCGCAGCTATAACCTGGGCTTCCGCGTGGCCTTCACCGTTGACGTGGCGGAACAGCCGGAGTCAATCGCAGGCCGGCCGCACAATGATCGCCCGCCGGCCGAGGAAATCCCAAAGCCCGAAAGGCAACCGGTCCCCGCTTCCTCCGAGCAACAGGAGGTCCGCCGCGCGATTGACGACCTGTACGATGCGAAGGCAACCCGAAAGCCGGAGGAATCCTTGGAGTTGGCCGACAAGCTCGCGGCCCTGGCCGAGAAGTCCAAGGACGGGACGGAGCGGTTCGTGTTGCTCCGCCGCGCTTCTGAATTGGCTTCCGACGCTGGCGATGCCCGGCGCATGTTGGAGCTGGTTGCCCGGATTGCCGGGGAGTTCGAGGTGGATCGGCTGTCGGCCGAGGCCGCCATGCTCGATGGGTTTGCAAAGAAGGCAGCCCGCGAAGAACAGATCGGGGCGCTCGTAGAGGCGGCCGGCGGCGTCATCGACCGGGCGATGGCCGCGGAGCGGTTCGACCTGGCCGAATCGCTGGCGGAATCGGTCTATCGTTCATGCCTGCCGGCCGGCGGCCGCGCCTTTCGGGTGGATGCCCTGGCCCGCCGCCGCGAGGTTCAGGAGCAGCGCGGGCGGTGGGAAAAGGTGCAGACCGCCCGCGCGGCCTTGCAGTCGAATCCCGACGACGAGGCGGCGCACACCCTCGTTGGCCGCTGGACCCTGCTGGTACAGGCCGACTGGGACCGGGCGCTGCCGCACCTGGCCAAGGGTTCCGAGGCGGCACTGCGGAAGCTTGCCGGCCAGGAGTTGAACAACCCGCCGGAGGACCCAACGGCCCAGGTCGAGCTTGCCGACGCATGGTGGGAATTGGCGCAAGCGGCCGACGCCGTGACGGCTCCCGCAGGGTTTGCGCGTGCGAGATACTGGTACCGGCAAGCGGAACCAGAGGTTACCGGTTCCCTGTTGAAGGCGAAGGTCGCGCAACGATTGAAAGAGCTTGCCGGCATGGAGTTGCCCACCCTACAGCAAGCTAAGCGAACGCCTCCGCCGGCCGTAGCGCCCTTCGATGCCCAGCAGGCCGCGCAGCACCAGCGGACCTGGGGGCGGTACCTGGGCCTTCCGGTCGAACATGGCGACTCCATCGGCATGAAGTTCTCCCTCGTCCCGCCCGGCGAGTTCATGATGGGCTCGCCCGATACCGACACCGATGCGGATAACAAGGAGAAGCCGCAGCATCGTGTACGGATTACCCGCCCATTCTATCTGGCGATCCACGAGGTGACGCAAGCGAAGTATGAGCGAGTGATGGGCAGGAACCCGAGCGCGTTCCAAGGCGACCCGACGCGGCCGGTCGAGCAAGTGAGCTGGCACGATGCGGTTGAGTTCTGCCGCCGGTTGGGCGAAACTGAAGGGCGCCAGTACCGCTTGCCCACGGAGGCCGAGTGGGAGTATGCCTGCCGCGCCGGCACGACCACACGGTGGCACTTTGGTGACGACGTGTCCGAGTTGGACCAATACGCCTGGTATCGCGACAACTCGGACGAACGGACGCATCCGGTCGGCCAAAAGAAGCCGAACGCCTGGGGCCTTCACGACATGGGTGGAAACGTTTGGGAATGGTGTGCCGATTGGTTCGATGAGGAGTACTACGCGAACTCGCCGACGGACGATCCTGCGGGCCCTCCATCGGGCTCCGGCCCCGTGCGCCGTGGCGGTTGCTGGATCTACGCCGCGCGCGGCTGCCGCTCCGCTTATCGTAGCGGAGGACGCCCGCCGGATACCACGGTTCGCTACCTCGGCTTCCGCGTGGTCCAGGTTCTGGCAGAGTAGTGCCGCGGCGCCGCGTCTTCCCGGAAGTCATGGGCTCAATAGCCGCCGAACACCGGTGGTTGTGGGAACGCTCCTCAAGCGGCCCAGGCCCTGTTTGATTGATGCCCCCCCCTTGATGCGGCCAACTCCCCGCCATATTCTAGCGGTAGACGTAGCTGCCCGGATTCCTGGGCATTCCGGAGAATATGAAGTTGGTCTGCACAGGGAGTTCCCCGTGAAAACGCTCACACTCTTAGTCATCCTTCTGACGCCGGCCCTGCTCGCGGCGGACGAGGCACTGGGCGACCTCGAGAAGATCGAGGCCGCGCTCCGGTCTGCTCCGGACGATCTGAAGTTGCACTACAGGAAGTGCCGGGCCTTGTTCGCTCTGGGCAAGGAGCAGGAAGCCATCGATCATGCGGCCGTTGCCCTGGAAAAGTTCAAGAAGGCCGGAAACGACCTCCCTTGGATGCTCCTCGGTTCACTGACGACGGATGCCTACCGGATCGACGTCCACTACAACATGGGCAGGCAGGAACGGGCGGCGAAGAAAGACGGCATCGTGCGCCCCTACAGCTTCCGCGTCTGGGAGTTAGGCGAACCCAAGCTCGTCCGCATCTTGGACTTCGAGTTGGCCTACATCGACGGCCAACTGCTCTCGGCCGCGGTGGGCGAGACGACCCGTGCGGGACATGCCAATTTCGGGATCGTCGATCCGAAGAGCGATTTTGCCACGATCAAGAAGAAGGTGCTAACGATACTCGAAAGATGAAGGCGACGAAGTGTTTGCTGAGCACGGGCAAGCCGTGGCGCAGGCGATCGGCGATCTGAAGCGGGCGCGTCAGTCGCAGGGTCTCAGCCTGCAAGAGGTGGCCGAGCGGACGGGAACGGACCGAGCCAACGTGCATCGCCTGGAACAATGCACCGGAAACCCCACCGTCGCCACGCTCGCCCGCTACGCCCAGGCCGTCGGCACCTGGATGGTCATCACGCTTGAACCCGTCACCTGATGCGAGGTGTTCCTACCATGCGTTCCCTATTGCGACTACGTGCGGCTCTTCTTCCTTTGCGACTCGACGCAGGCATCGGTCATTGACGGGCGACCTTGACCGTCTGTCCCCGCTGTGCTACCATGCCAAGACAAACGGCACATTGGACAGAAACGCGAGGTTGGACGATGAAGACGAAGGCATCCGTCGGAGTTGTGAGCCTGCTCCTTTGCTTCAACTCAGTTTTTGGAGGAGAGGGTAGCACCGCTTCAATGCGGGTCAGACCAATCCGGATCGTTTCGTGGGACCAATTGCCAGACGGACTCCCCATTGAGATGCTGCCGGTAGAGGTTGCGATGAGCGGCTACCATCCCAACAACGGCGGAGCCGGCTTCCAGGTTTCCTATTTGGTCGAAGGTCGGGACATCCTCCGCTTCGATTCTTTGACCGTCACGGCCATCAGAACTCCTGAAGGGATCGACATATCGAGGCATCCCAGCGGCGAACCCGCCTACAGAATAGGTCCGTTTGCCAGGACTTCTGCCGACGGCAGGTACTGCATCTTCTCAATCCTTGTACCCCAGAATCAGTTCGGAGAAGTCGAGCGGCTTTCCATAAGCGGGTGTGTGACAGTTCTTCTTGCGACGAAGCGCGCGGAGAGTAGAATCGACTTGACGCCCGCCGACAAGGAAGCGAAGAGGGTCGGTCCGTTCTCAATTCAGGTGAAGCCGGGAGGAATGGGGGGGGTGGTGTCTACACTCGTGCCACTGCCTATGGTGGCTCCTAACGCCATCGGCCAACCAGCAGCGGCAGGTAGCCTGATGCCTGCCCCTGTCCCTCCGCCTGCTCTTGCCCCCAATACGAATGCCCAACCAGCAACATCGGGTAGCTTGACTCCCGTTCAATCTGATCCTTTCCAGCCTGGTCCTTCGGAGTCCCTGAATGTCGAGATTACGGGACCGATCAAGAGCCTGATCGACGTGAAGTTCATGGACGGTGACGATACACTCCAGCCGCCGTCTTCCTGGGACGACACGCGACGGACCTACACCTTGCCGAAGCCGAAGATAGGGAGGATCGCTTTGACGATGACCTATGCCGTGGAATTGCAGGAGGCAAAGCTTCCGTTCGGGCAGTAGGCGTAGCTCGGGATGAAACCGGCATCGTTGGCCGAAGCGGGGCGTGACAGCCGAAGTGCTCGAAGGCGACTGGGCGAGTATGCTTGGTTTCAAGACAATTCGGGCAGACAAACCCTTCCGGTCGGTCAGAAGAAGCCGAACGCGTGAGGGCTTTACGATCTATATGGGAACGTCTGGGAATGGTGCGACGACTGGTTTCACAGCAATTGCTACACGAACTCTCCGACGGATGATCCCCCCGGGGGCACCTGGGGTCGGGGGGCACCTGGGGTCGGGGGGCACCTGGGGTCGGGGGGC
>JAVEUP010000216.1:0-12723 GCA_034005525.1 Thermoguttaceae bacterium | reverse complement strand
CCACGGCTCCATGCGGGGCGAGCCCGCAGGTGGCCCTGCGCTGCCACTGAACGTGCCAGAAAATCTTGCCGCACACAATGGGCCAGCGGAGGCTCAGAGGCTTTTCCAGTCAGAGGCGCGACGGAAGCCAAAACGCGGGGAGGAACAGGCTTTCTCTTTGCGTCTTCGCGGCTTGGCGCCTTTGCGTTAAGGGTGGCCGGCGCCTGCGTTGGAGAGACGGACGAGAGCTCCACGCAAAGACGCAAAGGAAGCAGTGAAGTTCTCTGCTCCCTCTGCGTCCTCCTGTTCCTTCCTTCTTTCCACTGCGGCGATTGCCCAGTCCGGAAAACGAACAGGAGGCCGCAAAGGAAGCGGAGGAAGAAGCCCGCCCGCCGGTTGCGCATTGGATGCAGCCCCATAACCGATCTCCCGGGATATACGCCGATTACCGTGACTCGGGGTCAGGCCGGCATCGCCCACTCTTTCCGGCAAGCCCAAGGCCTCAAGAGCTGGCATGCTGGCAAGAGGCCGCATGCCCGAGTCACCGATATGAGTCCCCACAATTGCACGCTTCGCAGTGTCGGTATTCGCGCAATCGATTCGGCTCCCTGATCGGAGACGTCGGTGTCACCCGCGTCCCCGTATCTCAGGGTTGCGCCGAGCTTCTGCAGCCGGTGTATCGCGTCGCGTTGTGCCGTGCCGCTCAGCTCCGCCCCGAGGCACATGGATGCAAGTAGCAGCGGAATCATTGCAGAAGAAGCAAGATTCCCGATCATCTGAGACTCCTCGGTGCATTGAAGGGCAAGGGGACGTCACTGATATCGTATCAGTAATGTCAGCTCTTCCGCGGTGCCCGGCCCATCCCGCGGCACCCGGCTGGTGCGATGGGGGGCGGCATCGCATGCGAAGGTTGCGACCATCATGGCAGTCAACCTACCGGGACCGCGACGAACGGTCAAGAGCGGGGAGAGAAATCGGAAATCATCGACGTCTTTGGAGTGCCGCAACGTGTTGGCGCCTGCTACACACCCCGTTTCGCCTACGTCCGCATCCGACGCCGCTGCAAGCTGGTCGCTCCTTCTGCGGCTGCAATGGCGACGAGCGGGATGAGCGGGGCGCGCATGCGAAGGTTCGACCAATAGAAGGTGTGCACTGCGGTGAGGGCCAGGGCTGCCAGCAGGCTCCATGCGAATACGCTTCGCCGGATTCCGTTCTCTCGGAAGAGGACAGGGCCGAGCCCTATGGCCGCTAATGTGAATACGGCCGCGTACCACGCGGCCACGCCATAGCGGGCGGCGCGGCGCAGTGAACTTTCGTCGGGTGAAAGCCGGTAGGGCAGCGGGGACCAGAAGTGGCCGGCTCGCACAAGGCACGACCAGGCGAATGTGCCAGGCTGCCGGCGGATGACCGCAAACGCGTGGCGGTAGGCAAGGGCGTCGGTTTGCAGCTCGACTGCCGGTGAACTGAGCGGCTGCGGGGCGGCGTCGTGCATGACACCGCTGTCCGAGTCGCCGGTTGCTGAAGTGGACAATCCTGCGGCGAGCCGCTGGCGGCGCCACCAGTCGTGGAACGGCTCGGCGTCCCATGCCTGAAACCATCGGCCGCTGCGGAGATGCTCGTAGAAGAAGGGATTGTTGCCCAGCAGCAGCGTATACCCGCCGTGTGTGGTGGCGGCAATCGGGCGGGCGAAGGCGACCTGGTTGCGGACCACCCACGGGCCCACGACAATGGCCAAGCCTGCAACAATGCCGGCAAACACCTGCGCTGCGCTGCGCCAACGTCTTTGTTCTTCTTCGCTTCCCCTTTTTCCTTTCTCCTCCTTCGAACCGCGCTGCATTTCCGCGTTCCGAGCCGTCGCGGCCAACCATGGCAGTAAGATCGCTGTCAGTGCGGCAAACGGCAGCAGGCCGGGCCGGCACAGCACGACGCCGCCCCACGCGGCCCCGGCCAGCGCGGCGTTGCCAACGGTGGGCCGGTGCGTACACCGGTCCAAGAGCCAGACGCCCAGCACGACCAGCAATGCGGCCAAGGTCTCGCTCATCACCAGCGCCGATTGCGCCAAGAGGATGGGGTCGAGGGCCACAAAGCCCGCGGCCAACGCGGCCGGTATGTCCTTCATGCCGGCCCGGCGGGCCAGGGCGAACGTGAGCCCGACCGTGGCAAGCCCCAGCAAGACGTGCAACATGCCGATGGCGACCCGCGTGCCTGCGCCCAGGGCCACGCACGGGACCAGCAGCAGCGGGTACGCGGGCGGACGGTAGGCGGTTGGGACGGGCCCATGCCCGAGAACACCGTGCTCGAGCACGTTCTCTGCAAGCTGCCGATACCCGTCCGGATCGGCCCGGAGCGCATCGGGCATGGCAGCCAATACGCCGACGCGAACGAGCGCGGCAACGATCAGCAGCAGCCAGAAGGTGCGTGGCAGAGGCAGAGGGCGCAGTTGCATCTTCGCAGTTTCGGTGGGCGGTTCATTGGACTTTTCGGTTTGGGGCGCGAGGCCCGGGCCCGTGATGGCGGCGCGTCGCGGTCGCATCACTGCTGGAGCGAATACAGGATCACGTTCAATCCGATCCGGGCCGCGTCCTCGCGCAAGTATCCGCGGCATTCGAGCGAATCGCGCAGCTCCAACGCGCAACTGATGTCGTAGGGCGAGAACACAACGCCCCACCGGTCGTCGAACCGAATGCCCTCCAGCTCCGGCGGCACCTTGCGCAGCACGGCTTCCAGCGGCCCGCGGTCGTCGCGGGCTTGGGGATCGCGGCGGGTCACTTGCCGCAGGTCGAAGCCTCCGTAGGCGGTGGTTAGCAGCGGGTCGGAAGCGGGGATCGGTTCGAGCGGCTTGTCGGGGAAGATCAGCGCCATTTCTCGCCGGAACGACTCGACGAAGGCCCGGTTGCCGCAGATCGAGTCGGCCATCATCATGCCGCCCCGCTCGAGGTACGTCTTGAGTTGCTGCCGCTCCTGGTCGGTGAGCCGGAAGGTGTGCCGGCCGTGCATGAACACCAGGTGATGGTCGAACATGGCGCTGTCGGTGATGCGCAGCATCACCTGCTCGGCGCCTGCGCGAAGGCCGAGCTTGGCGGTTGCGGCCTCCATCAGGTTGACCAGGGCCCGGGGCGCGGCATTGCACCCGCCGGGATGTTCGAGCTTGGCGACCGCGACCCGGCCGCGCGTGATGCCGTCCCTGGGCCTGGCGTCGTTTTCCTCTGGGCGTGCGGGATCCTTGTATTTCAGTTCGCGGTTGGTCGCATAGGCGAGGATGTTCACGCCCAAGGCCAGCGAGTCGTCAATCTGCTGTTGCACGCTGGCGGCGTATTGCGTGCCGCGCCCCGGCCGTGAAAGCTCCCAGAGACAGCTCAGCGACGGCCGCGGGTTCTCCGCCGGGTCGCGCGGGGCGAATATCACACTGGTGCGGCAGCCGAAATCGATGCCCTCGAGCCGCCGCGGAACGCGCACCTTCTCCTCGGCGTGCCAGATCGGGTGCCCCGGGTCCAGCAGCCGCAGCCGGTATTCCGGCTCGGGAAACACGCGGGTCATCAAGTCGCGGAACCCGTCGTCGAAGCCCTCGCCGCAATAGCCCTCGGCGACGAGGAATCCGCCGCGGTCGAGGTAGTCGCGCAGTTTCTCGGCCAGTTGCGTGCGGGCTTGATCGCCGCCGGGCAGCGGCGCGGCGCTGCCGCACAGGTACACGACGGGCGCTTCGAGCAGGTCTTCCACCGAAGCGTTGCCCAGGTCAATGGTTTGCCAGGTCAGGTCGCGCCGCCATCGGCTTTCGACGTAGCGGGTCAGGTTGTTCACGTCGCTGCGGTGCCGGTTCCAGTCGCCCTCGGAGGAATGCTTCAGCTTCGCCATGAGAATGGGCAGGCGCCCCTTGCTGAGGAACAGCAGAGCGAGGCTGGTGGCGATATGCGGATCGTTTTCGGCCGGCGGCTGGCCGCGCCAGAAGTCCTGCAACGAGTCGCGGTTGCGGAGCAGCGCCGCGGCGCCCTCGCGATACCAGTCGTACGACTCCGCCGTGCGGGGATTATAGAAGAACCTCCGTGCCGTGAGCCGTCCCACTCGCTCCATGGCGTACAGGTAGTAGTAATACCAGACGTTCTTTCCCGGATTTTGAGTCACCGCGAAGTTCCGGCCCATCCACTCGATCCCGCGTTCGACGGCGGAGTCGTCGCGGCCGCGCTGCCCGCAGCATAGGATCCGGTCGCCCTCGACCGTGGCGTCGGCTTCAAAGATCTTGTCGGATACGATCACCAGCGAGCCGATTCCCGCGGCGGTCATGCTGCCGTAGCCGCGGTCGCCGGGCGTATATCCCCAGGAGCCGTCTTCGTTTTGGGTGTTTTCCCAGTGGGCCTTGGCCAGCATCCACGTGCGCCGGTTGACCTCAATTCCGGCGCGTTCGGCCTCGTGCAGGGCCAGGAGGGCGAACTGGGTATTGGAGTTGTCGCCGCGCGAGGAACCCGTCGAGTAGCCCCACGTTCCGCGGAAGGCGCCGTCGGCCACCTGGGCGACTTCGAGAAACCGGACGTTCTGCTCGATCCGCAGGCGGTCTTTCTCCGGCTCGGCCAGGCAGAACGCCATGGTTTGCAGTGCGACGGTGTACGTGTCCTTCAGCCGGCGGACCCGCAGCCAACCGAGTGCCCGCTGGACGCTGTCGTCCTCGGGCGGCACGCCTGCGCTGAGCAGGGCCAGCGTACAGAGCGAGGTGACTCCCCCCTCCTTTCCCGGCCAGTCCGGCCATCGCCCGTCGGCGTGCTGTTCGCGCTTCAGGTACGCCACCCCCCGCTCAATGGCGTGTCGCACCTCTTCGGCAGTAATATCGGCCTGCGCAGTTGGCGCAATCGCTACAATCGATACCGCGCAGGCGAAGGCGGCGGTCAACAGCCGTTTCATGAGAAGTCTCTTTGGCATGGCGACAAACGGGCCTCTCTAAGCATCTTAGAATTAAGCAGTTAGGTCGGCAAGTCGCGGCGGCAGCGTCCTGGGAAAATAGGGAGCTTGGGACCCGCATTAGCCGACCAACCCCACTCCGGACCGAACAAACCGGCCGGTGGCGGCCGCAACTCGCGTATGACAAGGCGGACACCCCGGGCGCTGTCCAGCAACCAGCATGTCTGCCTGGGCCGTTTGTCGCAGCGGCCGTAGAATGAGAGAAACTGGTATTTGCCAACCCCCGATCCGCGTTGAGGAGCCCGCTCTTGGCCACCAAACCTCGTAGTCTCGGCGATGTATTGCAGGAGTTCAGCCAGCACAGGCGGCTGATGCAGGAAGAATTGCAGAAGGTCATTGTGGGCCAGGCCGACGTGATCGAGCAGATTTTCGCGGCGATTTTCACCCGCGGCCATTGCCTGCTGGTCGGCGTTCCGGGGCTGGCCAAGACGCTCATGGTCAGCACGCTGGCCCGGATTCTCGACGTGCAGTTCAAACGCATCCAGTTCACGCCGGACCTGATGCCGTCGGACATCACGGGCACGAACATCCTGGAAGAAGACGAGCACCGGCGGCGCGACTTCCGTTTCGTCGAAGGGCCCATCTTCACGAACATCCTGCTGGCCGACGAAATCAACCGCACTCCGCCCAAAACGCAGGCGGCGCTGTTGCAGGCCATGCAGGAGCGCGAGGTGACGGTCGGGCAAACCACGTACTCGCTGCCGGAGCCGTTCTTTACCATCGCGACGCAAAACCCGATCGAGCAGGAGGGCACCTACCCGCTGCCCGAGGCGCAGCTCGACCGCTTCATGTTCAATATCAAAGTCGACTACCCCACCGCCGAGGAAGAGGAGCGGATCCTTTCGGTCACGACGCGTCAGGAGGCGGTGGAGATACGCCGCGTCCTGTCGAGCAAGGCGATTGTGAACTTGCAGAAGCTGGTCGGGTCGGTCGCGGTCAGCCAGTACATCGTGCAGTATGTTGCCCGGCTGGTGCGTGCCAGCCGGCCGAAGGACCCGTCGGCCCCGAAGTACGTGCAGGAGCTGGTCGACTGGGGCGCCGGCCCGCGGGCGGGGCAGTTTCTCATCCACGGCGGGAAGGCGCTGGCGGCGATGGACGGCCGGTTCTCGGTGGCCCTGGACGACGTGCAGAAGATTGCCGTGCCCGTCCTCCGGCACCGCATCAGCACCAACTTTCAGGCCCAGGCCGAGGGACTGGCGTCGGAGGACATCATTGAGCGGCTAATAAGAGAGACGCCGACGCCGGAGATTCCAAAGTATGAACGAAAATAATGCCGACTGCTGAACGCTACCTGAAGCCCGAAGTCGTCAATCAGATCAAGCGGCTTGATCTGCGCGCGCAGTTCATTGTGAAGGGGTTTTTGCAGGGTCTTCACGCGAGCCCGTTCCACGGGTTTTCCGTCGAGTTCAGCGAACACCGGAAGTATACGCACGGCGACGATCCGAAGGATATCGACTGGCTCGTGTATGCCAAGACCGACAAATACTACGTCAAGAAGTTCGAGGCGGAAACGAACATTACCGGCTACCTGGTCATGGACCTGAGCCGGTCGATGGGCTATACGTACCGCCAGGAGCTGACGAAGTTCGATTACGCCATCTGCCTCGCCGCGGCGCTGGCGTACCTGATGATCCACCAGCAGGACCCGGTGGGTTTGCTCACGTTCGACCGGAAGCTGCGCAACAGCCTGGCACCCCGTTCGCGGCGCTCGCACCTGGGCGATATGCTGTCGCTGCTGGCCCGGCTGAAGCCGGAGGGCGAAACCGATATCGCCGGCAGCCTGACCCAGGTGGCCGCCCTGCTGAAGCACGCCAGCCTGGTGATGATCTTCAGCGACCTGCTGGCCGAGCCGGACGCCGTGCTCGAATCGCTGTACCGGCTCCGGCATGGGGGGCACGACGTCATCTTGTTCCATATTCTCGACGAGGCGGAGGTCCAGTTTCCCTTCGGCGGCATGGTGGAGTTGGAAGACCCCGAGGATCACCGGCTGTTGGCCATCGACGCCGACGGCTTCCGGCGCGACTACCTGGCGGAAGTCGAGGCGTTCCGGGAACGTTACCGCCGCGAGTGCGTCCAGTCGCGCATCGACTACGTCCCGCTCGACACCAGCATGCAATTCGACCGCGCTCTGATGGAATACCTGGTGAATCGGAGCGCGCGGGGATAAGCTGAACGTAAGGGGGCCCGTCCTCCTTGCATGAACGTGAAGCACGCCAGCAGATATGACCTTTGTAACGCCTGCACTAGTCGCTGGAACCCTCCTGGTCGCCGTGCCGATCGTGCTGCACCTGATCATGCGGCAGAAGCCGAAGCGGCTGGAGTTCCCGGCGTTGCGGTTCGTTGCGCGGCGGCACGAGACGAACCAGCGGCGGCTCCGGCTGCGGCATCTGCTGCTGTTGCTTCTGCGGGCGGGCGCGATTGCGCTGCTGGCGCTGGCGCTGGCGCGGCCGACGGTCCGTTGGGCCGGAGCGGTGGGCAGCCAGGAGGCGCCGGTGGCCGCCGTGCTGGTGTTCGACGCGGCGCCGCGCATGCAGTATCGGGCGGAGAACCGGACGCGGCTGGAAGCGGCGCAGCAGTTCGGCACCTGGCTGCTGGGGCAGCTACCGCGGAACAGCCAGATCGCCGTGCTCGACACCCGGCTCGGCCCGTCGGCGTTCGAGGTCGACCTGGGCTCCGCACGCGATCGGATTCGGCGGCTCGACCCGGTGGCCAACTCGCAGCCGCTGCCGGTGGTGGTCGAGGAGGCGCTTCGGCTGCTGGCCGAGAGTGACCTAAGCAGCCGCGAGGTCTACGTGTTCACCGACTTAAGCCGCGCGGCGTGGCCCGAGGACGAAGCCGCACGGTTGCGCGACCGCCTGGCCGCCGTGCCGGGCGCGGCCGTGTACCTGCTCGACGTCGGCGCGGAACAACCGGCGAACTACTCGCTGGGCGAGCTGCGGCTTTCCTCGCAGGTGCTTTCCAGCCGCGGCACGCTGCAAGTGGAAACGGCTTTGCAGCGCATGGGCGAGGCCGGCGAGCGGACCATCGAGCTTGCCATGGTCGATGCCGAAGGCAACCGGCAGCGGCGCAGCCAGCAGACGGTTCAAGTCGAGGCGGACCAGTCGCAGCGGGTTGAGTTTCGGATTGGCGGGCTCGAAGTAGGCACGCACCAGGGCGAGGTGCGTATCGCGGGCCAGGACGCGCTGGCCGAGGACGACGCCCGCTTCTTCACCGTCGAGGTGCAGCCGCCGTGGCGCATCCTGGTGGCCGCGCCGGACCCGGCCGACGCCTACGCCTTGTACCTGACCGAGGCCCTTTCGCCCAGCGTGTTCCGCAAGCGGGGCCAGACGCGGTTCGAATGCGAGGTGATCCCGCTCGCGGCGCTTCCCGACCGGCTCGCCGGCGACTGGTCGGCCGTGTGCCTGCTCGATCCGGTGCCGCTGGAGCCGGCGTTGTGGAAGCGGCTGGCCGACTTCGCCTCGGAGGGGCGCGGCGTGGCGGTGTTCCTCGGGCGCAACGCGGCGGCGGTCGATTCGTTCAACGAGCCGCTGGCGCAGGCGATTCTGCCGGGAGCGCTGCTGAGGCAATCGCGGCGCCCCGACGGCGACGTGTACCTCGCTCCGTCCGACTACCAGCATCCGGTCACCGCCGCCTTTCGCGGCCAGGCCGACGCCGTGCCCTGGAGCGCCTTTCCCGTGTTCCGCTACTGGCAGCTTGGCACGCTCGCTCCGGCCGCGAGCGTTGTCATACCCTTCAGCGACGGCGCGCCGGCGCTGGTCGAACGGCCCGTGGGCAACGGCCGCGCCCTGACCTTGACCACGCCTATCTCGGACCGGCCGCAACGCAACCCGTGGAACCTGCTGCCGGTGGGCGAGGCCTGGCCGTTCCTCATCCTGGCGAACGAACTGGCCGCCTACCTGGTGGGCAGCAGCGAAGAACAACTGAACTACACCGCAGGCCAAACCGCCGCGCTCCGGCTCGACCCCGCCGAGCGCCGCCCGCGGTACACGCTGAGTACGCCCGGCGGGCTGAAACTGCCCGTGACGCCCGACTTGAACCGCAACCTGCTGCTGGTCAGCGCGATCGACGAGCCGGGCAACTACCGTCTTCAGGCGGGTGGGCGGGAAGGGTTCGACCGCGGGTTCAGCGTGAACCTGGTCCCGCGGCAGACCGAGCTGCGGCGCATCGACCAGGAGCATCTTCAGCGCATCTTCGGCCCCGTGCCTTTTCAGCTTGCACGCGACCGCAAGCAGCTTGAGGGCAAGCAGCGCGAAGCCCGCGTCGGCCGCGAATTGTTCACTCCGCTAATGCTCGTGCTCATCCTTGTGCTGGGCGCGGAGCATTTCATGTCGAATCGTTTCTACCGCGAATAATGCGACTGACCCTCAACCCGATTACCGACAGCTACCTGCTCGTCTTCGCGGCGGCGGCGGTGCTCTTTGCACTGTTGCTGGTGCGGCCGAGGGCGGGGACGATGGGCCGCTGGCGGCAGGTTGGGTTGGTAGCCCTTCGCGCGGGCGTGATTGCGCTGGTACTGCTGCTGATGCTCCGGCCCACGCTCGTCTACACTGAAACGACCCGGCAGGCGGCCACGCTGGTGATGCTGATCGACCGGTCGCGGAGCATGTCGGTTCGCGACATGCTGCGCGGCAAGTCGCGTTGGGCCGCGCTCGAAGAGGCGCTGCAAGCCGCGGCGGCCGACCTGCGGCAGATCGCCCGCGAGTTCGAGTTGAGGGTTTATGCCTTCGACCGTACCGCACAGCGGCTCGACGCCGAGGGCGGCGCCGTCACACTGCCCAAGGAGCCCACCGGTGAGCAGACGGCCATTGGCGCCGCGCTGGAGGAAGTGCTGCGGCAGGAAGCGGGCAAGCGGCTGCTTGGCGTGCTGCTGCTCAGCGACGGCGCGCAGCGGGCGTACCCGCCGTACGATACGCCGCCACAGACCGCCGCCGCGGCGCTGCGGCGGCTTGGATACCCGATGTATACGTTCCCCTTCGGCCAGTCGCGCGGCCTCGGGCAGGCCCAGGACGTGGCCGTCACGAAACTGCTGGCCAGCCCCACCGTGTTCGTCAAGAACCGGCTGGCGGTCGGCGGCGAGGTGCGGGCCGACGGATATGTCAACCGCAGCCTGCCGGTCCGGCTGCTGTTCGAGACCGAGCCCGGCAAGATGGAAGTTGTCGCGCAGCAGGACTTGCAGGTAACCACCAGCGGGCAGCTTCTGCCGGTCCAGCTCGATTTCGCCCCGCAACTGCCCGGTGAATACAAGCTCACGCTCGAAGTACCGCCCCAGCCGGGCGAGCTGGTCACCACGAACAACCAGCGGAGCACGTTCGTCAACGTGCTGCCGGGCGGTTTGAGCGTGTTGTACCTGGAAGGGTCGCTGCGCGTGGAGCAGCGGTTTATTCGCCGCGCACTCGACGCCTCGCCCGATATCCAGGTCGACTACGTGCGCATCGACGCGCAGAAGCCCGAAACCCGGCCCGGCGATCTGGCCGAGCGATTCAAGCCGGGCAAGTACCAGGTGATCCTCCTTGGCGACCTCGACTCGACGGCCTTTACCGAGCCGGAAATGAACCAGTTGGCCGAAAGCGTCCGCCGCGGAACGGGGCTGATCATGTTGGGCGGATTCCACAGCTTCGGGCCGGGCGGCTACGCGACCACGCCGCTTGCCCAGGCGCTGCCGGTGGGCATGGACCGGTTCGCCAGACAGCAGTTCGACGCGCCCATCCGCGAGGACGCCCACGTGCCCGGGCCGCTGAGCATGATGCCCACGCCGCTGGGGCTCGGCCACTTCTCGCTGCTGCTTTCGGCCGATCGGCGTGCGAACCAGTCTGCGTGGTCGAAGCTGCCGCCGCTGGAAGGAGCCAATAAGCTGGATCGCGCACGGCTGGCGCCCGGCGCGCTCGAACTGGCCGCCGCCGGCGACGCCCCGCTGCTGGTCGCCCACACCTATGGCGCCGGCCGCGTGATGGCCTTTGCGGCCGACAGCACGTGGCGATGGTGGATGCAGGGTTTCGACAGCGAGCACAAGCGGTTCTGGCGCCAGATCGTCCTGTGGCTCGCCCGCAAGGACGAGTCGATCGAAGGCAACGTCTGGGTGCGCCTTGAGCGGAGGCAGTTCGCACCTGCCGAGCGGGTCGACTTCACCGTGGGCGCGCAGGCGGCCACGGGCGAGCCGCTGAAGGACGCCCGGTTCGAGGCGCGGCTCGTCGTGCCCGGCGGCGCCGCCCATCCGCTCGAACTGGCGCGCCAGGACGCCGAGATGCTCGGCGCCGTCCGTGACGCCAAGGCGCCGGGCGACTACGCCATTGAAGTCACCGCCACGCACGACGGGCAGCCGCTGGGCTCCTCGCGTGCCCGGTTCCTCGTATTCGAGCAGGACCTGGAGCTGGACAACCCCGGCGCCGACGCCGCCACCATGCAGAGCCTCGCCTCGCTGACCGGCGGCGAGTCGCTCGCCCCCGAAGAGCTTCCCGCCCTGATCCGCCGTCTCGCCGCCGAGACCGACGAGCTTCTCGTCGAACGCGAAACCAAGCGTTCCCTCTGGGACACCTGGTCGATGTTCCTCACCCTGGTCGGCCTGCTCAGTGCGGAGTGGTTCTTGAGGAAGCGGTGGGGGTTGGTGTGACGGCTTGTGGAGTATCGGCGATCTCAAGCGGTTGCGCGGACGCGATAATCTTGAACGGCGAGAAGGCCCTCCTGGCCCCGTCCGCCCATCTGTCGTAAAATGTGGTCCTGTTGGATCAACGGGGCAATGGTCACGTATCGAGGTACCTGCGGGGCCGTGGCCGAGTGCCGCGGAGGCGATCGGGAACTTGACGAAATAAAGGATACCCCATGCACCGCGCACTCCAATCGTTCAGCGTTCTCATTATGTTGAGTGTGTCCGCTTTCTCTCAGGAGTACACCGAGGGGGACATTCAGAAGCGGCACACCAGCCCGTATCCGATATCGCGCCTTCACCGTGACTGGATGTATCAGGATCACGGTCTGAAGAGTACCGAATGCTTCGTTGCCGCCGATGACAACCGCGTGGAACGGGCCATGGTGCGCAAGGTGCTTGACGAATTGAACGCGCGGGGCGCTGCCACCGAGGGGCTGGAGAAGTTGTTTGCCGATCTGGTGGAAGGCCAGAAACCGGGCAACGATCCCGCGTGGCAGGAGCTGTACTTCAAGGCGTGCGAAATACGTCGCATGGAACGCCTGAGGGTGTTCAGTCATCACCCTCGCCGGTTCGTCTATGCGAAGCACTTCGTGTTCGGCGATTGCCAGGCGATGTTTGCCATGACCGATCATCTCACGGATGCGGTTTTTCGCGAATGCGGGCGGGACTATCGCATGAACTCGCAGCTATGCGTAATGACGATTCACGAAGACGGCGCCGTTTCTACAGAAGTGCTCCTCGATTGCCCCGAGGGGGTCGTGCGGGATCCGAGTATCTCGTACGACGGCAAGACGCTGGCGTTCTCGATGCGGCGAAACGACCACGACGACGATTTCAGCCTTTACACCATGAACCTGGCCGACCGGAGCGTCCGCCAGATCACGTCCGGGGCCGGAACGGCCGACATGGAGCCAGAGTGGCTGCCCGACGGCCAGTTGATCTTCACGTCCACCCGGTGCGTCTTCTCAGCCCCGTGCTGGTGGTCGAGCGTGTGCAATCTCTACACGTGCGATGCGGAAGGGCGCTACATTCGCCGCTTGGCTGTCGACCACGGTCATACCGTGTTTCCCCGGCTGATGCAGGACGGCCGAGTCATCTACACCCGCTGGGAATACTCCGATCGGTCGGCCGGCTACCTGCACAGCCTCTTCGTG
>JAVEUP010000215.1:0-12746 GCA_034005525.1 Thermoguttaceae bacterium | reverse complement strand
CAAACCCGGCGAAAACGCACGCTCTTGCGGGGAAGAGATTTTGGGGCGTGTCGTAAGTCCTTATGCGAAAAGGCGTTCCTGACAGCGCAACCGGCTCGGGCTGGGGTGCCGCGGTTGGCACTGGGTTTCCTTCTCGGGTACAATTATCGAAACCACTTCCTGCCCTCGGGAGAACACTGATGAATGTAAGAACTCTGATGCTTTTTGCGGTCCTCGGCCTGGTTTGGGCGAGTCAGCCTTTGCCTGCCGGGGAGTGGCCCCAATGGCGTGGCCGGAACCGGGACGGAGTGTGGGCTGAAACCGGCCTGATCGACCAGTTCAGCGCCCCGGAAGTCCCCATCAAGTGGCGCGTGCCCATCTCGGCAGGCTATAGTGGGCCGACCGTCGCCGCCGGACGCGTGTACGTGACCGATCGGGTGGCCGAGCCCGGCGAAATCGAGCGGGTCCACTGCTTCGACGCAGCGACGGGCGAGACAATATGGTCGCACAGTTACGACTGCCGCTACGAAGAGATTGGTTACAAGGCCGGCCCGCGCGCGTCGGTGCTCGTCGAAGACGACCGGGCCTACAGTCTCGGCGCCGCCGGGCACCTGTTCTGCTTCAACGCTGCTACCGGCGAAGTGCTGTGGAGCCGCGACCTGAGGACGGAATACAGCATTCGCATGCCCATCTGGGGCATTGCCGCCGCGCCGCTGGTCGAAGGCGATCTGCTGATCGTCAAGTTCGCGGGCGACGAGGCGTGCGTGGGAGCTTTCGATAAGCTGACCGGCGAGGAGCGATGGACCGCGCTGGCCGACGACGGAGCGTACTCGGCGCCCATCGTCATCGAGCAGGCCGGCCGCCGCGTGCTTGTTTGCTGGACGGGCAACCGCATTGTGGGGCTGGATCCCCAAAGCGGGCAACTCCACTGGGAGCATCCCACTCCCTGGGAGCGATGGCCGATCAACATCGCCACGCCCGTATTGCACAACGACCTGCTTGTCCTTTCCGACGCCCACAAGGGAACGCTCGTTCTGCGCCTAAGCCAAGAGAAACCCGCCGTGGAACTGGTGTGGCATCGGCGACGGCAGGAGGTCGAGGACGGCGCCGCCCTGCATTGCCTCATTTCCACGCCGTTTGTCGACGGACAGCACATCTACGGCGCCGACGGCCGGGGCGTCTTGCGATGCCTGCGATTGGACACCGGCGAGCAGATCTGGGAGGACCGCTCGGCGGTGCCGGAGAACAACTGGGCCACTATCCACCTGATCCGAAATCACGACCGCACCTGGCTGTTCAACGAACGCGGCGAGTTGATCATTGCCAGGCTGACGCCTGCGGGATTCGACGAGATCAGCCGCGCGAAGCTGATCGACCCGACCCTCGAGCAGTTGCGCCGCCGCGACGGTGTGACCTGGTCGCATCCAGCCTTCGCCCATCGGCACGTCTTCGCGCGCAACGACAAGGAACTCGTTTGCGCCGATCTCTCGGCGGCGGAGTTCTCGGCGGCGCCCGGCGACCCGGTGCGCACCACCATCGTCTTGCTGCACGACAACGACATGCACTTCAACTTCAATCACCGCGAGGCTTTCGCCGCGAAGGTCGGCGAAGTGCGCAGCCGGTGTGAAAACGTCTTTCTGCTCAACGCCGGCGACGTCTTCATTCGCGATCCGGACCGATGGAACGATCCGCGGCCCGAGTACTATTCAGAGCAGTCGCAGGCGATGATTGCCGCCATGAATTCGTTCCGCTACGACGCGATGACCCTGGGCAACCACGAACTGGCCTACATTGACGACCTGACCCGCGCGGCGCTGGACCAGGCCCGGTTCCCCCTGCTTGCAGCGAACATCGAAGTCACCACGGAGCACCTGCCGCAGCCGAAGCCGTTTGTTGTGCTGGAAGCGTCCGACGGCGTTACTGTTGCCGTGCTGGGGCTGGCCGTTGCCAGTCCGAAGGAAGGCGTTCGCCGGCTCGATCCGCTCGGGGTGGCTCGCGAGTATGAACACCTGCGCGAAAAGCACAACGTGCTGGTTGGGCTGACGCACTTGGGCTTCAGCACGGACTCCCGCCTGGCGGAGGCCATGGACGTCTTCGACGTGATCATCGGCGGCCACTCCCACACACTGCTCGAAGAGGCCGTTCTCGTCAACGGCGTCCTGATTGCCCAGGCCGGAGGCACGCCGTCCACAACGCCTGCTCATCCCGACCGCCCAAAATATCTGGGCGAAATCGTTCTCGTTCTGGAGGATGGCAAGGTGGTCGAGAAGCGCGGGCACGTCCACACCTTCGCAGCCGAAACCACCGAGCCCGCCGACGCGCCGGTCGCGGTGGGCGCGGGGAGCGGGGGCTAGCGCTTCATCAATGTGCGGTTGTTGGGTTACCGCGGTTGCCGCGAACGTGATGTAAAGCGGCGTAACACCATAACCTGCCGAATTGCGTGGGATAGGCTTCCAGCCTGTCGGCGGAAAAGACAGGCTGGAAGCCTATCCCACGTCTTCAGTGCCCGGTAGTTCGTTGTTTTACCTGCCCCCCCCTGCTTGACGGTGGCACTTTGTGCGACAACCGGCATAACCGGTTCAATTGCGTAGGTCTGGTTTGCATGGGCCCGGTTTGCGCGGTAGGTTTACATGGCTTCATGGCTCTACGCCGGTTTGCCGTTGCGCTCGGTGGAAGTTGGCTTCCAGAAGCCCCCGGGTAGCTACTCCCGTTTATTGAAGGAGCTTGCGGATCATGTCGCAGGGTTTAGAAACGCCCGACTGCACGTTTGTCGATCGCCGCGATTACTCGATGCCGGGCCCGCCGCCGGCGTGCGAGCGCCGACAGTTCACCAACAGCCTCGACGGCCTGTCGCCCGATGCGGCCGAACTCGCCCGCGCCATCGACGAGTACAAACTGCGCCACCGCCGGCGCTTCATCACGTACGAGGAAATGCTCGGCGTGGTCAAGTCGCTGGGGTATCACAAGTAGCCGTTGCCGGGCTGATTCACGCAGGGTATCGGCCCCATTTGGAGAGTGTCGCTTCATGCTCTGGCTCCAGGTGCTGATACTCGCGGTGGTTCAAGGAATCACCGAGTTCCTGCCCGTCAGTTCGTCGGGCCACGTCATTGTGGGCGCGTCGCTGTTCGATCAGATCGGCGACGCAATGACCGAGAAGCTCACGCTGAACATCGTGCTGCACGTGGGTACGCTGGCGTCGATCGTGGTCTTCTTCCGGGACAGGATCATCGCGCTGCTGGGGCGCGACCGCCGCGTGATCGGGCTGCTGGTAGTGGGCACGCTGCCGGCGGTGGGCATTGGCCTGTTGCTGAAGGCCTCGCCGTTGGGGCCCGGCATGGAGAGCATCCTGGAAAGCCCCCTGGTAGCCGGAGCGATGTTCCCCGTAACCGGCGCCATGCTCCTTTGGGCGATGCGGCATGAAGACGGCCGGCTCGCGTGCCGCGAGATCGGCTACGGCCAGGCCCTTGTTATCGGGCTGTTTCAAGCATTTGCCGTCCTGCCGGGCATCTCGCGCAGCGGCTCGACCATTGTGGCGAGTTTGGGTTGCGGCCTGCGCCGTGACGAAGCCGCGACCTTCTCCTTCCTGCTGGCCATTCCCGCCTTGGCCGGCGGCGGATTGCTCGAGGTGATCAGCATGCTCCGCAAAGGCCCCGGCGACACGCCCGGCAGCATGCTTCTGATGGGCGGGTTGGTCAGCTTCCTGGTGGGCCTCTTCGCCCTCTGGTGGCTGCTCCGATGGATTCGCCAGGGACGGCTCGGACTGTTTGCCTGGTATCTCATCCCCCTCGGTGCCGCGGTCCTGCTGTGGCAGCTCGCAGGCTAGCTGGGATTATTCACGACGATGTAGGGTGGTGACAAGCAAGCCAAGACCGTGGTGGGCCTTCGGTCGCTTGGCCGGGCCTACTTCCAGCGCACGGCGCGCGAACCACCCCGGGCGTGGCTTGCGCAGGCCCACCAAGGACTTACGCGACCTTGTCCCTGCATGAATAGTCCGGATTATTCATTAGCCGCTGGGTGCTAGCCCAATGCCCTTTACTTTGTAGCGGCACGGCGCGAGCCGTCCGGTATGACAGTGGGAAAACCGGGCGGCTCGCGCCGCTCCGCTAAGAAAACGCCCCCAAATGGTCCCAAAGCAAGCGGCAGCTCGCGTGATGAATCATCCAGGCTGGCGGTCCGTCGGGTGGACACTCGCAAGGCGGCGCGGTAGAATTGACGTGTTGGCCGTTGCCCAGATGCCATCCGGGGGCGAATTGGATTCGACCGGGCAGTTGAAGGGTAAGTGGCGTGCCGTGGTTGGTCAGTTGGCCACGTAAAAAGCTGACCGCACCATTAATTGCCGAGTCTAACCTCGCAATGGCTGCGTAACAACGCAGCCCCGGCTGAGGGCTTTCTCCGGAGAGGCCCGAAAGCCGGCCGCCAATTCCGGATCGTCCCGGCTCACGTGGGCCACGGCCGGGGCTAAAAACCGTTGCCCTCTAGCTTTGCGGAAACCCTGCCGGTCGGGGTTCCGCCGGGCGAAAACCAAAGGATCGGCTACGCACGTAGAAGCTTGCCTGGAGATGTCGCGGGACGCGGGTTCGATCCCCGCCGCCTCCACTAAGGCCACTTGCGGTTTCTTCCGTAAGTGGCCTTTTCTATTGGACTTAAGGAGAGTATGCGGTCACCGATTCCGGCCGAAAAATCGCTTAGATGTCTGATTTTGTGTCTGAATAGCGGGCTTGAATATCTGATTTTTGGTGGTAGGATGGCGCTGGGCGGCACAAACAGGTCGTGTTGCGGTCTTCCGTTATTCCTAATAGAGGACTAGAGGGAGGCTTGACCGGGGCTTTCATGATGACCAGAGAGTTCGACCCATATCATCGCTGGCTGGCAATCCCGCCGGAGGAGCAGCCGCCGAACCATTATCGCCTCTTGGGACTCCCACTCTTTGAGAACGATGCCGACGTGATCGAGTCGGCCGCGGACCGCCAGATGGCTCACCTGCGGACGTTCCAGGCGGGTCCAAACGGGGACCTTTCGCAGAAGGTGCTCAACGAGGTGGCCGCCGCGAAAATATGCCTGCTGGATTCGCCGAGAAAGACCGCGTACGACGAGGGCCTACGCCGTGCGCTGGAGCCCAGCGTGGAGGCGCCCCAGCAATCAGGCCAAGCGGAGCACGTCGCCCCCGATCTGCTGAGCGTTCTTACCTCGATCGACGCCGGGAAGCCTTCGGTTGCTCAGAGGGCGCGGTCCAAGAGTTCCTTTGTTGCGTTGGGCACAACAGCCGTTGTCGTTCTTCTGCTGGGCGGCCTGCTCTTCTGGATGCTGGATTTGACGCCTGACAAGCCGGTCCCCTCCAAGGGCACTGCGAACACCCGGGCGGAAGCCTCGCTCGCGGCGGAATCGACGCCTTCAAAACCGCCAGTCCAGGAAGCGTCGAGGAAGCCCATCGCCCTGGCTCCCATCCCCAAAGAGCTACCCGAGCCGAGCGAAAGTCCCGAGCTTCGACCCTCACCGCCGCAAGCTGTTCCCGCCGAGTTATCCCAGATTCCCACCCCGCCAATCACAGCCGATCCTGCACCTCCCGATCTTGGCCTGAAAGACATTGATTCGATTCCGGTCGGGGAGGTTCGACGGTATTCGTTCCCTGGAACCGTGGCGGCGATCGCCGCGCTGCCTGACGGACGAGGATTTCTCGTCACCGGATGGGGTGGCCGCGTCGTCTGGTACGACTTGGCAACCGGGACAGTCTTGCTGAACGAAAAGAAGGAGGAACTCATCCTGTACGGCATCGCGGTCTCGCCGGATGGACGTCGTGCGGTATGCGGTGGCCGAGATCGCATTGTTAGGGTACTGGACCTGGAATCAAAGACTTGGGACGAGGTCCCCGTCCCCGGAGACACTTGGCTGATGGCCCCGGCCTTCTTTCAGGACTCACGCCATGTGCTCTACAGCACCTTCAGGCAACCGGGGCCTCGGGTATTCGATCTTGATAACCGGCGGGAAATCCTCAACTTCGCAGGTCCGCAATGGACGGACGGACTGGCCATGTCCCACCGTGCCAGGAAGGCCATTACCGGCAGTACCGACCAGACCGTGCGGATCCTCGACCTGGCAGGCGGGAAAGAGATCAACCGTCTCCGAGGGCATACAAGCCACGTTCGTTCCGTTGCGATCTCGCCGGACGGGCGTTGGGGTTTGAGTGGCGCCGACGACAAAACGGTTCGTATATGGGACCTCCATTCGGGCGAGGAACGCCATTGCCTGGACGCCCCAGGCTCCGCATACGGCGTGGCCTTTCTCGGCGATGGCCGCTATGCGGTGACCACTGGTGGGACCCTTCGGCTCTGGGACGTCGACAGCGGCATGCCGATTGCCGAGTACAAGGTGTCCACAAATCGCATCTGTCCCTTGCCCGACAACCGTTTCATTCTGTGCGGCGCCGGAGGCACCGTCTTGTTGTGGCGGCTTCCCTTGACCAAGAGCGGCCAAGTGTTCCGAGGGGAGACGGAAAGCTCGGGCGAGGTCGAACCAGCCCCGCAATCCTCCCAGTCTTCAGAGGCCGTTGCTGCGTCCGAGCAGACACCCGAAGCTGGATTGACTCATCGCGAGACGCCTGACGTCCCCACGGCCACGGACCATCTACGGACGGACGCTTCAGGCCCCCAGCAACCTCAGGACTCGCGGCCGGAGAGGGCGCCCATCCCTTCCAGTGCTGTCCAGGAGAAGATACTGAAAGAGGTTACGGAGGTCTATCGGTTGGCTGAAGCGAAGACCAGCGAACAGAAGATCGGCCGGGCTCGGGAACTGATGGAGGCGGCAGAGAAGTATGGCAACGCTCCCGACGAGCGGTTCGTGCTACTCCGCCGGGCAATGGAATTGGCCAGCGAGGGCGGCGATGTCGCCCTTTTGCTGCATGCAGTCGATCGGATCGCCGCCGATTTCGAGATCGACGCGCTGACCGTCAAGCAGAACGTCCTGACGAAGTTCGCCAGTGATACCGACCATGCGGCCAGAATCACGTCGTTTCTGGAGAACGTCGATGGTGTCATCCGAGAGGCCCTCGACGAGGAGCGTTATGAGCTGGCGTTGGATCTGGTCACCACGGCCCTACGGAGCTGCCAGAAGTCAGCGGGAAGGCCTTTCCGCAAACAGATGCACGACCGCCGCGAACAAATCCAACATCTTTACGGCGACTGGCGGCAGGTTCAGCAGGCCAAGGGCGAGCTGAAGGCGAATCCCGACGACGCGGAAGCCAACCTCGTGCTCGGCCGCTGGTACGGCCTGATCAAGGAGGATTGGCGGCAGGGGCTCCCGTATCTTGCCAAGGGAAGCAACGAGGGGCTCAAGGTCTTAGCGCACCAGGAGCTAATCGCGCCGCCTGCGGAGCCGGAAGGTCAAGTCAAGCTGGCCGACGCCTGGTGGGATCTGTCCCAGGCAGCCGACGCCGAGGCCAAAGAGGCCTTGGCCCGCCGCGCCGGTCACTGGTACCAACAGGCATTGCCCTCGCTCTCGGGGCTGACCAAGGCGAGGGTCGACAATCGGCTGGCGGAAATCAAGCTGAGCAACGCCGATACGGCGTCGACGGCCCCAGTCGGCTTGGATTCGGGCACCGTCCCTGGCCCCAAGCAGGACCAAGCGGACGACGTCACGAAGCTGCCGGGCAAGGTGATCCCGGAAACGATCGACCGTGAGATCCGCCTTGCCCGCAAGGATGGGCCTTACAAGCTGGTGGGCCGCGTTACGATTACGCCGCAAGGAGCCTTGTTGCTCGAACGAGGCACGACCGTCCTGGCGGCCCCCGGCGCGGCGATTCTCGCCAATGGCCAGTTGAACTCTTACGGGGAGAGCGACGATTTCGTCCGATTTCGGCCGGGCTTGCCACAGGCTGGGTGGGACAAGCTCTCGCTCCAAAGCGGCGTCAAACACGTCGTCGAGCGATTCGACGTGCGCGGCGCGCAGCGAGGGCTCTACGTCGCCGAAGACGTCGATGCGGAGATCAAGGACTGCCTGTTCCTTCAGAACAAGGTGGGAGTGGAAACGCGGCGGAACTACAAGTTCACGCTCTGGTTCCGCAACTGTCTGATCGCCAACAATGTCTCGGATGGGATCACCTTCTACCTGAACCGCGTGTCCCTCGATCACTGCACGATCGCTTCCAACGGCGGAGTGGGACTCAACATGACCTACTACGGCAACCTGACCGTGGTCTCGTGCAACCTCACCAACAACGCCGTGGGTCTGAAGTCCAATCTCTATGAGGGCCACGTAAACATGAAGTCCTCCAACCTCGTCAACCACCTGACCGCGGCAATCGAGGTGCGGACGCCGCAGGACTTCCAATGCCAGGGCAATTACTGGGGAACGGACAATCCCCAGCAGATCGCGCTGTCGATCATCGACGGCCTGAAAAAGCCCGGCCGGGGAGTCGTCGTGTTCAAGGATTTCGAGAAGAAGCCCATTCTCGACGCCGGCTGCTCGTTGAAGGTCCCCAAGGAGAGGTAATGCGTCATCGGGCGGAAAACAGGACATGAATCGCACGAACATCGAGTCAGGAACGGCCGCCGTGGACTGTCCCAGCCGCGACGTCCTCTCAGGCCTCATGCTCGGCAAGCTGCTGGACGTATTCCATTTGCTTGGCGCTTGCACTGTGCGCACCGTTGCCGTTTGTGCCGTTACCGTTGGTTCGGCTTGCGGCAGGAGACGGCAACGCACGCGCCGATGATGGCGATGACGCCGGCCAAGCCGGACGATCTTCCTGAAGTCATTGAGTATTTGGGGCTCTTCCGGTTCTAGGTGCAGACAGCCTTTATTTCAGGGACGGCACAGCGGCGTGTGCCTACTACATTGCCGCGGCCTGCACCTAGAAACGGAAGAGCCGTATTTGGTCGAGTTGGAAAAGTGACTGCGGTAACGGATCGCGAAAGAATCGACGCGCACAAGGCTATGGTCATAGCGGCACTCCTGAAGTGGGGAAAACGTGCGATAATGACACACAAGAGCCGTTTTTTTAACTGTGCGACCATCCGAGACGAGCGCAAACTCGGTGATTCTCATTGGACCAGGCCTGGGGTAGAATCGGGGTGACCTGTAACTCACGATAAGGCCCGGCCAGAGGCAAAGATTAGACAAGGACTGCGACCGCAACCATGAAGATCGCCACCTGGAACGTCAATTCCGTCCGTGCCCGGCTGGAACGGCTGCTGGCTTGGCTCCAGAAGACCGAGCCGGACATCGTTTGCCTCCAGGAGTTGAAGGCGCGCGAGGAGGCGTTTCCCTATGAGGCGATTCGGGAGGCCCTAGAGGAACTGCTGGACTGGGGCTTGGTGGACGTCGTGCGCGAGCAGCACCCGGAGGGCGGGCTGTATTCATGGTGGGACTACCGCAACCTCGCCTTTCCGAAGAATGACGGGCTGCGGCTCGACTACATCTTCGACACCCGATCGTTGGCCTGCCGCTGCACGGCGGCCGACGTCGCTGAGATCAAGACGATCTTCGAGCCTTGGCAGCTAGCCCAATACCTAGAAACGGCACGGGAGACGGAGCCCTTTGATCCCAGCCTGTTCGAGCCGAGGTCGCATCCGTTGTTTGGCGAAGAAAAGATCGAACTCGACGCCGAGGAGATCGAGGACATGCGGAAGGATGACATTCGCCAATGCACCCGTGACCTGCTGTTGGTCGAGCGGGCCAGGGAGTGGCTGTTGGAAAAGGATGAGGCAGCGTCATGATCCACACCATTCTCGATGCCTGCCAGTACGTGCTCGAAACACAGGGCGGTCCACAGAGCCCCTATTGGCTCTCCTCGATCATGGACGAAATGAGGATATGGAAAGCCAGCGAACAGAAGATTCGGGCTGCGCTCGATAAGGACATCGCTAAGGTGGGCAATTTGCCTCGTATTTGTGCAGGGGGCCGCATGGGTCGCATTGCCGTGACGACTGGGGAGTCACAGCGCAGAAATGGAAGCGCCGAAACGGTCGGCCTTGCTGTGTCAACGTCGAGTTTGTAGCAATCATCCAACAGTATGGAATACGATAATGACCTACATCATGGTGGACGTGGAAGCCGACGGGCCAATCCCCGGCGACTACTCGATGGTCTGCTTCGGGGCCATCGTGGTCGAACCGGCCCTCGACAGGACATTCTACGGGCAATTGAAGCCCATCTCCGAGCAATGGATTCCAGAGGCACTTCGAGTAAGTGGCCTCACGAGGGAGGAAACGCACGGCTTCGACGATCCGAAAGAGGTCATGCGGCAGTTCGCCACCTGGATTGCCGAGGTTGCTCGTAGTCAGCCGATGTTCATTTCCGACAACAACGGTTTCGACTGGCAGTTCATCAACTGGTACTTCCACCACTTTCTCGGGAAGAACCCATTTGGGCATAGCTCGACGAACCTCGGCTCGCTCTACAAGGGGGTGGTCCGGGACATGTTCACCAACTTCAAGCGCCTGCGGAAGACCAAGCACACCCACCATCCCGTCGATGATGCTCGGGGCAACGCCGAGGCGCTGCTCCAAATCATGGAGGATTACGGGCTGAAGATCAGGCTTGAGTGAGGGGGGGTAGCCCACCATGAAACCCATCAATCAAGCCGACATCACCGACCTGGAAGACATTCCCAACGTCGGCCCTTCGATTGCCGGAAATCTAAAGTAGATCGGCGTCCATTCCCCCAAAGACCTTGCAGGAAAAGACCCGTACACGATGTACGACGACCTGTGCCAAGCCACGGGAGTCCGTCACGATCCTTGCGTCATCGACGTGTTCATCGCCGCCGTCCGCTTCATGGCTGGCGAGAAGCCCACACCTTGGTGGAAGTACACGGCGGAAAGGAAGCGGGTGATGGCGGCGAGGGTGACACACTTTGTCTAGTAACGTCTACCACCTCCTCCTCCTCCCCCTCTGCCGCCTCTGCCGCCACCACCACCTCCGCCATAGCCACCTCGACCACCACCTCCGCCACGGCTTTCCCGTGGCCTGGCTTCGTTGACGGTGAGCGCACGCCCGTTGACCTCTTGCCCGTTTAGGGCGTCAATGGCTGTCTGAGCCTCTTCGTCACTGGACATCTCCACAAACCCAAACCCCTTCGAGCGGCCAGTTTCTCGGTCCATGATGGCTTGGGCGGATTCGACCGTTCCATACTCCTCGAACAATTCTCGCAGATCGCTGTCGGTCGTGTCATACGACAGGTTGCCAACATACAGCTTCTTCGTCACTTCAGGTCTCCTTCAGAAAACCATGCAATCCCCGCAAGGCCCACATCGGCCAGAGGTCATCATGCAAAAATACCCGAACACGATGAAAAGAGCAAGGGAACCGGATTCATTCGGAATGCTTTTTCGGCATTAACCTCCTGCGGCACAGGCGATATTCGGGGTAGGGCCGGGGGTGAAGATATTGGTGGTCATTGATGGTTGGCTTCCTTGCAGCGTTTCGGATTAGGCAAGCATGAACCAAGGGTCGTCCTGAATCGACTTCATGCACTCATCCACAGTCAGAGCGTCAAAGACCCCAACCCACTCCTTGCCGGTGTACCGCATGGCGTAGAGGGCGAAGGTGCCGTCGCCGAGAGGTTCCATTCGGGCGAACTTCGCCTCGAATGTGGGCGAAAGGGCGTTCGGACCTGGGCAGGCGAAAGTCGCAGTGAAGTAGAAATGGTTTCGGAACCACTTCGCCGTGATGTCGGTAATGTAGTTGAACTGTTCGTCTTCCTTTGGCGGCTTGACATACCGGGGTTTCAGGACGTTCACGATCAAAGCATTCGCTTTGGCTTCCACCTCGGCCTTGAGCGAGGCGGTCAGAGGTCGGCTTTTCCGTGCAGGTCGCATATTCCACGGTTCTCTCGGTCTCGCCATGTTCGTTCCTCCTATTGCGCCCCCTCCACCACCTCCAACATCTTACCCAACGCATCGGGTTCAGCCAACCGATGCTCCGTCCCCACCCCGATCAACGCCGATGAAGGCAGTCCGCTATTCGCTAGCAGTTCCTCGGAGTCGGCAAACGGAACAGTCTCATCGGCCCTAGAATGCAGGATGGTCGTGCTGGGCTTCACCGTCGTCGCCGTTCCCCATGTCTTCCATGCTGGGCAGAGCAGGACCAGCGGCGTGGTCCCGGAGTCGATGTTCATGGCGACTGCGCCGCCACGGGAACTGCCGACCACGACATCGGGTTGATGCCGGTTGTAAACGGATTGAGCGATACTGACCGCCAGGTCGAAATCGTTGTCGGGCAGGGCCGGGTTGAGGACGGTGTGTCCATGGACCTTCAGGTAGGTCGGCTTGAGGCCGCCAGGAGTGCTTTGCCAACCGTGGAGGAAGAGGATGTTCATGGGGGTTGATTATAATGCCTTTTCCATTTCCAGGTACACGCCCCCACGGTTGGAGTCCCGCATTCAGAGACCGCGCGGCCTGGCGGTCACGGAAGAGAGCCCGAACCCAGGGCGATGGTAAGCACGGGAAGTCGCCACCGGCCGGCTCGGAGCGGTGGTCTGTTGGCTAGTGCCGCAGCTCCCAAATCCCCCATTTCTTCCAGGGCGTTGCTGCCGCTTCCGGCGGCAGCAACGCCCTGGAAGAAGCACATTTTCATCGTATGTCGCGGTAGCTTGTAGACAATGGCTCCGGGCCGGGCGAGCCGGCCGGCGGCCTTTTTGCAGCGTCTTGTATCGGCGTCCCAGCCGGACGGTTTTTTCGTAAGTTCTCAATAACCCCGTGATGTTGATGGCGGCCTGTCGAGGCGTAGCGGTGCGTAGGCCGGTTGGGCAAACGGGTAAGAGTGCGAGCCGATGG
>JAVEUP010000038.1:0-50280 GCA_034005525.1 Thermoguttaceae bacterium | reverse complement strand
ACTCCCAACTCCCAACTCCCAATTCCCAACTCCCAACTCCCAACTCCCAACTAATTCTCTCATGGCTCTGAAAACCATCCTCTTCATCGGCCTCTTCCTCGCCGCCTGCGCCGGCACGTTCTTCGGCCCCATCTGGCCGATGCTGGGCTACGTGGCGCATTACTGCATTGGCCCGGAGCGCCAGTGGTGGCACGGGCCGGTGGCGGGCCTGGGCATCCGCTATTCGTTCACGCTCGGGGCGCTGACGGCCTTTGCGATGTTCCTCCATGCGGGCAACCTGCGGTTCGGCCGCTCGCCGTTCTGCTGGCACGAAGTGCTGCTGGTGCTGTTCATTGGCGCGGTGTGGCTATCGGTGCTCATCGGGCCGCCTACCGAGGGAAGGTATACACACATCGATCACGTCTCGATGAAGATCACCAAGGTGGCCCTGTTCACGCTCATGCTCACCCACGTGGTGACCGATTTCAAGAACCTGGACCGGCTCCTGTGGGTGCTGGTCATTTGTGCCATGATTTTGGGTATGCAGGCGTGGGATACACCATATAGCTCGTTCCTCCGAGGGCGGCTGAACAGTGTGGGGGGCCCGGATTTCACAAACTCCAATTACTTCGGCGGCTGCATGGGCGCGATGTTGTGGCTCATCGGAGTCCAGTTCCTGCGGAGCGGGTGGTGGGGAAAAGGCCTGTGCTTCCTTTCCGGCGGGTTCACGGCCAACGCGATTATCCTCACGCGCAGCCGCGGCGCCGTGGTCGGGCTGGTCGCCGGCGGAATCATGGCACTGGTCATGGCGCCCAAGCGCTTCCGTGCCTACATTGCCCTGGGTTTGGTCGCTGGAGGAGCCGGCTTCTACCACCTGACCGACGAGCGATTCATCGAACGGTCGGCAACGATCGTGGCCCCGGAGGGCGAACGGGATGCATCGGCGCAGAGCAGAATTGAGTATGCCAAGATCGGCTTGCAGATATGGAGTAGGCGACCGTGGGGCATTGGCGCAGGCAACTTCCACCAGACCGTTGGCGACTACGACCACACGCGCAGGGGGCGCGACGCGCACAGCGCGTACATTCGCTGCCTGACCGAGTTGGGTACCCAGGGATTCCTGCTCTACATGGCGCTGTACGGCAGTGCCTTCCTCATGCTCAACCGCATGAGGCAGGAGCAACCGGGCTTGCCCCCGGAACGGCAAAAGGACGTCATGCTTGTTTCTTTTGGCTTGATGTGTTCGCTGGCCAACCTGATGGGCTCCTCGCTCACGATGTCGCTAACGTACACCGAGCTTCCCTGGTGGTTCATCATGATGCCCGTGTGCCTATGGCGCATCGTCGGCAACGCACAGATGCGCGCCATTGAAGTTTGAGACAACATGTAGGGTGGGTGGTTCCGGCCGCACCGCACGGCGTGGCGAGGCTTGCGCACGTTCGAGCGGCCGGGTTCACCCACGCGCGCCGGGAACAATCCTGTACGCGTGGGTGAACCCGGCTGTACCCAAGGGCAAACCGCACCGGCGCCGGAAAGTCCGCTCGGTGTACCGGCGCAACGCTCCCGGCCATCGACAGCCGGAACCACCCACCCTACGTAGTTCCGCCTGCGTCGAACGACTGCACGTGTTGCCGGAATGCGAACGATTACGGCTTCGTCGCTCGCACCCAAAGTATGACAGGGGTGGAATTGCCGGCATTTCGGGCGCCGTGCATCGGGCTGTCGGCGGCTGTGTAGCAGTTGGAATACTTGTTCTCCTTCGGGCCGCGCGGCGCCAGCCGATAATGCTGCACATTGAGGTGCTTCAGCAGGAACTCGTTGACCGTGTCTTCCGTCAGCATTTGCGGTTCGCACTCGCTCGGTGCTTCGTTGAGATTGAATGAGCCGACAAAGATACCGCCGGGCGCGAGTATCCGAAGGGCCTCGCCACACATAACGCTGAAGTTGTCCATGTGATCCATGGCGTTCAATGTAAACAGAACGTCCACGTAATTGGATGGCAAGGGAATCGACGTTTCACCCGAGCATACATAGCACATGTTGTGGTCCCGAATGTTGAAACGCGTGTACTCTCGCGCCAGAACATCGATCCCAATCCGCAACCGCGCACTGCGTGCCCATTCCAGGCTGCCGCGGGGGCCGCAGCCAAGATCGGCGACAATCCTCCCCTGGCAAAACGAATCGTCCGTTTCGCCGGCAATGGAAAGCAAGCAGTGTTCGTAGTGGTCGTTTTGGAAATGCGCATCTTCTGCTTCCCAACGCGACTGCCAGAAGGCCAGTTCGCGAGCGTACTTCTTCGACGATACACCGAACGTCTTCATCAACTGGCGATTGCTCACATAGCGCCAATACCTGGCTCTTACGCTAACAGGAATGAACTGCCTCCAACCCATCACTTGCCACGGCCTCCGAAAGCGGGACTACTTGCGATTGACCACCAGGTTCCCACACAACGATTGGTGAAAGGAAAGCGATTTCCCCACCGAACTCGATGATAGACAGCAGAAACCGGCGAGTCAAGCTCGAACGTCGGGAAATGGCTGACTGCACCACCATCTCTGTTTCCTCCGTTGCCTTCTGTTCCCCTTACTTCGTCACTATCATTGAAAATCGCATAGCATCATGCGCATGAAGGCCAGAACGATTGGCAAATGGTCCGTGCTACGGGGCGCACGGTCCCTTGGGGTCAACGGCTGCGTGAGGCGCGCGCTGGGGCATAGGCTGCTGGTGCTGTGCTATCACGGCGTCGTGCCGGACGAGTTGCCGCACCACCGGCTGCGAACGCGCAATGCAATCAAGGCGGCCGATTTCCGGCGGCAGATGGAAGCGGTCGCCCGCCTGTTCACGCCCGTCTCGGCCGGTGACGTGCTGGACCACGTCGAAGGCCGCAGACCACTGCCGCCGCGGGCGGTCCTCGTAACGTTCGACGACGGATTCCGCAATAACCTGACACACGCCGCCCCGGTCTTGGAGCGGCTGGGCATTCCGGCGATCGTTCACCTTACCGTCGGCCATATAGGCGGGCGCGAACTGCTTTGGACCCAGGAACTGGACGAACGCGTGGCTGGTTGGCACGGCGAGCGGTTCCCCATGCCCGGCGGCACCCCCGACGCACCCCTTCCGGCCGACGAGGCCGGCCGGTGGCGGTTGACCGACCGTATCCGGGCGGCGTGCAAGCAGCTCTCCAACCAGGAGCGGCTGGCATACTTGGAGCGGCTGCGACGGGAGGAGCTTGCGGTCGAGGAACACTGGCGCCGCGAGCTGTATTCGTTTCTCTCGTGGGACGAGGCTCGCGAACTGCACCGGCGCGGGTTCGCGCTGGGTTCGCATACGGTGACGCACCCGATTCTGACCACCCTTTCCGCCGGCGCGCTTGCCGACGAGTTGCGGCAGAGCCGGCTGCGGGTCGAGCAAGAGCTGTCGCAGCCGTGTCCGTGGCTGGCGTATCCCAACGGCGGGCACGCCGACGTCTCGCCGGAGGTTGTCCGCGCGGTGGCGGAAGCGGGCTACCAGGTGGCTTTCACGCTCACCGGAGGCATCAATCGGCGGCAACTGCGGCCGTTGGAAGTCGACCGTATTTGTATTCCAAGCGACGCATCCCCCGACGCATTCGACGCCCGCCTTAACGGCGTCCTGGCACTATCGTCGCACGCGGGCAGCCTCCGCACGAGGCGGTTGACCAGCGCGGGCCGTTCATCGGCCCAAGTCCCAGCGCCGAGTTGCTTGCGCGAACCCTCCGCTTCGCAACTCCACGTACTGCATGTCACGCCCGGGCTATTGCTGGGCGGCATGGAACTGACGATGGCGCGGGTGATTGCGGGCTTGAGCGGGCGGGGGATACGACATACGGTGGCGGCGCTGCGGGAAGAGCCGCAAATGGCCGAACGGCTGCCGCCGGACGTGCCGGTCCATATGATGCACTCGCCGCCGAACGAACTGCGGCTGCCGCTGCGGCTGGCACGGCTGATCCGGCAGGTGCGGCCCGACGTGATCCATGCTCGCAATTGGGGCGCATGGCCCGATACCGTCGCCGCGAGCCTGCTGGTACGCCCGCGCGTGCCGGTCGTGCTCAGCTTCCACGGGCTGGGCCGGGCGGGTTTCATGCCCTGGCGAAGGCGAGCGGCCTCGTTCCTCTTGGCCCGCATGGTCAGGGCACTCGTGACCGTCAGCGAGGAGTCGAAACGCCTGATGGTCGCCCGCTGGGGTTGGCCTGCGGCGAAGACGCGGGTGATTCCCAACGGGGTCGATACGGAGCGGTTCACCCCGGCCGAGCGACCTGTGCGCGAAGGGCCGCTGGTGGTCGGCACGGTCGGCAACCTGCGGCCGGTGAAGAACCAGGCGATGCTCGTTTCGGCATGCGGGCGGCTTGCCGCGGCCGGACGCGACGTGGAGCTGCGCATTGCCGGCGAGGGCCCCGAGCGCGACGCGCTGGTCGAGCAGGCACGCGCGGAAGGGATGGCCGATCGGCTGCACCTGCCCGGCCGCATCGACGACGTGCCGGAGTTCCTGCGGCAGCTCGACGTATTCGCACTCACCAGCGACAGCGAGCAGCATCCGAACGCCTTGAGCGAGGCGATGGCCTGCGGGCTGCCGTGCGTGGCAACCGACGTCGGCTGCGTGGACGAGCTGCTCGACGGCGGCCGCTGCGGGCGCATCGTCGCCCCGCGCGACACCGCCGCCCTGGCCGCCGCCCTCGGCGAGCTGGCCGCCGATCTCACCCTCCGCCAAACCCTCGGCAGCCTCGCCCGCGAGCACGCCTGCCGGCATTACAGCCTTGAGGTGATGTTGGGGGCGTATGAGAAGCTCTATTGGGAGCTGGGAGATAGGAGCTGGGAGATAGGAGCTGGGAGATAGGAGCTGGGAGATAGGAGATAGGAGCTGGGAGATGGGAGATAGGAGATAGGAGATGGGAGGTAGGGTGACTCGGTTTGAGGAATTGGAGGCGTGGCGGGCTGCGCGGGAAGTGGTCAATCGGGTTTACTCGATATGCCGCCGACCGCCTTTGTCGCGCGACTTCGGTCTGTGCAGCCAATGCCAGCGCGCCGCGGTCTCGATCATGACGAATATTGCCGAAGGGTTTGAGCGAGTTCATGTGGCGGAGAAACTCCAATTCTACAATATAGCGCGTGCATCGACCGGTGAAGTGCGGTCGTTATCGTATGTCGTGGAGGACAACTACACCAACGTCGCAGACGAAGTGATTCAATTGCGAGACGGCCTTCATCATCTTGGCCGTTTGATTACCGGTCTGATCCGCTCAACCTATCAGCGCCACAAATCGTAACCCTACACCCCCATCTCCTATCTCCCATCTCCTATCTCCCATCTCCGGGTGGGGAGTGTGGTATACTGGTTGTTGGCGGCATTGGGATCGCCTGGGGTCGCCCGGTCGTGTATACTTCAGGTTGATCTTCTACGCGTCGTACTTCACTAACCTTGAGCGCCTTAGGACAAGAGCCATGCCTGGAATTGTGCTGGAAATCCCGCAGGAAGTGACTGACGCCTTGCGGCTGCCACCGCCAGAGCGAGAGCAGGAACTCCGCACAGAACTCGCTTTGGCGCTTTACCAACGCGGCATTTTGTCGGGCGGCATGGCGCGGAAACTGGCAGGAGTGACGCGTTGGGAGTTCGAGCACCTGCTGGGGCAGCGGCACATTGTCCGCCACTACAGTGAGCACGACCTCACAGAAGACCTGAAATATGCCAAAGGCGGTTAGCAACTCGTCGCCACTGATCCATCTGGCTGCCATGGAACGGCTGAAACTGCTACCCACATTCTATGACGACGTTCTCATCCCACCAGCCGTTTGGCGGGAAGTTGTCGAAGAAGGGAAAGGCCGACCGGGAGCCTGCGAAGTTGACGACGCGGCTAAGCAGGGCTGGCTGAGGATCGTCGCACCCACGGACGGCGCGTTGGTCCGACTGTTGGAACGGGATTTGCACAGCGGGGAGGCCGAGGCCATTGCACTGGCCATTGAGCAGACCCCGGACGTCATTTTGGTGGATGAAACCGAAGCCCGGAGTGCGGCCGGGACGTTTTCCTTGTGCGTGACGGGCACGATTGGTTTGCTAATGCGCGCCAAGCAAGAAGGCAGGATCACTTCGCTAAAGGTCGAGATGGATCGTTTGCGCAACGAGGCCGGATTCTGGATCGACGAGGGCCTCTATCGACGCGCCCTCGCCGCCGTCGGGGAGACGACGCCCGGGCATTAGCTAATGTCTCCCAACTAGCAACTCCCAGCTTTGAACGTCCTTTCCTTCTCCTACTGTTTTCCGCACGCCGCGGCGCCGAACTGGGGCGTGTTCGTCGAGCGGCGGCTGGCGGCACTGGCACGGCGGCCGGGCGTGGAGCTGCAAGTGGTCTCACCCGTGCCCAGCTTCCCGCTGCTGACGCGATGGCGGCGGGGGAACGGGGGCAGGGGACTGTCCCAATTTTCGCGGCACACCCGCGAAGAGGTTCCATCGCCCGCCCTTTCCGCCGCGAAAATGGGACTGTCCCCTTGGCATCGGCTCCACGAGTGGCTCTTCGGCGCCGTGCCGGCGAGTGAGCTGTGGCATGGGCTGACCGTGCATCGGCCGCCCTTCTTCTGCGTGCCGGGCGTGCTGAAGTCGCTGGATGCGAGGTTGTATGCGAGGGGAGTGGGGCGGTGGTTGGGAGTTGGGAGATGGGAGATGGGAGTTGGGGAAAGGTGTCAGGTGTCAGGTGTCAGGTGTCAGGGGGAAGAGGGGGGAAGGTGTCAGGGGGAAGAGGGAGTTGGGAGATGGGAGTTGGGAGTTGGGGGGGGGAGCGGTGGCGGAAGATCGGCGGCGGAAAAGACGCACGCACGTGCGGGCATGGACGACCACGACAGTATGCCAGACTCCTCCTCTCCCCAGCTTCCAGCTTCTAGCTCCCAGCTTCCAGCTTCTGGCTCCCAGCTTCTAGCTTCTGGCTCCCAGCTTCTAGCCGCAGGCTATCGCCCGGATGTGTTGGATGCGCATTTCGTCTGGCCGGATGGGGTGGGCGTGAGCCTGTTGGCGCGGCGGCTGGGGCTGCCGTATACGATTACACTGCGCGGTAAGATCTACCCGTGCCTCGAAGTGCCCTCGCAGCGGCGGCAGTGCGCCGAGGCGCTGCGCGGGGCCGCGGCCGTGATGAGCGTGGACGCGCGCATGGCGGCCATCGCGTGCGAGTTGGGCGCGGCGCCGGAGCGAGTGTCGGTCATTCCCAACGGAGTTGATCTTCAGCGGTTCCGCCCGGCCGACCGGCAAGAGGCGCGACGCCGGTTGGGCCTGCCGGAGCAGGGGCGCCTGCTGGTCACTGTCGCCCACCTGGGCGTGCGCAAGGGGCATCGGGAGGCGATTGCCACCCTGGCCCGCCTGCCCGCCGACGTGCGGCTGCTGCTGGTCGGCGACGGCCTGCACCGGGGCGACGCCGCCCGGTTGCGCCGCCTGGCCGGGTCGCTGGGCGCGGGCGACCGGCTGCTGCTGGCCGGCCCACAGCCGCCGGACCGCGTGGCCGACTACTTCGCCGCGGCCGACGCCGGCGTGCTGGCCTCGTATCGCGAAGGCTGCCCCAACGCCGTGCTCGAATGTCTCGCCTGCGGCCGGCCCGTTGTGGCCACCGACGTGGGCGCCGTGCCCGACCTGATCGAGCCCGGCTGCAACGGCGAGATCGTCCCCGTGGCCGACCCTGAAGCCCTGGCCGCCGCCATTGCCAAGGTGCTCGCCCGTCGGTGGGTTCCAGAAGACATACGCCGCAGTCCCGCAGTCCGATCCTGGGACGACGTGGCGGCGGAGGTGGAGAAGGTGCTAGTTGGGAGCTGGGAACTCGGAGTTGGGAGATAGGAGTTGGGGAAAGAAAGTGTCAGGTGTCAGATAGTATGAACATGCGCTCGAAGCCGATACAGGAGACAATCCGACGTTTGCCGTTGCGCGAGATCGTGACACTTGTCCTTGCGTTTTCGACTGTGTTATGTATTTCGGCAACCATCCATGCCGTAGTTGGGCACCCCCGGATGCCCTATAATGTTCGCGAGTTGTTTCCCGCAGCGCACCGGCACATACGAATTGGGGTCTTCTCGGTTTTGCTGCTCTGGCTTGGCATGGGCCCCGCGGGCGTGGGCGATTACCTGGTCCGCCGGCCGCGGCAGTTGCTGCTGATGCCTTTCTGGGCGGCGGTGATCGGCCTGGTATCGTGGGCCATGTTATGGTTCTCGGTAACGCGGGAGAGTCTGGGGGACATTCTTGGCTGGCCCACGTTGGGTTGGGGGGGCAACTGGGAGCTGCTCGTCCGGTTTCTTGCATTGCAGGGTATCGGCACACTGTCGCTTCTGCTTGCCTGTGTGACGATTGGCTCGATTCTCGAGTTCGGCTGGCCCCGCGGCCTCAAGCGCAGCGCGATGGCTTTCGCTTGCGGCGGTCCCTGGCTGGTCCTGTGCTGGTTCGTCGTAGTGCGTTGGGCCAACACGGACAACCTGACGGAACTCATCCGCACAACGCCGTCGGCATGCGTTGGCCCCGTCTTCTTGACAGCGCTTGTACTGCTGTTGGCGTTGAACGTCGCGGCACTGGGATACGCCTGGGCACGCGGATCACTGCCCAGCAAGCTGGCTGCAACGGTCGTGTCGCCGCTGCTTGTTGGACCAGGCTGGATACTGCTATGGCTCGGGCTCGAACCCGCCGTGGAAAAGTACGAAATGACTTTCCCAGCGGCGCGTTTTCTCCTGGGCCCCGACCGGCAAACGGAAATGTCGTGGCAGCACTTGTTGCTTCGCTGGGGAGCGGTGCAACTTGGCGGCGTTTTGGTCCTGGCGATAGGCACCGGAATTGCGATCAGCCTATTGCGCGGGCGCTTCAGGACGCCGGGAGTCGATGACTGTGATCGTACAGAAGAACCATCCAGTCAGCACGGACTGTGGAAAGCAGGCCGGGCGTATTCGGTGCTGGCGGCGTTTTACGCCGGACTGCTCCTGTATGGCTCGCTCATTCCTTTGGACTTTCACTTCATGCCGCTGCGAGACGCGTGGAGGGTTTTCCGCGACGGCATGCGGCCGTTGCATGAACTGTCGGGCCAGGCAGACATGGTCACCAACATCGCCATGCTCGTTCCGTTCGCATTCTTTGCGTTGGGGGCACTTTCGCGCGAGGACCGGCGCCGCGGCCGATGGTGGATGGTGCCGGTCGTGTTCGCCGCGGGCGTGGCACTCAGCTTCGTCCTGGAATTCAGCCAGGTATTCGTTCCGCAACGCAGTCCGTCCGTTCACGATACCATTGCCCAAACCGTCGGCAACATGCTCGGACTGGCAGCATGGTTGGCTTTCGGGGCTCCGCTGAGCCGATGGGTGCGCGGGCTGGTAAGCAAGAGCAATGCCGCAACCCTGCATATGCGATTGCTCTATACCTACGCCGCCCTGTTCATATTCTACAGCGTTCTGCCGCTGAATCCGACGGTATCGGCACGCCAGGTGTGGAGCAAGTACAAGGCCGGCATGATCCAAGTCATTCCGTTCGCCAATCCGAGCGATCTCGACCTTCTTGTGATCGTTATGAAGACACTCCTCTATATTCCCATAGGTTACCTGGTGGCTTGCCGCGGCGGGCGTACACGGCGTCCCTGGATGCTGGCCTTGATTGGAGGGGGGCTCTTTGCATCGGGCGTCGAGGTATTGCAGGTGTTCGTCCGTGGGCGAATCGCCACAACAACGGATATCGTGCTCGGCACGTTCGGCGCCGCAATAGGCGGCTTGCTGGCACAGTTTGCGGGACCGATTGCGACCGGAAACGGTTTTCGCGGAGCATGGTGGCACCGGTGGGGCACAGCGGTCAAGCTGCCCCTTGCGGCAGGCTGGTTCGTGCTGATCGCATGTCACCGCTGGGTAGCGATCCCGGCCCACCTCGCCGGCGTGACGATGAAGGACAAACTCGGGGCCACCTTGCAGACGCCGCCGGGCAGTATGGTCTATAGTGTTGGACCGCTTGCGGCCACCGCGAGAATTGCCCAGGAATTTGGCGCGTTTCTCATTCTGGGTATGTTGATCCAGTCCATTCTTGCCGGTTACCGGCGACATGCCGTGATTGCGACCCTCGCGACGCTTCTGCTGGTTCTCGCGATTGAACTGGGCTCCCTTGCATTCACGTCATATCGGAATGACGTGACGCTGACGATATTCGCTCTAGCCGGCGCTATCGTAAGCGCTTGGGCTTACCCTCGATGCGTTGCTCTCTTTTTCACACCCGCAAGAGAAGCTACAACCCAGTAGGAGCAAGTGCAGCAAGAGAGGCTAGAATGATACCGCCACCACGCGGCGTGCTGGGCTAGCGTCCAGACCAACGCGGCCTGACGTCTTCCCGACTATAGATTCTCACTCGCGTGGGTGAACCTGGCTGCTGAGATCGGTAGTGCCACGGAACGGACAATGCACCTCGACGTTCACTGTCGCAACTCCACACGCTGAAGCGTGAACTCCAACACCTGACACCTGACACCTGACACCTGAAACCTAATTCTTCCATGATCCCCATCCGGCCGCCGAAACCTGACTGCGCAACGCCGCGCGAGCGGAAAGTGATTGCCGTTTGCGGCGACTCGCAGGTGGGGCTGTCGATGCTGCGAAGCCTGGCACGCGGGGGGCTGACAGTGTACGCGGTGTGCAAGTCGGCCGCGGGACAGGCGGCGCACAGCCGATACTGCGCGGGCGCGTGGCGGTTCAACCGATCGGACGACGCACCACCGCAGGTCGAGCAACTCCTCGCACTGGCTACCGAGCTGGACGCCGGGTCGGTCATGCCCATCGACGAACACCTCCACCAGGCGCTCATCGCGAACCGCGACCGGTTCGAGCCGGCCGTACACGTGTTCTCGCCCCCGGCCGAGTGTTTCGAGAAGGCCACCGATAAAGCCTATCTGCACGCACTGTGCGGGCAGTTGGGCATTCCCGTCGCCCGCGGCACCACGCTGGACAAGCTCATGGGACCGTCCCGGTCATCGGGCGAGAATGGGACTGTCTCCGTTGGCGGTACCGCCGGCGAGCTTCGTTTGCCACTGGTCTTGCGCACCAGTCGGCAGAACGAGTCTGCCACGGGCCGCGCGCCCTGGAAGGCGGCATACGCAACCGGGCCGGAACGGCTGCGGGTACTGTACGAGCAGGTGGCCGACTACGCCGAGAACGTGCTGGTGCAGGAATACCATCCCGGCGTGGAGGACCACGTCCACGTGCTCATGCACCGCGGCGAACCGTTCATGATCGGCGAATACTACGGCGAGCATCACATGCCGCTGGCCGGCGGGGTGACCGTGCAGCGGGTCTCCTGCCGCCACGAGGCCATGCAGGCCGACGCGGTCCGGCTGCTGAAAGCGCTGACCTGGGAGGGAATCGCCACGTGCCAGTTCCATTGGGACCCGGCTACCAGCGAGTACATCTTCCTGGAAATCAACCCGCGGATGTGCGGCGGCCAGCCCACCATTATTATGGCCGGGTTCGATTCGCCGTTTCTGCTGTGGCAAAGCCGATTCGAACCGGATAGAATGCAGAAGGGGCGGTACCGGCTGGGGCTTCGCACGCGCATCCTCGGCGGCGACGCGAGGTGGCTGCAAGCCATGTGGCGCCGCGACGAGTTGCCGCCCGACCAAACCCACCTTAGCCGCCTAGGCGCCCTGGCCCGGTTCCTATGGAACTGCGGCCCGTGGACCAAAGACGACTCCTTCGCCTGGACCGACCCCAAGCCGTTCTTCGTCGACCTCGTGCAGATGGCGAGGAAGATAGGAGCTGGAAGCTGGGAGTTGGGAGTTGGGAGATAGGAGTTGCTAGTTGCTGGTTGTTAGTTGCTAGTGAAGAAGCTGAAACCTGAAGCGGCCACTTACATCTGACAACTAGCAACTAGCAACTAGCAACTAAATCATGTTCCGCTCTCCGACCTTTTATGGTGCACTTGCCGTCTACGGCTACACGGGGATTGTGCTGCTGGCGTGCGGGCTGATGTGGGTGGCGGGCGACCGGTGGTGGGTGGCGACGCTTATCCTCTTTGGACCGCGATGGGTGGTGGGTATTCCGCTTGTGGCGCTGGTGCCGCTGGCGCTGGCGGTGCGCCCGCGATGGCTCTGGCCGCTGGGCTTAAGCGCCGTCGTGGTGCTCTGGCCCATCATGGGCCTCCGGCTGCCCTGGCGCACGCTGGCTGACCCGCTTCACGCCGATCTGCGCGTGATGACCTACAATATCGACCAGTGCCGGGTTGATGAGCAGAGCTTTGCCGAACTGCTGGAAGTACTTCAGCCCGACCTGGTTGCCGTGCAGGAATGCCCGTGGTGGGCCCGTTGGCGCGTGCCGGACCATTGGCACGTGGAGCGGGCGGGCGAACTGCTGGTGATCTCGGCACATCCGATTGTCGATGTCGAGGTCTCGCGCAGTCAGCCTTCGCAATGGCGGGGGTCGTATGTCAACGGGCTGTACTGCGTGGTCGAAACGCCTGTGGGGAGGATCGGGTTCGCCAACGTTCACCTGGAGACGCCGCGTCACGGGCTTTCCGCGGTGCTCGACCGCGATAGGCTCGTCGATCTCGAGCAGGCCGATTACGCCGACGCGCGAATCCAAGCCCGCCGGCTCGATTCGGAGGCCATGGCCCGCTGGCTCGCGAGCTTCCCCGAGCCGAAGATCATCGCCGGCGACTTCAACATGCCGGTCGAGAGCACCATCTACCGCGAGTTCTGGCAAGGCTATGAAAACGCCTTCAACCGGGCAGGGCTCGGATTCGGCTACAGCAAGCAAACGGCGATCCGCAACCGCGTGTACGGAACTCGCATCGACCATATCCTCACCGACGCCCATTGGCGCGCCATCCGCAGCCATCTCGGCCCGGACCTCGGTTCCGACCACCTGCCGCTGGTGGCCGACGTGAGAAGGGAGCTGGAAGATGGGACCTGGTAGCTGGGAACTGGGCTCTTCCGTTTCTGGGTGCAAATTGGTAGTGACGAGGCGTAGGGTGGGTGGTTCCGGATGTCTCAGCATCCGGGTTCACCCACGCGTCAGGATATCCTGCACCCAGAAACGGAAGAGCCTCCTGACACTTGCTACCCTGCTTCCCCGGCTTTCAGTTCCCGGTTGGGTAAGGTATAATGATTTCAATGGATTTGCGGGGGGCTGTTTGCTACTGCCAGAAACGGTGATTTGAGGAGGTCTATGCGATGCCAAAGGTTACGCTCGAATTGACACCGGAGAATGTACAAGATATCCTGTTCCAATTGCCACCGAACGACTTTCTGGCCTTGGCCGGGAAGGTGCAGGAACGTGCGGAGACGCTGCAAATGATGCGGCTGGCCGAAACCGGGTTCCGCGAGTGGGAGCATGAAGAAGAAGATATCTACGAAGCGGAGCCCGAAACGCCATGATATTTGGCTGGTCCGGTTTCCATTCAGTGATCTTGCTTCGAGTAAGGTACGGCCCGCATTGGTTCTGGCAATCCACCGAGAGGACGTGATCGTCGCCGGGATCTTTTTGCGCGTTCCTTCATCCCAGTTGGCCAAGACGTGGGTGCGCGTCGAGGATGCGAGTTCGCATTTCAGGCGCACCGGTCTGAAGAAGACGTCGCTCGTGAAGGCTGAGAAGCTGGCTGTGGTTCACCAGTCGGTGTTCGTCCGGCGTCTTGGCACTCTGGCGCCGCCGCTCGCTGCGAGGGTGGATACCGCATTGAAGAAGGTCCTGCACCTCGATTGACTCAAGCCGTTGCAGTAAACTCTTCCCCTTTGCCCCAACTCCCATCTCCCATCTCCCATCTCCCAACTCCCAACCCTCTATGATCCCCCGCGGCGTATTCCTGACGTTTGACGTGGAGTGCAGCATGGGTGGAGCGTGGGGGAACTCAACGCTGCGGCCCGTGCCGCCGGCAAGGGCGGTGTGGGGCGAGTATGGACAACAGCGACTCGGGCTGCCGCTGATTGTCGAACTGCTCAATCGCAACGGACTGGCCGCGACGTTCTTCGTCGAAGCGTTCACCGACGAGCAGGGATTCCCCGGCGAGATGGAGCAGGTGTGCCACTACCTTCTCGAACACGGGCAGGACGTACAGCTTCACATCCACCCGGGGCACGAACTCTACGGCCGCGTGTGCCGGGGCCTTGCGCCGCCGCGGCCCGGCTCCGACCAACTGGCCGACCTGCCGGCTGCGGAGCAGCTTGCCTTGCTCCGGGAGGGCGCCGAACGCTTGCGGCACTGGACGGGGCAACCGCCCGTCGCGTTCCGGGCCGGGAACATGGCCGCCTCGGAGGAAACGCTGCGGCAGGTCGAGGCGGCCGGTATTCTCATCGACAGCAGCTACACGTTCCCATATGCCGGCGGCCAATGCCGCTTCCCCGCCGGCGAGCCGTTCAACGGCTCGAAGTGGTATGGCGGCGTGCTGGAACTGGCCCTTTCCGGGTTTCGCAAGCTGCCGCTGCCGGGACTGCACCCGGCCAAACCGCTTGACCTGGTGGGCATCGGCTTCGAGGAATGCCGCGATGCGATCGGGCACATTTGCGGTGCCGGGGCCGATGCCGTGATGATCCTGCACAGCTTCAGCATGTTCAAGGTCCGCAACGTACAATATGAAGGCGGCCGGCCGAACCGGATCGTCATCCGCCGGTTCCGCCGCCTGTGCGAGTGGCTCGCGAATCGGCCGGACCTGCCCGCCTACACCTTCAGCCGGCTTGCCCGCGCTGTTGAAGCCGGCCACTACCAACCCGCCCACGTTCCCCCCTGCCGCCTCAACCATCCGCGGACCCTTGTGCGGAAGGCAGTGCAGGTATGGAACGGGTTCTATTGGACTTGATAGGTTTCAGGTGTCAGGTTTCAGGTGTCAGGTTTCAGGTGTCAGGTTTCAGGTGTCAGGTGGCAGGCATCCGCAGTCTGAAATCACAAATCTCAGATTCGTTTCCAACTCCCTGTTCGCTGAAATCTGAAACCTGACAACTAGCAACTAGCAACCAGCAACCAGTAGTCATGCTTCCTGCCATAGCACGAACGTTCTTTCGCATTCAGGAGCGGTTGCTCGGCCGGCCGACGTTCCGGCTGCTCGGCGAATTGGAGCAGAGCCAGTGGTGGCCGCGTGAGCAGATCGAATCGCTGGAGTTCGAGCGGTTGCGCGATATCCTGAGTGCGGCCTACGCGCATACGCCCTACTGGCGGCAGGTGATGGACCGCGCCGGCATGCGGCCCGAGGAGGTGGGCTCGCTGGCCGACCTGCGCCGGCTGCCGCTATTGGATAAGGAAACGGTACGCGTCCACCGCGAGGAGATGTCGTGGTGCGGGGCGGCGCGCCGTACTTGGCTGGGGCGGACCGGGGGCTCAACGGCGATGCCCTTCGAGTTCTACACGAGTGCACTCCGCGAGGCGCACATCAGCGCCGCCCGAATGCGAGGGCACGACTGGGTGGGCATGCGGCGAGGCGAGCGCGAAATGTACTTCTGGGGCTCGCCGGTGGAACGCAGCAAACAGGATCGGCTCAAGTCGCTACGCGACTGGCTGATCAATGACGGGTTCACCGACGGGTTCAACGTCACCGACGCCGCGGTGCCGGGGCTGGTCGCTGCGTGGCGCCGCTTCCGGCCGAAATGCATCTTCTGCTACCCGTCGAGCATGGCCTTGGTGGTGAAGATGGCACGGCGGCAGGGCATCGACCTGCGGGGCGTTGCCGAGACGGGGCTGAAGATGATCATCACCACGGCCGAGGTTCTCGGCCCAATGCGGGAGGAGATCGCCGAGGCGTTCGGCGTACCGGTTTACGATTCCTACGGGCTGCGCGAACTGGCACTAGTGGGCCACGAATGCCGCCACCAGACCATGCATGCCACTGAGGAACAACTCATCTTGGAGACCGTCGATCCGGTCACCCTGGAGCCGACCGAAGGCGAGGGCGAATTGGTCGCCACCAGCCTCATCGCCCGCGCGCTGCCGATGATACGCTATCGCACCGGCGACGTCGTTACCCTCAGCGACGCGCCATGTGCCTGCGGGCGGACGCTTCGTCAACTGAGCGTGACAGGCGGCCGCAACGTCGACTTCGTCGTAACGAGCAAGGGCGTCTGGGTGTCGGGCTATGTGTTCGTCTACCTGATGAAGGAGGTGCCCGGAATCGTGAAACTCCAGGTGCAGCAGGAGCGGATCGGCCACATCCGCCTGCTGGTCGTGCCCGACGAACGTTTTCGTTCCATCGGCAAGCCAATGCTCCTTCACAACGTTCGCACCCGGCTGGATTGCGACGACGAAATCGAACTGTGCGAGGTGCCCGACATCCCCGTCGCCCCCTCCGGCAAGCACCGGCTGGTCGTCAGCCGCGTCGCCGAGCAGATGCGGAGGAATCGTTGCTAGTTGCTGGTTGCTGGTTGCTAGTTGCTGGTTGCTAGTTGCTGGTTGCTAGTTGCTGGTTGCTAGTTGCTGGTTGCTGGTTGCTGGTTGCTGGTTGCTGGTTGTCAATCGTCAGTTGAACATCTGAAATCTGACACCTGACACCTATTCAACACCTGACACCTATTCGGCATGCCGCGCGGCCAGGAGATTGCGCAGGGCGTTGCAGATGGTGTGGGGGCGGAGTCTTGTCAGTTGCGACCATCGCAAGTGGGCCAGTATGGGCAGGAAGGTCTTTACCCACAGATGCTCCCAGCGGTAGCGCCGCAGGGTGACGCCGCGGGCTAGTGCCCGGGTGACCCGTTCGATCCGGCGTTGGCCGAAGCCGCTGTGGTCCACGCCTACCAGACGGCGGTCGTCGTAGGTGGGTACCTGGCGAACGTCGGCGACACGGTCCGGGTGCAATTCTGCCAGCAAGACGCAGCCGGTCCGCTCGGTTCGGTTCCATCGAAGCAGGTCGCCGTTGGCATAGGGCACGTCGTCGGCAAGGAAGTTGCCCAGCGAGTAGACGATGGGCCGGCCGTGCCAGAACTCCAGCCCTTGCAGTACGTGCGGGTGATGGCCGAGAACCATCGTAGCGCCGGCCTCGACCAGCGCGCGGGCCTGCTCGACCTGCTCGGGTGCGGGTATGAGGAACCGCTCCTCGCCCCAATGGAGCGAAACGACCACGTGATCGACCTCGCCGTGGAGCGCGCCGATCTGCTCGATCATGCGAGGCAGGTCGAGCGGGGCCACGCCGAACTGGCCCGATGCGGCAAAGTGGGGCGGGCCGCTCCGCCGGTCGGCGGCGCCCAGAAACGCTAAACGCAAGCCGCCGGTCTCAATCAATGCGGGAGCCGCAGCTTCGGCAAGGTCCATGCCCGCCCCGAAGTAGCGTAGTCCGGCCTGGTCGAGCCGCATTCGCAGTTTCTGGAATCCGGGCGCCAGGCAGTCGAACATGTGGTTGTTGGCCAGCGAGACCACGTGGATACCGGCCGCGGCGACCGCATCGACCCACTCCGGCTCGGCCACAACGCGAGGCTCGGTGGGCACGTAGCGGCCGTCGCCCGGCAAGGTGTACTCCAAGTTTCCGACCACCAAATGGCACGATGCCAGCAGCGAGCGGACCTCCGGAGCGAACAAGGCTGGGTCGCGAAGCGATGCACCGCTTCCGCCCCCACCCGTAAGAAGTACGTCGCCCACGGCGGCAATACGAACGCAGTCTTCAGAACCTGCAAATCCTTGGTCGAGCATGGGCGGCTATCCGGAACCCGTTTTCGAGACTATAATGGCAAGTTTCCGCATCGTTTAGCATAGATCCGTAAGCTTCTCTGCGTCGTTGCTTAGCGAGTCCTTCCGCCGGATAACTGCTACAACCGAGACTACCCACCCCAACTCCCGCCTCCCAACTCCCAACTCCCAACTCCCAACTCCCAAATCATACCCCGCCCGAACAGGGCAGTCATCCCGTTTTCACCTATAATTGTTTGAAGGGCCGCTCCCCGCAAACCCGGCCGGTATGATGGTTCACCCGCAGACTCCCCAAATTATCACCTGCACCGGACTCGACAACGTCGAGACATTCGATAGGTGCCGCCGAGTGCTGGGCCAGGTGTGCGCGAACCCGGTGCGGTTCGATCCGGGCTGGCTGACGGTTCTCAGCCGCGGACTGCACCACAAGCCGTTCCTGTTGGTGGCCTTGCAGGATGGGGAGCCGATGGGAACGTTGTCGCTGGCGCTGGTCAAGAGCCTGCTGTTCGGGCGTTTCCTGGTCAGTTTGCCGTACGTGAATCTGGCAGGCGTGGTATCCCGGAATGCCGAGGCCACGGCCGCCCTGATTGACCGGGCCGTTGAGCTGGCCGATGAGTTGGACGTCCAGTACCTGGAGTTGCGGCAGGACACCCCTGTACAGCATCCCGCGCTAAGCCAGTGCACGACCACGAAGGTCAACATGTGTCTGGCCCTACCCGGCACGGTCGAGAAGCTCTGGGATCAGTTGAGCGGGAAGGTCCGCAATAAGGTTCGCAAAGGGGAGAAGCAGGGCTTCACTGTGCATTGGGGGGCCGAGGACCTGTTGGCCGATTTCTACGCGGTGTTCAGCCGCAACATGCGCGATCTGGGCACCCCGGTATTCGGCCGCGAACTGTTCGAGGTGATTCTGAGCGAATTCCCCGAGGCCGCCGAATTGTGCGTCGTCCGGGCGGATGGCCGGCCGGTTGCCGGGGCTCTGCTGATCCACGGCAACGGCATGACCGAGGTTCCCAGTGCCAGTTCGCTGCGCGCGTTCGGCTCGTCGAACGCCAATGACTGGATGTACTGGCAGCTTCTGCAGCGGGCGGTCACCCGAGGCCAAGGCGCGTTCGATTTCGGGCGTACCACCGTCGACAGCAGCACGTACGTCTTCAAGAAGAAGTGGGGCTCAAAGCCGGTCCCCACTTTCTGGCAATACTACCTGCGCCGAGGGAACGTCACGGGAATGCGCATTGAAAGCGGCCGGTACGACCGAATGATCCGCCTTTGGCAGCGTCTGCCCCTCTGGTTGACCCTCCGGCTCGGTCCGCTCATTGTACGCGGCATCCCATAGTGGGGTGGTTCGCAAAGAAGAGTTCCATTCCCTGATTCCGGATTTCCGGTCGGGTGGGGCTTGACAATGAATTGTCCGGTGGCGCATCATGGTAGTCGAGGTCTTTCCACCCCCGGTGGATTGGGCCGGCTCATTTTCTGTTTCTCTGCTTGAGGCTTTCGCCGTGACGGCTTTTAACGTGCCGTAAAACAGGAAAGGATGGTGTCATGCATGCAGGAGTGTCTCGTCCTAGTCGCGGTTTCACCCTGGTAGAGCTTCTGGTGGTCATTGCGATTATTGGCATCTTAATCGCCTTGCTGCTGCCGGCCGTCCAAGCGGCTCGCGAAGCCGCGCGAAGGATGCAGTGCAGCAACCATCTGAAGCAACTGGGCCTCGCTTTGCACAATTACCACAGTTCGTTCAAGACCTTTCCCAGCGTGGGCGGCTTTTCCAATCCGCACGGCTGGGGCTTCCTCCCGCTAATCCTGCCGCAATTGGAACAGCAGGCCCTGTACGATCAGTGCGAGTTCCGCGATAGCGTTGGTTGTGCTGCCATGCAGCCGGTCTATTCCGCAAAGGTCCCCACGTTCCATTGCCCCAGCGATCCCGGTGAAACCTTGCTGAACGACCGAACGATTCCGAATACCTCGTGCAAAGACGGCTCTGCGCTGACGACCGGCTCCATTACGGGGCAGGTGACGCATTACGTCGGCAGTTTCGGCGATGGGCACATCACCGGCGAGAACATGGGGTACACCGGCGCGGCCACTTCCCGCGCCCAGTATGGCTGTGGCGGCTGTAACGAGGGCAGCACGGCGACTCCCACGACCAACTGCCCCGAGCCGGGAGTCGGCTACGGCGGCGGCAAGTACCACCGCGGGATATTCAACTACATGGGCGACACGCGCCCGGTGCGCATCGCGGCTATTAGCGATGGAACGAGCAATACGATTATGATGGGACACACGTCCGGCGTGGCGCGCAGCAACAGCCTGGTATGGACCACCAGCACCGGCAACGTCCATGGGACGAGTTTGCCGATCAATTTCAACATCGCCCACGCGAAGGCCAACCCGCCTTACGGCTCGCCTAGCTGGCGCGGCCGCGGCTTCCAAAGCCACCATCCCGGCGGCAGTACGTTCCTCCTGTGCGACGGCTCAGTGACGTTCTTCAGCGAGAATATCGACATGAAGACGTACAACGCCCTCGGCAGCCGGGCCGGCGGCGAGGTGGTGGCCATGCCCCAATAGCCATTGGGGGATCAAGCCTTGCCCACGCCTCGTGCGATTGGATACGCCCTGGACGGGGCGGCGACGGGCACGGAGAATCTCAGGAGATGATGCAATGCGATTACTGCACGTTCTGACCTATAAAGGCCTGCCGGCGGCGCTGCTCCCTCTTTGCCTGTGCGGTTGCACGGCAAGCGACGGCTCCCAGCCTGTTCGCGCGGGCGGCGTCGTCATGTATAATGGAAGTCCGTTACCGGACGCTGAGATTGTCTTTGCACCCGAGGAGAAGGACCGGGTCGCCAGTGCAACGACCGACAAGAACGGGAGGTTTCGCCTGACGACGTTTCGTCCTGGTGACGGAGCGCTGCCCGGGAAGCACCGAGTGACCGTCATCGCCCGCGGTCCGGCAAAAGAGCCGCCGCCGGGCTCGCCGGCTGCACTGATGCCGGAGGACTACGCGATTCCGGGCGATCCGTTGATTCCGGTGAAGTATTTTTCGCCTGCCACTTCGGACCTGACCGCCGAGGTAAGTCCAAGGGGTGGCAACGACTTCAAGTTCGAGCTTCACGATTGATAGCGGGTGTTGACGCAACCGCAGGTACTTGCCCCCAAGAGAGAACCGCCAAGAGATGTGCAACAGCGTGGCTATGCTTGTTGATCGCGTGAACACTGTCCTTTCCTGCCAAGAACCCGTGCGGCCCGCGGGCGTTTGCCGCAGAGCCCTCGCTGGCGCAGCGATGCTGTCGGCTGCTTGGCTGGCTGTCGCATGGACCGGCTTGGCCCAAACACAGGCGCAGGAGCTGTCGCTTAACTACATGGGGACGTTCAACCTGCCCACTTCGACTACCGACCAGTTTGGTAATCCATTCGATATCAAAGGCCTCAGCGGCATCACCTGGGGCGGCGGTAGTACCTTCTGGGCAGTGATGGACAACTCGAACAAACTGGTGCAACTGGACGTCTCGTTCAATACCGCCGGCGCCGTGTCGTCGGCCGTAGTGGCCGGCGGGCTGACACTGCCGCTAAGCCGCGACTTCGAGGGAATTGCCTACACCGATTCCCAGCGGAACAGCGTTTTCCTTTCCGACGAGACCTCCTCGGGCATGGGCCTGCGCGAGTTCAGTTTGGCGGACGGAGCGCTGCTGCAAACCATTGCCATGCCCGCGGTCTTTGCCAACGTCCGAAGCAACTACGGCCTGGAATCGCTAACGCGCCAGCGGGGCGGGCAGACGATGTGGACCGCCAATGAGGAAGCGCTCACGGTGGACGGGTTGCTTTCGAGCACCACCGCCGGCAGTGTGGTACGCTTGCAGCAGTTCGACAGTGCCGGCAACCAGCTCACCGCGGCCCGGCAGTTGGCCTACGGGACCGAGCCGGTGCACCGGAGCACGAACGACGACCCGACCAATCCCGGCGCACTCAGCCGTAGCGGCCTTGTGGACCTGGTGGCCCTGCCCGACGGGCGGCTGCTGGCATTGGAGCGTTCTTTCGTCCGGGCCGACTTCATCATTCCCGACGCCGGCTCGCAATACCGCAACAGCATCTTCCTGCTCGACTTGGCAGGAGCGACCGACGTATCCGACTTCACTGCCGGACTGATTGGCGAAACCTACGATCCGGTGGGAAAGGCCCTGCTGTGGTCGGCCACGCATGGCGTGCTCTCCTCGAACCCCATTGGCAATTTCGAGGGGCTGGCTCTGGGGCCACAGTTGGGAAGCGGCAACCACGTGCTGTTGGGCATCGTCGACTGGCCGGGCTCGGGCAGTACCGACGTGATCAGCGCCAACCGGCTGGTGGCCTTCGAACTCGTCGGTGCCATCCCCGAGCCGGCCACGCCCGTGCTGCTGCTTATGGCGTTGGTCTTGCCGGCACTGAGGCGGCCTCGCCGGCAAGCATCTTCTCGCGTGCGCCGCGGTTAGGCGGTGCAAGACAATAACCTACCGGGGCGCGAACGTGGCCCAGGCCTTCTCTTCCGTGAAGTCGTCGGGCTTCGGGTAATCCTGGTCCTTCAGGAGTTGCTCGTAGGTGGGCGCCTTCGAGGGGATGCCGGCGGCGGGAATGTCCAGGCCGGCGGTCCAGGCGATGCCGTTGAGCACCACGGTGCGGAAGTCGTCGTGCGCCCAGGCCCAGTGCCAATGGCCGCCGGTGAAACCGAAACCACGCCCGCCGTCCGGCCGCTCACGGACCCAACCAAGGTGCTCCGGCTCGCCGCGCCGCGCGCGGACGGTCGGGTTGTTGCTGTGGGGGCCGTCGGGGCGTTCCCGCGTGCTGTCGGGCGGAACAGCCGTGAGGATGGGCGTGACGCCCTCCATGTCGGGGCGGAATCGCATGTGGTAGTACCATTCATCGTACAGCGAGAACGGCTTCACTCCGCGGGTAACAGGATGCTCGGGCAACTGTTCGATGCGCGCCGTCCACCAGGGGTTCACCGACCAGTGCGTTTCAAAATAGCCGCCAATCCACTCGAGGAACTGCTGCCCGGCCTGCTCTTTGGGCACTTCAACGGCGTAATGCAGGCAGGCCAGCCCCACGCCCTTCTTCATCAGCGGTTCGACCTGTTCGAGATGCGGCAGGATCGGGTGCCCGCCGCCGCCGTTGGCATAGATGACGATGGTGTCGGCGCCGTCGAACGCGTTGGGATCCTTGGGCCATCCGTTCTCGTGCACGACGGTCTCGACAGGAAGACCACTCTCTTTCAGCGCTTTCGCAAGCACTTTGCAGCCGGCGTTGTGCTCGTGGCCGCCGTAGCCGTGGCTGGCGGTCCCCGCGACGAATACGATGCGCTTCTTCGCGCCGCCGCGCTGCGCCGCCTCCTGCGGGTCGAGTTCCTTCAACTGTACGTTGCGGAACTTCACCTCCATGGGCGGCCCGGCGTGAAGCTGAAACGCAATGAGCCCCTTGGCCAGGCGCCTCGCCTCATCCTCGTCGGTGATCTCGGCCATCGTATGGCCGTTGATCTTCTGACTGATCGTCCACCCGCGGCAAATGATGTGATACTCGTTCCAGCCTTTCAGGTCGATCTTGCCGAGCAACTCATCGGGGTCGCCGACCTTGCCGACTACCATGGGCTTGCCGTCGCTGCCAATCACGGTCTTGTCGCCGCGCATGGCGAGGATTCCGCGATAGCGTTCGCCATAGACGATGCCCATGTACCGTCCGCTGCCATCCATGTCGGCCTGGTAGCCGCCGATGACCCACTTGCCCCAGTTGTCCGGATCCTCGAAGCTGCGGACCTGGATGCCGGAGTTGCCGTTGACAAGCTGGAACTCGGCCTTCAACTCGAAATCGCCCGGCTCACCGCCCCGCCAAATCAGGAACGTATTGCCCTTGGTAGGCTTTTCGGCGGTCGTCTGACCAACAATGACTCCGTCCTCCACTCGCCAGAAGTCGGGATTGCCGTCCCAGCCTTCGAGTGTCTTCCCGTCGAAGATCGGACGGAAACCGTCCTCGGCGGCGAGAGCCGTCCACGGAGCCAGGACAGCAGCAGCCAGCAAGAAGCTTGCCACGAACATCGCAGTACGCATGGTGAGATCCTCCGGTAAGTAAGGGGCGAAGGCCGAATTGCAGCCGCTTGGGGGGTAATAATCACCCAGGGCATGGGTGGCAACAGCTTGGTGTATTCTATGGGCGGGCCGCGAGGGTGGCAAGCTCCGGTGGCCGCTCACCGGTCGGTGGCGCAGGTTGTCTTCTCCGCCGCGTGCGCCTCGATGAACTCCAGGAACGCCTGGTGGATGTCGGGCGTGGACGAGTGGCCCATCAGCGGCTTGTTGATCACTTGCTTCTTGCCCTGAAGCAGGTTGTAGGCGGCGTAGTTCGTGGTGGGCGGGCAGGTGCGGTCGATGAATCCGACGCTCATGATGGCATCGGCTTTGCACCGGCTGGCGAAGTTCACGGCGTCGACGTAGCGCGAGGCCTCCAGGCTCAAGTGCTCGGGCTTGCCGTCGTCGCCCATCGGCACGAGTTTCGGCCATCCGTTGATCCGTCCCGCCGCTCTGCCCGTGTGATCGCAAATGGCCGGCACGCCGGTGCCGATGACGGTCACGCGCGGGTCTAGTCCGCCGGCCACCAGGGCCTGGCCGCCGCCCTGGCTGTGCCCCACCACCGCCAGCACTTTCCCGTTCCACTCGGGTTGTGAAGTGAGGAAATCAATCGCCCGCACCAGCCGCAAATACATGCCGCGGAAGTAGATCGTCTCGCGGCTTTCGCGGCCTGCGAATCGATAGTCCTTCAGCGCGCCCTCCTTGAGTTCCTCGTAGTACTCGGCCGGCTTGCCGTTGGCGATTCCGTGCGCGTTGATGTCCATCGAGAGCATTCCACGGCCGGCGCCTGAAACCGCACTGCCAAGGCCTGAACTGCGCACGCCGGCGCCATGCACCCATAGGATGGCCGGCAGGGTGCCCGGCTTCGCACCCTTGGGCCTGCCGAAATAGCCGGAAACCGGCGCGCCGCCGAGGCACTCAAGCTGCACGTCAAAGCACTCGATGTCGGCATTGCTCACATCAACGGGCGTCAGCTTCGGATTCATCGGCACTTGGGCCAACTGTGCCTTCTGATCGGCCCAAAATTGGTCGAAGTCGTCGGGGACGGGCATGCTGGGTGGAATGTCGGTCGGCGAGATGCCGGCGCCGGCCAGGGCGCGCGCCGGGTTGCCGTCGGCCGTCTGGAAAGTCACCTCGCATTGCAGGAACCCCGGCCTGCCCAGCTTGCCCGTTACGACCGCCGGCTCGTCGCCAAGTTCCACGGTGCCGTCGCCGAGTTTGTCCAACCCGTCCTCGGTGAGTACGTAGGCGACTTTCCCGGCAGTGATGGGCTTCTCGCCCTCGGTTACCGTGATCAGGAACTTGACCTGCTCGCCCGTTTCGTATAATGCATCGGGCCGATCGGTAACGACCTGAACCTGGGCAGCTTCAACGGCCAAAGACGCAAGGACAGCCAGCAGGCCAACGGACAATTGGGCAACTCGCGAGACTCGTAACATGGCTTCGTATCTTTCTTCTTGAGGAAACTGGAACTCACATACCTGGTTCTTCCCACCCCATCCCAACCTGCAAAGTGACGGCTAATCCGGGATAGCATAGCCGAGACCGCTTACGGATGCAAATGCCGGACGAGTCGTTTTCCGTCGGCTGCTTGACCCCGGCAAGCAGCGATTAGAGAATAGGAATCAGGCAATCGCAATTCCCCAGGAGGACAGAACGATGATCGGTACAGGAAGCGTTTCGCGGCGACAGTTTCTTCGGCACTCTCTGGCCGGGCTGGCCGGCGTCGTCGCCGTCCCGCAGTTCATTCCCCGCGGCGCCCTGGCCGCATCAGGCCAGCCTGGGGCGAACGACCGGATCGGCGTTGCCTATATCGGCTGCGGCCGCCGGGGGCGGCAACTCCTGCGGCTCCCCGCGGAAGGCCGAATCGTGGCCTTCGCCGACGTTCACCTGGGCCGGGCCGAGGAACTGGCTGAGAAGTACCAGGCCCGGGCCTGCCAGGACTACCGAAAACTGCTCGAAGACAAGGACGTCGATGCCGTGGTCGTCGCCACGCCCGACCATTGGCACGTGCTGCCGAGCGTCCATGCCTGCCAGGCGGGCAAGGACATCTACTGTGAAAAGCCGCTGTCGCTGACCGTGCGTGAAGGCCGGCGGCTGGTCGACGCGGTGCGCCAGCATGGCCGCGTGCTCCAGACCGGGAGCCAGCGCCGGTCGATGGCCGGGCATCGCCTGGGCTGCGAACTGGTGCGCAACGGCCTGGCCGGTAAGATTCACACCGTGCTGATCCAGAACTATCCGAGCCCGTGGGAGTGTGCCTTTCCCGGCCAGCCCGTGCCCGAAGGGCTCGACTGGGACGCCTGGTGCGGCCCGACCGAGCCGGTTCCCTTTCACAACGACATTTTTATTTCGCGGGCGCAGCCGGGCTGGATATCCTTCCGGCCTTACTCGGGCGGCGAGATGACCGGCACCGGCACCCATGGCTTCGATCAGATCCAGTGGGCCCTGGACCTCGACGACACCGGCCCGGTCGAAGTCTGGTGCGAAGGCGGGCCGATGCCGGCGATCACCTACCACGAGCCGGAAAGCGGCGGCCGCGGCAATCGCGAGTGCAGCCGCGACCGCCGCGTGCGGTTCCGTTACGCCAATGGAATCGAGGTGCGACTCGAGGAAGGCGAGCCGGCGGCCGGGGCCGTGTTCATTGGCGAAGCGGCGAAGATCCGCATCGGCAACAACACGGTCGACAGCAATCCGCCCGAACTGGCCCAGAATCCGCCTGCGGATCTCAAGCAGCACGTGGCGGTGAGCGACAACCACATGCAAAACTGGTTCGACGCGATCAAGTCGCGCGAGCGCCCGATTGCCGACGTGGAGATCGGCCACCGCTCGGCCGTCATCTGCCATCTGGGCAACATCGCCCGCTGGGTCGGACGCCGGCTCCGCTGGGACCCCGAAAAGGAGATCTTCCCCGACGATCCCGAGGCCAACGCCTACCTGGACCGGCCGATGCGCAAGCCTTACCAGTTGCCGTAGGCATATCGGCACTCACACGAAAGTTGACCCCGGCTTCAGATCGTGGTACAGTATTCTTCCGGAAGAGCAACGCCGGTCCTGACAACCGGACGGGCACTTGCGCGTACACCATCCGAACGCTGAGACCAAGGAATACCTACCCATGCCAAGAAACATTTCCCGCCGTGATTTCCTCAAGACGGTCGGCGCGATTGCGGCATCGACGTGCGTCAATCTCCGACATACAGTCCCGGCTCGGGCCGCTGCTTCCACGCCGGAGAAGCATTGGTTCAAAGGCAATCTGCACATGCACAACCAATGGTCCGACGGCCAGCCGCTTCCAGAATGGGCGGTCGATTGGTACAAGTCGCACGGTTACCATTTCATCTGCCCGTCCGACCACAATATCTTCCAGTCTGAAACGCTTCGGTTCGATGGTTTCGGATTCGACAACAAGCCGTCAGATCTCGCCGCGTTCAAGGGCGAGACGTCGCTCTGGAAGCTGATTTCCCCAACTCCCGGCTGGCCGAAACTGACGCAGAATTGCGTTGACGTAACAATCGAGAAGTTCGGCAAGGATTCCGTCCGGACGATCACCGTCGGCGATCAGACATACGTCCGCATGACGCCCTATTCGCAACTGGAGAAGCAGTTCGCCGAGCCGGGCAAGTTCCTCATGATTCCCGGATACGAGCAGACCGGCGGCTGCTTCAACGGCCAGCAGGTCCACGTGAACTTCATCAACGTCCGCGACGTCTTCCCGTATATCGCAGCGGAAACGCCGAAGGAGATTCTCGAGCGCACGTTCGCCACGGGAACGGAGGCATATGGCGGCCAGGATTACCTGTTCACGGCGAACCATCCGCTTTGGCGGTACTACGACTACTCCCCGGCCGACCTGATCGCGCTTCCGCAGATCCGTCTTTTTGAACTGAACAACAATGCCATCGACGGGAAGTACGACGCGCATCCGCAAGGCTGGAAACCGGAGCAGTTCTGGGACGTGGTCAACGCGCATCGGGCTGCCCACGATCAGCCGCTGCTGCTGGGCATGGGATCGGACGACCGCCATGCATACGAACCGCCGCCGAAAGCCTGGAGTGTCGTCCGAGCCGCGAGCCTTTGCGCAAAAGACCTGTTAGTGGCCATGCGCACCGGCGATTTCTATGCCTCCAACGGGCTCGACTTCGACGATATCCAGTTCGACGGCAAGGCCCTTTCGGTCAAGATCGACGTCCGGGAAGAAGGCCAATATCGCATTCTGTTCCTCGGCACCAAGAAGGACTACGACCCGTCCAGCCGGTCGATTGACGTGGAGAAGGGCCCCCGCTGCCCGGCCCGGAAGATCGACGTCTATTCGGATAGCATCGGCGCCGTCCTTGAGACCGTCGAGGGTACGGAGGCGTCATACACGTTGAAGTCCGACGACCTGTACGTTCGCGCGAAGATTGTCAAGGTTGCCGACGATCTCAAGCCCGACTGGGAATCCCAGCCCGCCGCGTGGACCCAGCCATATAGTTAATCGGCTCTTCCTTTTCATAGGTGCAGACGGCCGGGCTGGAGTCCCGCCTTTAGGCGGTTTCGCTGCGCCGGCTGAAGCCGGGACTCCAGCAGGGCGCGGCTTGCACCTGGAAACGGAAGCGCTAAGTAATCCGGGCCGTTCCACAGTTGGCGGACCATCACCTTTGCATGCGGCGGGAACAACTGCCTGCGCTGCTGCACCGCGAGCAGCCACACATTCAACCCCTGACGCGAGGCCATACCCATGTCAAGAACCAACATCACGGCCGTCCTGGTCTTACTGACGACGGCGCAGCTCGCCTCGGCGGCGTTCACACGCAGCAGCGTGCCGTTTATCTACGTGATCAACTACGGCGACCGGTGGATCACCGACCCGGAGGCGGCGCAGGTGTTCGGCAACGAGCCGCCCGACGTGCTGCACATCGGCAAGGCGGTGCCGGTCACGCATCTCTGGGGGCCCGTCCCGTACATGGCGGGCGAGAACCAGTCCACCGGCGGCCGGGGGCACACGCTCAATCGCAACGCCATCCGCCTGCTGACGCCGGGAGAACTGGAGGCGAAGATCGAGCAGATCACCGCCGCCGTCGCGCGACTCCACAACGCAGGCATACCCGTGGTCATGCCCTACATCTGCCACATGACCATGGCGGGCGACCACGAAACGCGCGAGGGGCTGTGGGCCTTCTACGACCGCTGGGACGACTACGCCCGGTGGCTGGGCCCGCGCCCGCCGACCGACCCGACCGACTGGATACTCAAGGACGCCACAGGCAAGCGTATCGACGTGGGCTACGGCTACACGCCGCCCTATTTCGAACCGCTGCACCGCTACGGCGCATGCCCGAACAATCCCTCGTGGAACCAGTTCAGCGCGGCCATTGTGCGGCTGATTGCACAGTGCGGGTACGACGGTGTATTCGTCGACAACTCCGGGGGCATTGGGGGCGATGGCTGCGATCATTGCCAGGCGGCCTTCGCCAAGTGGGTGGGCGAGCACTTCGACGAGGCCACACTGCGGCGCGCATTCGGAGGCGACGCGGGCGAGGTAGCCCTGGAAAACCCGGCCCTGGCGACCATCGGCGACCGCTGGCACGTGGCGGTTATCCGGGATCGCCTGAATATGCTGCGCGAGGTGGGACGCGAGACCAACCCCGAGTTCCAGGTATTTCCCAACGTTGGCCGCTTTCAGCGAGCCATTCCCCTGGGCGACGGCTGCGACCTGCTCATGTTCGAGAGCACCAAGCCTGCGGGGTGCCTGGTACACGGCGAGGTGCCGGACGATCCCGAGGCGCTCGTTTCCGTGGCCGCCGACGCCGAGGTACACATGGCGACGATGCGCTATGACGTGAACCACGAAGACGCGCGCGCCGAGGTGCTGGCCGACATCACCTACCCACAGAGCTGTCCTCCGGGCCGTGAAGTCGAGTTCCTGGTCAAGGTGCTGCAGGTTGGCATGAGCGACCGCGACAACGACGTCTTGCGCGACATGGCCTTGCTGGTGACCCACATGGCCAGCGGCGAAGTATCGCAGGTGGCGCTCTCGCCGGACATCCCACTCGGCCATCCTTCCGGCGGCCCGGGGACGCGCCGGCCGCCCGTCGAATTGCGCGGCACTTGGATAGGCCGTCGCGAGGGACCTCATTCGATTGACATAACGTGTCGCTACGCCGATCCGGCACCTTTCGTCCAGCTCGCCGACCGCTTGGGCCTGGGCAACGCGTACCGCGTGAATCTCGGGGGTCTCGCGGCCACGTACAACAGCCGCAGCAAGATGATTGGTTTAAGCTACATCCACGGACGCCGCGGCTGGGAGACGGTGCGAGAGCTTGCCATCGCCGAGGGTGCGGCCAACGGCGGGCGCTGGGCGGTGGACGCAGGTGGCGAGCCTCAGAAGAAGTATTCCCGCTTCTTCCGCAAGCACGGGCAGGTTGCCGCGGGACTCGTACCCCACGGCGACGTGACCCTGCTGTACGCCTACTGGGGCGACAACCCCGGCAGCATCGGCAGGGCAAGCACACCGCGCACCGTCGCCGAGCATCTATCCGCGCAGCACGTGCTGCACCGGAGCCTGGTCGATCGCGACCTGGAAGCCGGGGACCTGGCGCCGGCCAAGGGGCACACGCTGGTGCTCGTGGCTCGCGGTTACGACTTGACAAGGGAGCAGATTGCCGTCGTGCAGGATTTTGTCCGCCAGGGTGGACGGCTCGTCGTGGAGCATCCCGAGACCCGCGTCAATTTCGCGCCGCTCGCCGAGGTACTGGGCGCGGCCGCCGAAGACGCAATCGCGTGGGATTGGCACGACGCGCCGCTGCTCGGCCCGGCGCTGCTGCCCTCCCGGGGCCGCCTGCGCGGAGTACGATTCACTGCGTTCACGGAATCTGCGCGGGAACCGCAGCGCATCGTACTGCACGTGGTGAACTACAATGTTACCGCGATCGATGAGCATCCCGGCGAGGTCACGCCCATGGCGGACCTGGCGCCGCGCATCCCGCTTCCCGCCGGCTGGACGGGCGCGAGGGCCGTTGTGTACGACCCCGACCAGGACGCACCGCGCGAGGTCGACTGCACGGTGGCCGACGGCGTGGCAATGGTTACGTTGCCGACACTGCGAGTGTACCAGATGCTCGAGATGACGCCGCGCTGACGTGCTGGTCCCGGATGGTCTTCGGTACACTCAGGTTTTGATGTCCGGGACTGCGGCGGCAGAATTGCCGACGGGAACGCCAATCGCTCATGGCGCCTGCTCTTGCCCGTATGCCTCGCGCTCGAACGGATTGTCGCGATATGGTCTGCGGCCGGCAAGCCAGAGGGCCAGGGAGCAGCCCAAGTAGGCGGGTCCCATCAGCAGTCCCCATCGCTCGAACTGGCGGACGTGAACGAGTTCATGGTCCCGGGCAATGTCTAGCGCGGCGGCCGTTTGCCCCAGAATCGTGTGGCCCAGCGTCAGCGCCATCGCACCTTCGCCATGGAAGAACCGCTTAAGCAGCCACTGCACGCCGCCGCCGTAGAATTCGAGAACGCGCCCGCGCATGCGCACGCGGCCACCCGAGCAAAGGCCCACCGCGCCAAGGACCAGGCCGAGCACCGTATAGGGCGATGCCCAAATGACGCCGAGCAGGCGGAACAAGCGAATGATGAACAGAATTGGCATATATGGCCAGCCCCCACCCTCGTTTCGGGACTTCCGGGAAATGCGGCGCGGCCGGGCTATTGGCCTGGGGTGATGACCCTCGTTATTCTACACAAGTCCGCGTCGTGCAGAAGGCCACCGTGCGGGCTTGTCCCGCCGGGGCCATGGTCGGTGGGCTACAAGCAGGATTCATCCGAAATATCCCCTCTGCGAATCGCCGCCGCCAAAGGCGGCGGCGATTCGCAGAGGGGACGGGGAAACTGGGGGCTGCGACCGTAGCCGACCGACCACCGCCCCGGCCGGGCAAGCCGGCACGGTGGCGATTGATACTTGTGTACAACAACGAGGGTGATGCCCCCAGGCTATGATCATTCGCTACCCGTCACGAAGCACCTTCTCTGCCGTCTTGCGGCAGATCTTCTCCTGGACGTCGGCCGGGAGATTGAACTCCTTCAGCGCGTCGAACTGCGGAATGCCCTGACCTGCCCCGAGGTAGTCGGTGCCGAACATGAGCCGGTCGGCACGGCGGATGAGGAACTCGCGGCCCCACTGTTTGTCGCGCGTGATGGCGTTATTCCCGCTGCCGGCCGAGATGTCGCCGAAGATGTTCGGATAGGCGTCGAACAGGCGGTCGACGGCTCCGCCGGGAGTGACCGGACCCTTCGGATAGCTTCCCAAGTCGTTGGCCGTGCAGTCGCCGGACACGCTTGCCCACCAGCCGTTTGCATGGCCGATGAACCGGGCCTTCGGGGCCGTCTGCAGGGCCTTCTCCAAGCCGGGCAGGCCCGGCGCGTCCGTATTGCGGACCGAATCGAGATGGAACAGAAGCGGGAGTTCCAGGTCGCTGACAACCGAGAAGAACTCCAGGTTCCGCGGGTCGTCGAACGGGACGCCGCACTTGTGTTCCCCGACGCCGACGGCGCCGGCGTCCAGGTAGCGATTGAGCATGTCCAGCGCTCCCTTGCGGCCGCGGAGATAGCTCAACTGGCGCGGGTCGATATCGACAAAGGGCAGCAGCCGGTCCCGATGCGGTTTGGTCTGTTCGAGCACCCAGTCCGACATGACCGGGTACATCCACCCCTCCGGCGAGACAAGTGCGAGGACGACGACCTTTTCGATGTTGTGCTGATCCATCCAGTCGAGCATCATCTTGGGCGTCAGCGCGTTGTCGCGGAGCATGGGGATGCCCAAATGGGTATGGACGTCGATCCATGCGTATGGCGTCCTGGCCTCTTCGGCACGGAGGGAACCGGTGAAGGCTGCAACCGCCGACGCCGCGGCGGCCGCGCGGCAGAAGTCACGGCGGCTGATCGATTTTTCTCGTTTCATGAAATCACTTTGCCTGTGCAGTGCCGGTAAGGCTACCAGCGCGAGGAACGAGCGGTGGCGGTCTTCCCGGCCAGTTCGATTCAGGGTGTCAACGGCTCTCGGATTCCCGAGCCAAGTAACATTCGGGGTTCACGGTACGCTCGCCCCGGTGGTTCGCTGCTTCTCTTTCCTTATCAGGGCAGCGAGAAGATCCCTCTGCATTGTCTTCCAGCGCTCTGCCTGTGGGCTTGGCCAGAGATACATCTTGACCTTGTCGGTCTTGGCGATAAGACGCGGTGGCCAGGACTGAGCTTGGCCCCCTGTTGGGTCTTCGCCGCCATCGTCATAGTCCGACGGCATCATATACAGGACTGCGGAGTAGTCCTGTTTGGCATACTTCTTCCCCTGAATACCAAGGAAGATGGCCGTGCCATCTCCTTTGGGGCGGTAGAAGGGATATATGTTCGTCTCCACACGGAGAATCGTCCACCCACCGGGGAGGATGCCGCGAACACTTTCCACCGGATTTGTGACGATCGTATCTGCCGACACGACAGGTGCGAGGACGAGCATAGCGAGAAACAGGATGGTGATTTTCATTTTCGTTTCACGGAGTCTGTTATTCTACGCCGGCCTCCGACCTCTTACTGGTCTTCGTAATGCTCGACTTCCGGCCAGTAGGTTTCGAAGTCGAAGTCGGGGCTGTTGTCCAGGTCGTGGCAGGTGGCGCACTGGCCGTCGCGCGATTCGTCCTTGGTGACGATCATGAGCTTCCGGTGTCGCTCTTTTTCCTCGTCGGTGCCGTGCAGTTCGGCCCGGTTGTGATTGCCGCCCGGGCCATGGCACGACTCGCAGCCTACGTCGATCAGGTGAGGGGTTTCCTCCAGGCTCTTGTAGCCGCCTTCGTATGGGAAATATTGCGTCGGGTGCCAACCGATCACGTGGCAGCTTATGCATTCGGGGTCGAACTGCCGCGGCGGGTCCAGCTCGACGAGCGTCTGGTAGGCCCTGGCGTGCGGCGTCTTGCGCCATATCCGGTAGGACGGTTCATGGCAACTCTCACAACTCTGCGAACCGACCAACTCGCCGTGCGTTTCTTTCAGCGGGTGCGGCGCGGGACGGATTCCCAGGCCGGAGAAGCCCAGCGACTTCACCTGGTGCTGGTATGCAGTCATGAGCATGTGCATTTCGTTTGATTGCGGGAAGCGCGCGTCCAGCGGCACGCGCTGGTAGCGCCATCCGCCGCCGGGCCCGTCATACAATCCGAGAACGATCGCGTCCATGCCCTTCTCGCCCACTTCAATCAGCAACGTATTGGTGCCGTCGATCTTCCGCGGCTGGGCAGGTGGTTCGGCAGCACCGCCGGCCGTGACCACGATGTCGAAGACCGGAAAGCGGCGCGCGAGCGATTCCGACTCGGCGAGCGTGGCATGGGCGAGCAGAATCTGGAAGTCGGCCTGCTCCATCTGCGGCATGAGCTTCTCGATTGCCGCCTCGGCGTCGGCCAATTCGATTTCCGGATTGTTGATGGCCTTCCGGAACTCGCCGCCCAACACCCCGGTGACGGCTAGCTTCACGCCGGCCTGTTCGATCACTCGATGCGTGGCCATCAGGGCGGCGTCGAATCCGAACAGGCCGACATTCGCCGAGAGGAACATGCTGGGCTGATCGCCCGTGCTGGCGGCTACGGCGACGAGTTCGGCGGTGGGAAGGCGGAGATCGGCGGCGCCGAGCGTGACGGCATCGTACTTCATGGTACGCATTGCATCGACCATGATGTGGAACTTCAGTTCCGCCTGCTTGCCATACCCGCGGGCGATGCCGCCCGCGTCGAGGCCCACGGTTGGCCAGCCGCGTTGCTCCCGGAGTTCGCGGAACAGCGAGTGCCGCCGGCTCATACCACCTTTCATCCGATCCAGGCCGGCACAACCACACGGTTCCATGTACCCGTCCTGGCGTCCGGTAATTAGAAGTGCGAGCTTTGGCTTGGACCAGTCGACGAAGATGGGCCCGTGGACGGCAATCGGGTCGAAGTCGCCGCCCTTCTTGCCTTTCCTGGGCCTTACCTCGGCGGGCGGTTCTTCAGTGCGCGGTTGCTCAACTCGCGGTTCTGTAACGCGCGGTTCTATGGTGTGTGGTTCTGTGGTGCGTGGTTCCCCAACACGCAACGGATTCTCGACGAGGGGCGGTTGCCCAACCTCCGCCAGAGGCGGCGGCGGGTCAGAAGGCATCGGCAACTGGTCCGGTTGCTCCGCGAGTGTCTCTTCCGGAAGCGGCGGCTTGGACGATGAAGGCGGATCGGGCTCCTGGAACGTGCTGGGCGGGCGGATCGGCTTCGGCAGTCCTTCCGGCTCGGATAAGGTCGCCGTATCCGGCTGATTGGCGTCATCTTCGGTGGGCGCAGCTTGCCCGACGGCCTCAGCCTCCGGCTGCGGAGCCGGCGGCTGAGAGCGCGGGCAACCAAGCAACGCCGTCAGCCCCATAAGCAAGAGGAAAACGGCCGAAAGACGACTCAGGCTGGGTTGTTTCGTCATCCTTGAGTTCACATCATGGGGTGTAAGAACCGCTTCGAGCCTGCGCTCGACAAGAACGTGTGCTGCGGGCTATTCCCGCCCCGCTATCTCCCATGTCCCGCCCTACCGGCCCTCGACGGCGAAGCGAATACGAATTCTCAATTCGGGGGTTTTCGGATGACTGGTCTTAAGCCGCACCTCCCCGAGTTTCCCTTGTTCCGAACCGAGGTGAACGGCGGGAGGGGCATCCTTCGGAATGGCAATCCAAAGCGGGGTTTGGGTCACCACCCCATCGCCGATCTTCGAGGTTTCGCCCACGGTCACTTCCAACCAGTCTGGAAAGACATGAACGGGCTCGAAGGCCACCCTATCGCGGTACTGCCCACGCACTACCAACAGCAACTGACGGCGTACGCCTCCGGACGCATCGACCGTGCCCAACATCAGGACACTCTGATCGGCTTCAAAGGCCGACCCAACGGCAACCACGGAAATATCGCCACTCAGGGTAACCCGCACCGGGATGGACAGCTCGGGCACCTCGTCCAGGTTGGTCTTCAGCACAATTGTCTGGCGAACGGCCCCTTGGGGCAAGCCCGGTTTCACGGTCACTGCCACCCGAACCCCACTTTTGGCCTCCGGGTCGGAAGCGAGTTGCTCCTCGGGAAGCGGTTCAATGGTCACATCGAAGAACGGGGCTTCCTCGGCCTCCGAAAACTCCCAGCTTAACACCTCAAACGGCTTATCGAGGTTGCAGTAGAGTTGAACTTCGCCATTGGCCGACTCGCCGACCGTAAGCTGGCTGAACACCAATTCCCTGGGCACCGCGCGCACCGCCTGTGTCATCCGCCCCGACACGGTGAGAGTAACCCGTGGCTGTTCCGGATCGTTCGTCAGAACAGTGGCCGTCTGCCGATAGGGGCCCACCCGCCCGTCGGCGTGCCACGTCACGGTAACCGTGGTCGACTGGCCGGGGGCCAGTTCTTCATGTTCGATCTCACTGAGCGCGCATTTGCAGGATGTCTCGCCGCCGGTGACCTCCAGAGGACCTTCGCCGACGTTGGTGATCAGGAAGTCGTGGCTGCCTTCGGCATTCGTGTCCATCGAACCGAAATCGTACTCCAGTTCACTGAACTGCGCCTTGCCCGCCAGCTGCCCTGGCGTCCTCCCGGCCCGGCCGCCGTGAATCCCGCTAGCGAGGGGGTCGCCGTCCCAAGCGGAACTCCGCAAACGCAAAGTGGCCGTACCTACGCCAGCCCCAACACCCACTGCAAAGGCAACGATCACCGTTAGTAAGATTCGCATGAATTCCCGTTCCCGGAAGAGTCCTGTGATATTTGCCGACTCCTCCAGTATTGGGCCAACCCCTGCCTGCGGTCAAGGCGCCGGCGCGGATATGCGATGATATACTCGCCGCGCGTCGACTTTGCGCTTGAACAGTCGCCAGGTTATTTCCTGATCCGGCCGGTGAAGCGGCAGCCGACGAGAAACTGTTCTTGGCCGTCGATTTCCTTCTCCAAGACACGGACAATCTCGGCAATGAAGAAGCTCAACTGCGGCGGCTGGCCTAGACCGACAACCACCCGTTTGAAGTCCGGTGGGGTGTCGAGGTAGAACGAGATGCCGCCGGCCGAGATGTCCTCGCACACTACCTCGAAAAAGTGGTTCCGCGATGGCAGCCGATCGCCGGTCAGGGGTGCGATGAGTTGCCGGTATTGGTAGGTGCGCCGTGGGCTGCTACGCATTTCGTGGCCCTTGGTGGGTGCGCCAACGGCATGGAACGGTGCGAACGCACCAGTTTCCGGTACGGCGGGCGACTCCGGACCGCCCGACTCGCCAGCTCCGCTGCCGGCCTGCGCCCGGGTCCGGAGTAACTCGTCGGCCAGCCGGGTGATTTCCGTCCGATCGACTCCGCTGAGCAGGATCGTGGCGCGGTTGCCGGTTTGTTCGGCCAGCAGTGTGCCTCGCAGCCGTACCGGGCAGGAGTTGCCGTCCTTGGTGACCAAATCGAGGTCGAGGCCACGCGGTTCCCGGCCGGCAAGCACGTCGCGAAGAAACGCCTTAAACGGCTCAGCGCCCCGTGGCTTGAGCAATGTTGCCGCAAAGGGCTTCCCTTCCACCTCGGCAAGTTCAAACCCCAGCAACTGCTCGCTCGCCCCGTTGATGCGGAGCACGCGGCCTTGCTGGTCAAGCGTTATGATCAGCGAATCCACCGTGTCCAACACCGATTGGGCCAACTGCCGTTGCTGGGCCAGTTCGTCCTCGGCGTGAACGCGGGCGATCGTAGCGGCCAGAAGGTGCGAAATGCTCTCAGCAAACCCAATGTCTTCGGCCTCGAAATCCCGCTGATCCGAGCAATAGACGCCCACGACGCCCAGGGGCTCCCGATTCAAGTGGATCGGTACGCACAGTGCGCTGCGAACGCCCAGCTTGCGCAAGAACATGTCCTGGTAGGCCGTCTCGGCGGGCAAGTCGGACGTGACGACCGTGTTGGCCATGGTCAAGGCGAACGCGGCCATCGAGCTGAGCGGGTTCAGCGGCGCCCGGTGCGCGACGGGATTTGTCATCTGCCCGCTTGAGTCGATCGAAGCCACCGTGGTGACAATGTTTCGCCCGCGATCGGTGACCTCGGTAACGCCCGCCAGGCCCGTACCGAGAATCTCGCCCACCAAGGCCACGGCATCCTGCATGAGCACGGCGAGGGCAGGGCGGGCGATCGTCCGCCGGCCGAATGCTACAATGGCCGCCTGGCGGCGGGCACGCGCATCGGCATGGCCGGCGTCAGCTCCCAGCCCGGCCAGAATCTCGGCCAGACCCTCCAGTTGGACGGAATCGTTCGCTTCGGCTATCGGCATGGGAGTGACCCAGTCACGTAACCGTCTACGGGGAACTGTCCCCTTCGCGTGTGGCGAACAGTACGCACTGCCCCAACGTCCTGTGAACGGCTACTTGGCAACGAGTTCCTGCGAAAACGTGTATCTGAAGTAAAGTATATGACAGGGTTCCTCGGGGCGTCGCGAAACCGGATGGGTCTGTGGCGTCTGGGGGGATTGCGAGGGCAAAATGACCGCCAATTCGGGTGGATTTGCAGGACCGGCGTGTGAGGGCATGAAAACGAGCGGCAGGAGACACCGTTTTCCCATGAAAATAGGTCGTTCGCCCCCGCCGTGGGGGCGGCTGGCGTTGGCAGAATGGCCCGCCGGCCTACAATGAAGGAAAAGCAAACCAATTCGGCCCTATGTTGGCCAGAAAGCGAGACGATGTAGGGTGGTGACAAGCAAGCCAGTATCTTGGTGGGCCTTCGGTCGCCTGAACGGGCCTGCTTCCAGCGCACGGCGTGCAGACCACCCCAGCATGGCTTGCGCAGGCCCACCAGGGACTTGCGCGGACTTGTCCCACCCTGCATGAATAATCCGGGCTATGTAGGCCAGAAAGCGAGCGAGGTCATGCAGATGGATATCAGAGATGTAGTTCTGGGATGTTTCATGCCACTTGCGATAGCGACGACGTCCATTTCGGGTACTGCATCGGGACAGCCGGCCTCTGCTGGAGATGCCGTCGCCGCCGTCTCAGACGAAACGGAGCCGCCCTCCCGTCGTTACACGAGCATCCGGCGGCTCCCGGACCAGGTCACGCTGGCCACCCTGGATAATGGACTGACCGTCATTGTTCAGGAGAACCACGTGGCCCCGGTGGCGACGGTCCGGTGCTTCGTCAGGAACACCGGCAGCGCCTTCGAGGGCGAACACCTCGGCGCCGGCCTAAGCCACGTGCTCGAACACGTCGTCTCCGGCGGCACGACCACCAAGCGGTCGGAGCAGGAGATCGAGCAGATCATCGACACCTTCGGCGGAGCCACGAACGCCTTCACGTCGACGCACTTGACAGGATACTTCATCGACTGCCCCGCAAGGAACGTCATGGAGGCCATCGGACTCCTGGCCGACTCCATGCAGCACTGCGCGTTCAACCCCGACGAGTTCGACCGCGAGTTGCGCGTGATCCGGCAGGAACTGGCCGACGGCGAGGTCCATCGCCGCCGCGTGCAGTGGAACCTGCTCAGCCAGACTGTCTACACGCTTCACCCGATCCGGCACCCGGTTATCGGGTACCTCGACGTCTTGAACCAGACGACCAACGAGGCGATTATCGAGTTCTACCGGCAGCGGTACGTGCCGAATAACCAGGTGTTCGTCGTCGTGGGCGCGGTCGATACGCAGGCGGTCATGGACCACGTTGCCCAACAGTGGGCAACCACCCCGCGCGGCGCCGAGACCCTGGCGACCATGCCTGTCGAGCCGGAGCAGCTCGCTCCCCGAGAGGCCGTTCGCGAAATGGACGGTACGGGGTACGATCTCGTCCTGGCCTGGCCAACGGTCGAGCTTACCCATCCCGACCTCTATGCCCTCGACGTGGCTGCGTACATCCTGGCCGAGGGTGAAAGCTCGCGGCTCGCCCAACGCTTGAAGTACGAGAAGCCGCTCGTGCTTTCCGTCGGGTCGGCCAGCTACACGCCGCACTTCGCCCGCGGGTTCTTTGCGGTTTTCGCCAGTGCCCAACCCGGAACGTGGCAGGAGGCTTCCGACGAGATACTCCAGGCGGTCTACCGTTTGCGCGACGAGTTGGTCAGCCCCGACGAACTGGCTAAGGCCAAGAAGCAGAAGGCGGCCGAACTGGTGTTCGGCTCGCAGACAGTCCAACAGGCGGCCGATAGCCTGGGACGCAACTACCTGTCCACCGACGACCCGCTGTTCGACAAGCACTATGTCGAGGCCATTCAGGAGGTTACCGCGGAGCAAATTCGCGACGTGGCCCGCCGCTACTTCGTGCCCGAGCGGCTCAACCGCGTGATGATCACTCCCCCGGGCGGGACGCCGAAGGGCGAACTCGACACCGCTGCCGGCCACGAGGACGAAGTACGGCTGGTCCGGCTCGAAAACGGCCTCCGCGTGCTTCTCAAACGCCATACCCACCTCCCGCTGGTCAACATTCAGGCGTTCTCCCTTGGAGCCGCTTTGGTCGATACGCCGGAAACGGCCGGCCGCGCGGCCCTGGTCGGTGCCATGCTCGACAAGGGAACCCCCTCGCGGAATGCAAGAGAAATCGCCGACTACTTCGACTCGATCGGCGGCCGGCTGACCACGCGGGCGGGCCGCAACACCGTGTACGGCTCGGCCACCGTCCTGCGCGACGATTTCGGTCGTGCGATCGAGGTCTTCGCCGAATGCGTTACCCGTCCGACGTTTCCCGACGATGAGTTCGTCAAGGTGCAAACGCTGACCCTCGGCGCCATCGACCGCCGGGCCGACAATCCGCAGGCTGAGGCGTTCGAGGTGTTCTACGACAGCCTGCCGGCCGGTTCGCCCTATCACTTGCTCCAGGATGGCAAGCGCGAGACGGTCGAACGTTTGACCCCCGCCGACCTGCGCGCGTACCACGCTGCTTACTTCGTGCCTGAGAACATGATCCTGACCGTCTTCGGCGACATCGAGATCGATGAGGCACTGGGGCAGGTCCAGCGGCATTTCGGTTCCTTGCGGCCGGCGGCCGGCTTCCAGCCCATCGACTTCCGGCGCCCCAACCAGATCACCGAGCCCATCGTCCGCCACAAGCAAACCGCCAAGGACACCGGCATGGTGCTGGTCGGTTATCCGGGAACCAGTATTCTCGAGCGGGAAGACCATGCCGCGCTGACGGTCCTCGATGCGATCATGTCGGGCTACAGCTACCCGGGTGGATGGCTGCACAACGAGCTGCGCGGCGCCGGGCTGGTGTATTACGTGCACGCATTCCAGATTTCCGGTCCCGCGCCGGGTTACTTCGCCATCCTGGCACAAACGCAGCCCAGCCAGGTCGATGAGGTCCTGTCTCGCATTTCCGCGAACGTCGAACGGGCGGTCGGCGGCCAGATTTCGGAAGACGAGTTCCGCAAGGCGCAGCAGATGATCATCGCGCTGCACGCGCAAGAGAATACCACCATCGAACAGCAGGCCCTGCAAGCGGCCCTTGACGAACTCTACGGACTGGGGTACGACTACGACCGCTCGTTCGACGAGCGCATCGAGTCGGTCACCCTGGACGACGTGGTCCGTGTCGCCCGGAAGTACTTCCGCGACCGTATTATCGTGACGACCTCGCCGGAAGCCCGCTGACCAACGATGCGATGCAACGACTGTTGACACTTACCGTCGGAATGTCGCTGATTGCCTTCGGCGCAGCGGCGATGTGGCTGGCGGCGGGACGCGTCGCCACACCCCCGCCGAGCACAGAAGCTCCGGTGCCGGACCCACCCGCGGCACTCGCACCGCCGCCCGGCGAACCACTCGACCTGACCGACGACCACCGGCGTATTCTCGGCACGTGGCAGGACAACTACCAGGGCCGGCGGACCATGACGCTGCGCGACGACGGCACGGCCACCATGGTATGCGAACTCGAAGGGCTTAACGCAAGGCTGTTCACACCCGTCCTGAACTTCAACCTCCGCTGGCAGCTTGCCGACGGCGTCATGACGAGGGTTATCGTCGACGGCGAGCCGGCCGACAAGGTGCGTTTCGTCGTGAACCTGATGGGCGATCGGGCCGATGAGAAACTCCTTGTTCTTACCGACACCGAACTCCACCTGCTCGATGCCGATGGCAAGACCGAGTACCGCTGGACCAGGGTTCCGAAACCCTTTCCGTTCGCACCAGGGGGACATGTGCGATGAAGACCCGTTCGCGAAGGACATTTATGGAGCATTGTGCCGGTTTGGGAAGCGTGGTTGCTCCTCTGGCCTGGTTCAGCGCCCGATGCGCACCGGCCGGCCCCGATCCTAAGCCCGGCCGGCAGGCGAAACACGAAGTCGAAGAAGACGAAGACGACTCGGTTCCGGGATATGTGCGACTGCATCGGCGCGGCCAACTGAAGGAACGGGGCGAAGCACTTTGGAAACGCATGGCGCCGTGCAAGCTGTGCCCTCGCACGTGCGGGGTCGACCGGCCGGCCGGCGAGAAGGGCTTCTGCCAGGCCGGCGCCGATCTGGTCATCTCGTCCCACCATCCGCATTTCGGCGAGGAGCCGCCGCTGGTTGGGAAGGGCGGGTCCGGCACCGTGTTCTTCAGCCACTGCGGCCTGCGATGCGTCTTCTGCATCAATTACGAAATCAGCCTGTTGGGTCACGGCAGGAAACGCACCCTCGACGACCTGGCGAACATGATGCTCGAACTCCAGGAAATGGGCTGCCATAACCTGAACGTTGTGACGCCGAGCCACTATTCGCCCTACATCGTGCTGGCGCTCGACCGGGCCGTTGCCAAGGGCTTCACCTTGCCGCTGGTGTACAACACGTGCGGCTGGGAGAACATGGAAATCCTGGCGATGCTCGACGGCGTGGTCGACATCTACCTGGCCGACTTCAAGTACGCTTGCGGCGACATGGCGGCGAAATACTCGACCTGCGTCCCGCCCGACACAACCTACCTGGAATCGGAAGCCGGCGAGCGGTACACCTCCACAAGTATCTACCCGCAACTTACCCAGGCGGCACTACTTGAAATGAATCGCCAGGTAGGCGTCGCCCGGCCCGGCGACGACGGTCTGTTGCGCCGGGGGCTGATCATCCGGTACCTGGTGATGCCGAACAACGTCGGCGGCACCGCCGACGTGCTGCAATGGATCGCGAAGAATCTGCCGAAGGATACTTACGTGAACCTCATGTCGCAGTACACGCCCACCTATCGGGCCAACGAATTCCCCGACATTGCCCGCCGAATCATGCGCGAAGAGTATCAAGAAGCCGTCGCGGTGGCCGAGGCGGAGGGGCTGACGAACGTCGAAATCCAGGGCTACCGGCCCGCGATTTTCTTCTAGACGCACATGGACCATCAATCCCCACTGACTTGGCTGCGAGCCGGAGTACAGGCGGCCTTTCTGGCCGGGTTTGTCGCCCTGACGGTATCGGTGGCGTGGCGGTTTGAGCTGCATGTGTGGCGGTTTGTCCGACGGAGGGCCTGCTGCCACAGCTTTCTTTCGCCCGGCTCGATGCGGCCTTCGCCCCGCAGCTCGTGCCGCGGCAGGGTCCGTGCCTGCCCGACTGCACCGCGTGCGGCGAGGCGTGCAGCACCGGGGCGATTGCCCGCATCTCTGCCGAAGAGAAGGCCGCTGCGCCGATCGGTCTGGCCGAGATCGACCATTCCCGCTGCCTGCCGTGGGCATCGGGCGACCGTTGCACGATCTGCCTCGACGCATGCCCTCCGGAATATCGGGCCATCGAGCTTCGGCGAACGGGTCCGGGCGAGTTCCGCCCCTTCGTGGTCGAATCGTCCTGCACCGGCTGCGGCGTTTGCGGACACCGCTGTCCGCTTGACGGCGCGGCGGCCATCCGCGTCGTAACCGTTCCCGGGGGACCATCCGAGTTTTCGCGTCACACCGGGTAGTCTGTCCAATGGCTCGACTGCTGCGCCTGTGAGAATGGGGCCGGCCCGGATCATTTGTGACGATGTAGGGTGGTGACAAGCAAGCCAAGATCCTGGTGGGCCTTCGGTCGTTTGGCCGGGCCTGCTTCCTGCGCACGACGTGCAAACCACCCCGGGCGTGGCTTGCGCAGGCCCACCAAGGACTTACGCGACATTTCCCACCCTATATGAACAATCCGGGCCAGCTTGTTTCGTTCGCAGCCAGGTGACGGACTGCGGCTTAATCGCTATACTGGATCTCCCGATCGACGCGACCCGGAAAGAAAAAGACCGCCGTATGACGCTGATTGATACGCTTATTCTCCTGACCGGGCTCCTGCTGCTGCTGGGCATCGCTTCGAGCAAGTTGTCGGCCCGGCTGGGGCTTCCGGTGCTGGTCTTGTTCCTCGTGCTGGGAATGCTCGCCGGCGAGGAAGGAATTGGCGGCATCGCGTTCGAGAACTACGAGTTGGCATACGGTGTCGGCACGCTGGCGCTGGCGATCATCCTGTTTGACGGCGGGCTGGGGACTCCCGTGACGGCAATTCGTGCCGTCTGGCGACCGTCCCTCCTGCTGGCGACGATCGGCGTTCTTGGCACTGCTCTATTGACCGGTTTCGCAGCCGCATGGATTCTTCGGCTTTCCCTGCTGGAGGGTCTGCTGTTGGGTAGCATCGTCGGCTCGACCGACGCGGCCGCGGTGTTCTCCATCCTGCGGCATGGCGGGATTACGCTGCCCAAACGGCTTGCCGCAACCTTGGAGGTGGAAAGCGCCTCGAACGATCCCATGGCCATCTTTCTGACAATCGGCTGCATCGAACTCCTTACTGGAAGGATGGTCTTCGGGCCGGGGTTGCTGGGCCTGTTCGTATCGCAAATGCTGCTCGGGGCCTTGGTCGGGGTGGCGCTGGGGTACCTTGCTGTTCGGGCGGTCAACCGCATCAACCTCGACGCCGCCGGGCTGTATCCCGTGCTCGTCACGGCGTTCGGCCTGCTCGCGTTCGGGCTGGCCAGTTGGATAGGAGGAAGCGGCTTCCTGGCGGTGTACCTGGCCGGCATTGTGATCGGCAACAGCCGGCTGGTGTTGCAGCGCGGCATCCGGCTGTTCCACGATGCTTCCGCCTGGCTGGCTCAGATTGTGATGTTCGTTGTGCTGGGGCTGTTGAGTTTCCCGAGCCGCCTCGTGGCGGTGAGCTTGCAGGGTTTGCTCATCGGCCTAGTGCTCATTCTGATAGCGCGGCCCGTCTCGGTGGCACTGACGCTGCCGTGGTTCCGCTTCAACCGGCGCGAACTGCTGTTTCTCTCGTGGGTCGGTCTTAAGGGTGCGGTGCCCATCACCCTGGCGACCTTCCCCCTGCTGGCCGGCATTCCGCAGGCGCAGCTACTGTTCGACGTGGTCTTCTTCGTCGTGGTGCTCTCGGCGCTCGTCCAGGGATGGACCCTGCCGGTGTTGGCACGATGGCTCGGCCTGGAGCGACCGGCTGAGCCGGCCTCCCCTGTCAGGCTGGAGATCATGTCGCTTAGAGACGTTGAGGGGGAGGTGGTCGATTACGCCGTGGGAGCCAATTCGCGGGCCGCGGGCCGATTGGTGCGCGAACTGGCCCTTCCCGAAGGGGCCGTCATCGCACTGATCGTCCGCCAGCATCAAGTCATTCCACCGCATGGCAAGACCCGCATCGAAGCGGGCGATCATGCCATCCTTGTGCTACGCCGGGAAATCCTCCCACTGGTCACCCAGGTGTTCTCAGAAACCGAAGGCGACCGCGATGCGATTCCCCGGCTGACCGAGTTTCCCCTGCGCCCGAACGTGCGAGTCGGGGAATTGGAAGAAGCGTACGACATCGAGATGAAGGTCCGACCCGAATGGACGCTAGCCGAGGCGCTCCGCAGCCGCCTCGAACCGCAACAGGTTCAGCCGGGCAGCATGGTGCAATTCGGACCGATCGCGCTGCACGTCCGGAGCGTGAGCGCGGGTGGCGAGATCGAACAGGTGGGAATGGTCATCCTGCCGACCGAGGACATCGCCTAGCCATTCTTGAGTCGCCGCAGTCGGGCGGCCAACCGTTCCAGTTCGTCCGCCGGCATGGCTTCGAGTTGCTCCGCGGGCCGGGGCGGCAGGCCCAAGAACTCCTCACACAGCCGAACTTGCCCCACGAGCCCCTCGACCCGGGCACCTTCCGCTTCGGCCTGGGCCTCGGCCTCGGCTTCCAGCTTGGCTTGAGCGGCTTCCAGCTTGGTCCGCAGTTCGTCAAGTCCCGACTGCCGATCGGAGACATCGCGCCGGGCTTTCTTCCGGTCAGGAGGTGATTCCATGGTGTTCTTGCCTTCCGTCAGGTTTTGCGACTCGCCCATGGCCTCTTGCATCCCGGGAATGCGCATCGGTTCCGGATGATCTGTGGGAATCGCGTTCCGGCTGGAAGCACAACGCCGCGATCTTGATCCATCGCTCCCCACTGGGTGTCGCCACGGTCACAAGCTCGCCCACGGCGTGCCCAAAAATGGCTTGTCCAAGAGGCGCGAGGATCGAAATCCGATTGCGGACAATATCTGCCTCCTCGGGATAGACAAGCGTGTAGGTCTCCAACTCATCCGATTCGAGATCGATGATTTCCACCGTCGAGTGCATCGTCACAACATCGGGTGGAATATCCCCTTCGTCAACTGCGTGCGCATGATCCAACTTCATCTCGAATCGCTGCACCTGATCCCGTGGGTCGAACGCCACGGCATAGGCTCTTTGGAGCATCGTACCGAGTCGTTGCCGGTCATTGCAGGTAACCAGAGTCGCCAGTTTGCTCATGACACCGTTCTTCTCCTGGGCTCGGGAGAGCGACATAAGTTCAGAGACGACAAAGAGACTCCTACGGCAGTCCTGATTATGGCTTTGATAACATCGCAAACAATCCCACGTTAGAGCTAGGATACGTTAGCCCGTGTAGTAAACGCTGCACTTCGTCTCATTGAAGCTGAAATCCGGAACACAAATCTAGCTCTTTGGGTGGATCACCTTGCCTTTGTTAACGGAAGGCATACAATCAGTTGGAAATGCATGAACAAGGAGGGCATCCAATGGTCGATTCACATCGAGCGGCTTATTGCAGGCCCGACCGTCCCGCCGTAGCCGAGGCGGCCCGCGAGCGTCTCCGGCGCAGTTGTTATTTGCAACTCCGGCAGGTTACATGCCACTTTCACGAAGGCGTGCTCATCCTTCGTGGTCAACTCCCGTCCTACTATCTTAAGCAACATGCCCAGGAAGCGGTGATGGAGTTGGAGGGCGCGGAAGAGATCATCAATCACATTGAAGTGGAATGGTAGCCGTACGAACTTGTTGTTAAGTGGCCCACGCACGGCATGGTGCATAGGAGTTTGTTCCATGGCGGAAACGGACGTTGTCGACTTAAGGCAAATAGTCCTGTGTGACAGGTCATTCGGTCCCTGTGAGGTTGCCGGGTTGCGGAAGGTAATTGCCCACGATCCGGCTGGTTTCCGGAGCTTGCGCGACGCGGTTGCCGAGCTTCAGAAGCGAGAGAGTCCAAGTCCTGCATCCTTCGTGCGCCTGGGAGTTTGCCTGTATTTGCTCGGGCGCTACTACGCGGCGATTGAGGTCTTGCAGAGGGGCGACGGCGGCGCGCTGGCCCACTTCCACCTGGCCAAGGCCTATGCGGCGCGGCAGCGTTTCGATGAATCGATCAAGAGTTGGAAGGCGGCCAGGAGGGCTGGTTACGACGCCGACGACTGCGCCCTGGGCAAGGCAGAGACCTTGCGGTGCGCCGGCGAGGCGCGAGCCGCACTGAAAGTACTCGATTCGCTTTCCGGAGCCGTGGAGCAAACAGCGGAGTACCTGTCCCAACGGGCAGCCACCATCGCGGTCCTGGGAAGGAATTCGGGCGAGGTTGTCGCCCTTTACGAGCGGGCGGTCGCGGCCGACCCGGACCATCCCGCTGCGCTGTTCGGCCTTGCCGTCGAAAACGACCGCCATGGCAACGATACCGTCGCGATGGAGCTTTACAGAAAGGCCGCCGACCGCTTCCCGGCCCACGTCGGGTCCCTGCTGAACCTCGGCATTCTATACGAAGACCACGAGCAGTACGATCAGGCGGCCCGGTGCTTCCAGCGCATACTGGACGCTTTCCCCGACCATGCCCGGGCAAGGTTGTTCCTGAGGGACACGCAGGCCTCGATCGATCAGTACTACGACGAACAGGCGCAGAAGACACGCGACCGGATGAGCCAAGTGCTCAGTATTCCCGTGACCGATTTCGAGCTGTCGGTCCGTAGCCGGAACTGTCTGCGGAAGATGGGCGTGACGACGCTCGGCGACCTTTGCCGCCGCACCGAGGCCGAACTGCTGGCCAGCAAAAACTTCGGCGAGACAAGCCTGACGGAAATCAGAGACATGCTCCGCGGCCGGGGACTGCATCTCGGGCAGTTCGCGCCCGACCGGCATGTCACCGACGTGCTCGAACACGAGGCACTCAGCCCGGAGGAGCAGGCGGTACTGAACAAGCCCATCGGCGACTTGAACCTTTCGGTAAGGGGCCGCAAATGCATGATGAAACTCGGTATCAACACACTGGCCGAGTTGATTCGCCGGACGGGCGACGACCTGCTCGGATGCAAGAACTTTGGTGTAACCAGCCTGAACGAGGTGCGCGACAAGCTTAGAATGATGGGGCTGAAGCTTCGCGGAGAATAGAGCGGCGGCAGCTTGCCGCGACCGGAAACCCGGACTTCGCCGTGGCCTGGCGTTCACCGGTATTTGTCTCGTAACGGACGTGTTTGAGGTGGCCAAGGCAATCACCGAGAATACGACGATGCCCGGGACCACGTCAACTTTGCATGTGGTTCGGAGCGCGGTGAAACGCTGACCGCTAGGAGGAGCGAGAGTGATAGAAACAGAACTTCTGGAGAAATGGAAACGGGACCTCCGGGCCACCTTTCCTATTATAGGAGTGATGCGGCGACGTACTGCCCTTGATGCTCTCGAAAGAAATTGCCACGACCCGGCGGTCATTGCTCTGTTGGCCGAGGTATCTGGCTTACCCAATGCGGCGGCTGCCGAGCGCGCGCGCCGGATACTTACCCGCTCCGAAGCGCAACCGGTCGTCCATCGCAAGGACGGAAGCGTTCTACTCCCGGTCCCCGGTGGGAAGTTCTTGGCCGGCGGGCCGGGAGACGATGAGGGTGGCGGACCCTTCAAGGTCGACCTTCCAGCATACTGTCTTGCGATTGCGCCGGTGACGAACGCGCAATGCAAACATCTTTTCGATGCTACCGGCCATCCGGCCCCGCCCACCGGAAGCCCAATCAACCGACCGACGCGACCAACTCTTCGACGAACTGCCGTGCTCGCTTTGCCTCTTGGAGCGTGTGGGCCAGGTCGCCGGGCGCGACCATCTCGACGGCCAGGGGGCCGTGCGTGAAACCGCCCTTGTAGAGCCGCTTCATCAACGCGGGGAAGTCGACCTGCCCGGTTCCCGGCGTCAGCGCGACGTTCTTAGGAGGCAGGTAGTCCTTGACCGACATGGCCGTAACCAGCCCGTCGAGTGCGTCTGCGTCCTCGACCGGATTCAGCGCCCCGTCGGAATAGAAGTAGATATTGCCCGGATCGTACATGAGCGAGCAATTCGGGTGGCCGATCCTTTGCAGAGCTTCCCGGCATAGAAGCCCGCTGCCCATCATGCCGCCGTGAGGCTTCAGCAGGATGCTGACCGACTTGCCGGCGGCATAGTCACAGCACTCGGCGATCGACTTGCAGTATTGCCCGGTGGTTTCCTCGTTTCCCAAATGGGCGATCACAACCGACTGTCCGCCGGCAGCGGCGCAGTTGTCGACCATCTTCCGCAGGCTTTCCGGCCCCTTGTCCAGCGGCAGGCCGCCGCCGTAGACGGACGTGATTTGCAGCCCGCGTTTCCGAGCCTCCTCGCCGACTTGCTGCGACTCTTCCAGCGTGGTATCGGGCGCAATCACTCGCCCGGTGCGGGTCTTGGCTCCCGTCAAGGCGATGAACTTGTAGCCGGCCTCGGCGGTATTGTCCATGGCCACGCGGTAATCTTCCTTCGCCCACGGGCGGGTCCAGCAGCCGATCTGCCATCGAGGAAGCTTCGGCGATTCGTCGGCGGCCGAGGCAACGCGTTGGCCAATCAGCGGCGCGGCTGCGGCGGTCAGTCCGGATGCAATCGTTTGGCCAAGGAACTGTCGGCGAGTTGAACGGAATGGGCGAATCATGGCGGGCTCCAAATGAGAAAGGCGGGCAGGGGTGATGTTCCAGCACGGCAGCGACGGTGGGTTGCGCAGGCAGCGAAGAAAACAACCCGTGACTCCGACCGCTGAACGGTTACGGATGCACAAACTCCCTCTACCTTAGCAGAGCCGCCACGGGGCGTCAAGAGTGCGCCGGCTCCGTGTGCGGCAAGTCTTTCTGGCAGGCTGGAAAGTGCGCCGAAAGGGCTGAGTTTGCCCAACCGGGGGCAACGTCCCTCCTTGTTGTACACAGTCCGTGGCCGCCACCGGCCGGCTTGCCCGGCCTGGAGCGGTGGTCAGTCGGCTAAAACGGCGCCGCGGCTCCCTATCTCCCCTGCACGCTGCCGCCGCCGGAGGCGGCGGCAGCGTGCAGGGGAGATGTAGTTTGGTTGAGCCGTGCCGGCTTAGCTCACTGACCACGGCTCCATGCGGGGCAAGCCCTATCACACCAGAATCCCGGTGAAAAACAACCAGAGCGAGGGGCTAGGCGGCGGGTTTCTCAGCGGTCAAGCGGATCAGGGTGTCAAGCAGTTCTTT